>CAYNFH010000143.1:0-17279 GCA_964396385.1 uncultured Chthonomonadaceae bacterium | reverse complement strand
CTACCTGGCCATGAGCCTGTCCGAAGGCGGTCACCTGACGCACGGCTCCTCCGTCAACTTCTCCGGAACGCTCTACAGGCCCATCCACTACGGCGTGGACCTGGAGACGGGCCGGATCGACTATGACCAGGTGGAGCGCCTCGCTCAGGAGCACCGGCCGAAGCTGATCGTGGCCGGCGCGAGCTGCTATCCACGGATCATCGACTTTGCGCGCTTCCGCCAGATTGCGGACTCCGTGGGGGCCAAGCTCATGGTGGACATGGCCCACATCGCGGGACTGGTCGCGGCCGGCGAGCACCCCTCCCCTATCCCGCACGCCCAGTTCGTGACAACGACCACGCACAAGACTTTGCGCGGTCCTCGCGGCGGCCTCATTCTCACCACCGCGGAGTACGCCGAGGCCATCGACAAGGCGGTCTTCCCGGGCATGCAGGGCGGTCCGCTCATGCATGTCATCGCAGCCAAGGCGGTCTCGTTCAAGGAGGCGCTGCAACCGGATTTCCGGGACTACCAGGCGCAGATCCGGCGCAATGCGCGCGCCCTGGGCGAGGCGTTCACCGGCATCGCCTGGAAGCTGGTCTCCGGAGGTACGGACAACCACCTCATCTGGTGCGACCTCCGGCCGAAGGGCGTGACCGGCCGGAAGGCGGAGGTGGAGCTGGACAAGGTGGGCATCACGGTCAACCGGAACATGATCCCGGGCGACCCGGAGAAGCCATGGCGCACCAGCGGGATCCGCATCGGAACTCCCGCCGTAACGACGCGCGGATTCCGGGAGCCGGAGATGCCGGTAGTCGCCGAGCTGATAGACCGGGCGCTCTCCCATCTGGGCGATGAGAGCGTCCTGGATTCCGTGCGTAGGGAGGTACGCGCTCTGACGGCCCGCTTCCCGCTCACGGACGGCGTGGCCTGATGCCCGAGCGTCCGAGCTGGGACGAGTACTTCATGCGGATCGCGCGGGATGTCTCGACCCGCGCCACGTGCAACCGGCGGCTCGTCGGCGCCGTAGTTGTATTGGATCGCCGCATCCTGACGACAGGGTATAACGGGGCGCCACACGGCCTTCCGCATTGTACAGAAGTAGGATGCAAGATGCAGGACGGGCACTGTATTCGCACGCTGCACGCGGAGCAAAACGCCATCGTCCAGGGCGCGCTCAACGGGGTTTCGCTGCGCGGCGCAACGCTCTACGTCACCTGCCAGCCGTGCAACAACTGCGCGAAGATGATCATCAACGCGGGCATCCGCAAGGTAGTGTTCGACGGGGATTACCCTGACGAGTTCGCCATGGAGCTGTTCGATCAGGCGGAGATGGAGCTGATACGGCTGCGGCCCGAGGCGGGCGGCGTGGGTGAGAAGCTCCGATGAGCGCGGTGGGGACTGCCGTACCGCTCTCCTTCTTCATCGCCCTGGCCGTTACCTGGCTCGCCACGCCCGCCGTGCTGAAGCTGGCCATTCGGGCCGGCGCCGTCGCCATCCCCCGCTCCCGAGACATCCACGACCGCCCGGTGCCGCGTTGGGGCGGCATTGGCATTTACCTGGGCGTGCTGGCGGCCGCCGGCATCACCATCACCTCGCGGCACATCATTACGCACGGCGCCAACGGGTGGAACTGGCGGTTTGCGGGCGTTATGGTCGCAGGCACGCTGATCGCAGCCGTCGGCATTCTAGACGACCTGAAGGACCTCCGTGCCGTCTACCAGGCGGCGGCCATCCTGGCCGCGGGCTGCGTGCTCATCGCCTTTGGCGTACGCGTCGAGGGCATCACCAACCCGTTCGCGGCGCAGACGCCCGGCCACTGGCACTGGTTCGACATCGGAATGCCGGCCAGCATCCTGGTCACCCTCTTCTGGGTGTTCCTGGTCACCAAGACGGTAGACGCCATCGACGGGCTGGACGGGTTGGCAGCCGGTGTCTGCGCCATCTCGTCCGGTACGCTGGCGCTGATGGCGGCGGCGTCGCACCAGCCGGAAGGACCCAGCATCGCCCTTCTGGCCGCGGCCATTGCGGGGGCCTGCATCGGCTTCCTGCGGCACAACTACAACCCCGCCAAGATCTTTATGAGTACCGTGGGCTCACAGTTCCTGGGGCTCATGCTAGCCGCGGTCTCCATCATGGGCACTTTCAAGGTAGCCGCGGCGATCTCCGTTCTGGTACCCGTCCTGGTGCTGGGGGTGCCGATCTTCGACTACTTCGTGGTCCTGGTGAGGAGGGCGGCGAACAAGGCGCCGCTGACCATGGCGGACCGGCGCCACCTGCATCACCGGCTCCTGGACCGGGGCCTCACGCACAAGCAGGCCGTGTGGGTGATCTACGGCTTTACGGCCGCGCTCTGCATCGCCGCGCTTGCCATCTTCAAAGTCTCCCGATAATACAGGTGACAGATAATACGTGAGGGGTGAGCCGGCATCCGGCACCTCTCACCTCTCACCTCTCACCTTATCCAATGATTGACCGTCACACCATAGATCCATACGGGCCCGAGGCGTGGATGCGCGCGGCGCTCCGCCTGGTGATGCGCATCGCGATTATCGCGCTCGTAGTGGTGGGTGTGGTCTATGCGGCCTGGCGGCTGAAGGCAGTAATCGTCTCTATCGTGATTGCCGGCATCCTCGCCTACATTATCCGCCCGCTGGCTTCCTGGCTGTGCCGGCAGCCCTGGTTCAAGGCCGTGCACCGGTTCCCGAGAGCCCGACGTCCACAGCACGCGCGGCGCACGGTGGCAACCGGATACATCGTCGTGCTCCTCTGCGCGCTTACCTACCTGGGCGCTCGGATTGTGCTTACGCCCTTCATCGCCGAAGCCAAGCACCTGGCCCAGAGCTACCCTTCCCTGCAAAGGAGGTTCACCAAGACCTCGGTGGACGCCCAGGCGTGGTACGAGCGGACGATACCGCCGAACACCCGCAACTGGGTCCAGCAGCAGCTCAAGAAGCGCGGTGAGGGCAACCAGTTCGACGTGGGAGCGAAGGTGAGCGAGTACGGGCAGGGCGTGCTCGAGTTTGTAGTCGGCTCCGTGAAGAACATCGTGGAGATAGTGCTGCTGCCGGTGCTGGCCATCTACTTCTCGCTCGACAGCAAGAAGCTGAAGCACGAGTTCCTGGCGCTGCTTCCACGCGGGCGGAGGGAGGCGGCGCGGGGCATCCACTGGTTCAACCAGATCATGTACAGCTACGTGGTGGGCCAGGCGTTTCTCTGTGCGCTTGCCGGTGTGGTGGTGGGCGTGGGCTTGTGGGCTATCGGCATGGATTACTCCACGACGCTGGGGGTTCTGGCCGGAATCACCCGCGCCATCCCCATCATCGGTCCCATCCTGGGCGGAATCCCGATCATCCTGCTGGCGCTGGTCACCAAGGGGTTCTATGTGGCCCTCGGCGTGCTCATCTTCTTCACCTTCCTCCACTTCGCCGAGAGCAAGTTCATCATGCCAAAGATTATCGGCGACCGGATGGAGCTCCATCCGGTGACCATCATCGTGGTGCTGCTGATCGGGCAGGAGTTCGGGGGCCTCCTCGGAATGTTCTTCGGGCCGCCCCTCGCCGCGGTCACTCGCGTCGTTGTGCGCCGCTATTGGCTCCGCAGGTACCACCGGCCGGCCCGCCACGACGATCTGCGGCTGCCGCCGGTTAGCTCCCTCCCCGAAACGGTGGATTGAGAACCATGTAAAAAACGCGGAGAATCCGTGGAACAACCGCACGCCCCGTACGTCTTATTACGTACCTGCACACACGGAATGGCTTTTTGTCCGTGGGTGTCTAGAGGGAGGATGACTCCAATGGACAGCGTGCAGCCGTAACTTAGCCGGACCCGAGGGCCCTCGTTCCCGCAGATGGAACGAGGGCCCTCGGCCTGACAGGTGGACGGAAGACCGGAGACGGTGGACGGACGCCATGGTTCCCGGCGACGCCGCGTCCGTCCGTCTTCCGTCCTCCGTCACCCGTCATCAGGCCGCCAGGCGGTGGGTGCGCTCCCGCGCCTGGCGGAGCAGGTCGATAACCTGGGAATCCTCGAGCTGTGAAAAGTCACGATACCACAGCCCGACCGCGCGGAAGTCGTACGGGGTGGATAGGCACACCACTTCATCCACGATGGCGCGCATCGCCTGGGCCGTCTCCGCGGCGCAGACAGGTACCCCCAGTACGGTACGCCGCGGCTGTTGCCGGCGGATCGCCTCCGCCGCCGCCCTCGCGGTCACGCCGGTCGCCAGGCCGTCGTCCACCAGGATCACGGTCTTGCCGGTCAGGTCCGGTGCAGGCCGTTCGCCGCGGTAGGCCCGGATCCTCCGGTCCATCTCCTGCTCCTCTTCCGCGGCAATGCGATCGATCTGCTCGTCAGTCACGCCGAGGTACCGGACGGCAAACTGGTCCACCACACGGATTCCCCCGGGCGCGACGGCGCCGATGCCGAGTTCCGGATGTCCCGGCGCGCCGATCTTCCGGGCCACAATGACATCCAGCGGGGCGCCAAGCATCCGAGCGACCTCCGCTCCCACCTCCACGCCGCCCCGCGGCAGCGCCAGGACGATGGTGTCCTCGCCCGCATATTCGGTCAACGCCGCGCCCAGTCGACGTCCGGCGTCCACACGGTCTTCAAATACGATCCCGTAATCGCTCATTTGGGTCACCTTTCTCGCTGCGGGAGCATCCGCAGTATGGGAGTATGGGGGTATGGGAGCCCGGATTCCGGCCACACCCACACCCCCACACTCCCACACCTGTTACGCTGCCTTGCGCGCCTTGTGCACTCCTTCGGCGAACTCCTCGACCATCTTCTGATTGAAGGCTGGAATATCGTCCGGCTTGCGGCTCGTGACAATTCCCTGATCCGTGACTACCTGCTCGTTGACCCACTTGCCGCCCGCATTGCGGATGTCCGTCTGCAGCGACGGCCAGGAGGTGAGGGTCTTGCCCCGCACCACGTCCGCCTCCACCAACGTCCAGGGGCCGTGGCAGATCGCCGCGATGGGCTTGCCCGCATCAAAGAACGACCGCACAAACTGCACCGCCTTCGGGTTCATTCGCAGCTTGTCCGGATTCATTACGCCACCAGGCAGCAGCAGCGCATCGAAGTTGTCGGACTGCGCGCTGTCTAGCGGCACTTCGACCGGAAAGCTATCGCCCCACTTATCGTGCTGCCAGCCCTTTACCTGGCCCTGTTGCGGCGAGACGACAAAGCTCTGGGCGCCGCTCTGGTCGAGCGCCTTGCGCGGCTCCGCAAGCTCTGCCTGCTCGAAGCCATTATCCACCAGGATGGCAACGCGCTTACCCTGAAGCCTCTGGTCCATCTCCAATACCTCCCTGCTTTGCGGCCACTCAGGACCGCGACAGTTCCTCACCCTGGAAGACGCTCTGCGCCGAGCGACAGTTCAGGAAGAAGTGTGGGCGTGTGGGAGTATGGGAGTGTGGGAGCCGTGGGGGGCCGCGGCGTCCCAGGCGCGCATCAGCTCCGGAACGGTGACAAAGCGCCAACCCGACCGGCCGAGCTCATCCAGGATGCGCGGCAGTGCCTGGGCCGTGGCGGCCTTGGTGGCCGAGTCGTGCATCAGAGCGATGTCGCCGGGGCTCGGCGTGTGGATGATGTTGTTGGCGATAACGTCCGGCGAGTGGGTCGCCGTATCGGCCGAGGAGATGGTCCAGAGGACCACCACATACCCTTGCTGGAGGGCAAGGCGTGTGGTCCAGCTCGATCGGCTGCCGCCGGAAGGGCGGAACAGCACGGGCCGCCGGCCGGTGGCGCGCTGGATGACGGCGGCGGTCCTGGCCAGCTCTTGCTCCGCCGTGGACCTATCGGGATGCAGCGCGTGGGTATAGGTGTGACTGCCCACGGCATGGCCCTCAGCCACCATGCGGCGGAGAAGCTCCGGATGGCGCGCTGCGTTCTGCCCCAGGACGAAGAAGGTGGCGTGCGCCCCGTGGGCTTTCAGAGTGTCCAGATTGCGTGGCGTGAGGACCGGATCCGGGCCGTCGTCAATGGTGATGGCGAGGAGCTTCTGCCGAAAACCGCGCCGACGGTGGTCCAGAATGCGGCCCCGGTACGGTGCCGGTACGCCCCAGTCGGCACCGGGCTGGGATCCCTGAGCCGCTACGAGACCGACAACCGCCAGGATCAGGATAAATGTGGTGCGTAGGGGCGGCCCTGTGTGGCCGCCCGCCAGAAGTCGCGGCATCACAGCAGCGGCATGGTGTGGCGGCGCACGCCGGTGGCGCGGAACAGGGCATTGCCGACGGCTGGCGCGACGGCCACGATGGGCGTCTCGCCCGCGCCGGCCGGCGGGATGTCCTTCCAGTCCACGAGCACCGCCTCGACGCGGGGAGCATCGCCGAACCTGGGCACGCGATATCGTGAGAACCGGGGGTTGAGGATCTTCCCATTATCGAGCTGGATGGCCTCGAACAGCGCGCCGCCGAGGCCCATCATGGCCGCGCCTTCGATCTGGTTCCTGAGCTGCTCCGGGTTCACCACGGCCCCGCACTCAAAGGCGGTCACGAGGCGCAGCACGCGCGGAGCGCCTCCCCGATTGACGGACACCTCGGCGCAGGTGGCGACATACCCTCCCTTCTCCGTGCCCCCGGCGATCCCGTATCCGTGTCCTGCTGGAGGGGCGCCCTTGCCCCACCCGAACCGGTCCGCCGCGGCCCGAAAGACGGCTTTGAGCCTCTCATCGTCCAGGTTCTTGAGCCGGAACTCTAGCGGCTCCATGCCGGCGGCATCCGCGAGCATGTCCATGTGAGTCTCGCGCGCGAAGTGGTTGGCCGTGGCCGCAAGTCCGCGGTAGGAGCCCTGCCGGAGCGGCGAGTCCGCCTCGTGGAACTGGATCCGCTGGTTAGGGACGCTGTAAGGCGTCTGGATGGCGGACGGTCCCGAGTTATAGTTGTGGAACTCCCACGCCACGAGCTTGCCGTCCTTCGTCACGCCGGCCGTTACGTCGATGACCCCGGCGGGACGGAAGTAGGCCCACGTGAACTCCTCTTCGCGGGTCCAGACCAAGCGCACCGGCTTTCCCGCCACCTTCGCCATGCGGGCGGCGTCCACCGCGCACTCGCCGGTGTGCTTCCCGCCGTAGGCGGAGCCGGTATCGGGAGTGATGACGCGAACGCTGGATTCCGGGATTCGGAAGAACTGCGCCAACTCCGACCGGACGCCGAACGGCCGCTGGGTGCCGGTCCAGACGGTGAGCTTGTCTCCATTCCACTCGGCGACGGCCGCGCGCGGTTCCAGCGGAGCATGGGCGATGTACGCGATCGTGTAGGTCTGCTTGAGCGTCTTGTCCGCCGCGCGCAGCCCCTGCTCCATGGAGCCCTGTACGTGCGCTCCCTGGTCGCCCCCGTTTGCGGCGCTCGACCTGAGATGCGCGTACAGATCCTTGCCGGCGAGCTGCGGCTTCTCGCGCCAGGTGGCCTTGAGCGCATCGAGCGCAAGCTGGGCGGCGTATGAGTCCGGAGCGACGACGCCCACGAAGTCGCCGTCCCGCACCACCTGGACACCGGGTATGGCTTCCGCGGCGTGGGTATCGAGCGACGCGAGCGTCGCGCCGAACGACGGGGGACGGAGCACTTTGGAGAAGAGCATGCCGAGTCGCTTCACGTCCGACGTATACTGATGGACTCCAGTCACAAAGGCGCGGCCGTCCAGCTTCGGCACGGAGGTGCCCGCGACTTTCCACTGGTCCGGCGGCTCGGGCTCCCCGGCGGAGATGGCCGCCGTCAGCTTCTGCCCTTTCGATAGCTCCGCGTAGGTGGCCGCGTGGGCTCCGCCCGCGTCGCGCACGCTTCCATCGGCAGCGGTGAGGGTCGCGCGGTCCACCTGCCACTGCCTGGCGGCGAGGTCCACCAGCAGCTCCCGTGCCGCCGCGGCTGCCCGGCGCAGTAACAGGTTCATGGTCGGCGTGGTACGGCTCCCGAAGGTGCCCATATCGAACGGGCACAGGTCGGTGTCGGCCATCTGCAGCCGGATCGAGGCAACCGGCACGCGCAGCTCCTCGGCCACGGCCTGGGAGAGCGACGTACGGATGTTCTGGCCCACCTCCGCCTTGCCGGTAAACGCGGTGACTCCCCGGTCCTCTCCAATGTGGATCCAGGCGCCCACGTCCTGAGGCACCGGCTGGCCGAACCCGCCACCGCGCCTGCGCTGGCCGCCGGCCTCCTGCCCTGCCGCCGCGGGCCCCGAGGCGGCCAGCACAATGATGCCGGTGCCGAGGATCTTGAACAACTCCCGCCGCGCGATCCCGAACCGGCGGGAGGGCTGGGAGATGAGCTCGTAGCGTTCCAATTCGGTTGGTGGTTGATAGTTGATAGTTGATGGATCGGAATCCAAGATGCGCGGGGTAGGCGCAGTTGGGCCGTTCATGCTTTCTGCCCTCCTTGCGAGGCGGCGCGCCGGATGGCTGCCACGATGCGCCTGTATGCGCCGCAGCGGCAGAGGTTGCCCTGCATCCCGCGGATGACCTCCTGCTCGGAGGGGTGCGGGTTCTTGCGCAGCAGGCCGACCGCCTCCATGATCATGCCAGGGGTGCAGTAGGCGCACTGGAGTGCGTCCTCCTCCAGGAACGCCTGTTGCACCGGGTGGAGGTGGCCGTTCTGCTGGAGGCCCTCAATGGTGGTGACGCTCTTGCCCTCCACCCCGGCGAGAGGCGTAATGCAGCTACGGGTCGCGACGCCGTCGATTAGCACGGTGCAGGCGCCGCACTGGCCTTCGCCGCACCCGTACTTGGGCCCCGTCAGCTCCAGGTCCTCCCGCAGCACGCTGAGCAGGCTCTTCTCCGGGTCCACGCGGACCTCCCTCGCCTGCCCATTGACCTTCAATCGAGTGACAACCGCCATGATCGCCTCCTGGCTCCCAAGCTCGCCACCTAGAGTATTACCTTAACTTGGGGAGGGGGGAAATATGTCCTTCTCGGCCATGGGAGCAGCCGCGGGGGGCTCGTCCTCGAGTTCTTTGAGCGCCTGCTCCACGTCTTCGCGGGCGGAACGGAGGCGGTCGCGGCAGGACTTCACCAGCGCCACGGCCTCCTTGACGGAGGCGCCCAGCTCGTCCACCCCGATGTCGCCCTGCTCGACGCGGTCGATGATCTCCTCGAGCCGCTCCAGCGCCTGTCCGTAAGACAGCTCCTTATCCGCCACGGTCAATCTCCTGGATGGGCGTTAGGCGCTGGGCGTTGGGCGTTGAGGGCCCAGCTTCACCTTCATCCTGCATGACAGCGTCCACGCGGCTCAGAACGGAGCCGCATAGCAGCTCCGTGTGGATCTCATCTCCGGCTGACAGCTCGCTAGCCTCGCGGACGATGCGCCCGGCGACGCGCGTGATGCTGTATCCTCGCCGCAGGACCTCCCGAGGGTCCAGGTGGCGCAGCGCCCGCTCGGATTGAGACAACATGGAATCCGCGCTCGCCAAGCGTTCCCGCGCATGGGCGGACATATCCGCCGATGCCCTGGCGCACCTCTCGTCTTCCCGCGCCAGCCGTTCCGGCGTCACGGCCGCCATCCGGGCGCGGGCCGCGGCGATGCGGACTTCCTGCCCGCACAGTTGCCGCTCCACCTGTTCGGCCAGCCGCCAGCCGGCTCTATCGATCCCGCGCTCCTGGCCGGCCACACGGCCGCACACAATGGTCGCCAGCCGCTGCGCGAGCGACTGTAGTTCCAGCCGGTCCCGCCGCTGTCTTTCACGCACTGCGGCCATCGTATCCTCCAGAAGCTCCGCGAGCCTGCAGTCCACCTCAAGCACGGCCCCAATGAGCAGCTCCGCCGCGGCGGTTGGTGTCTTTACGCGCGTGTGCGCCGCCATGTCCGCCACGGTCTCGTCCTTCTCGTGACCGATGCCGGTGATCACGGGAATGGGGCAGCGGGCGATTGCCGCCGCCACGCCGTAGCAGTCGAAGCAGGAGAGGTCCACCTGGGAGCCGCCTCCGCGGACCAGGACCGCCACATCGAAGAGGTGCGCGCAGGTGGAGACATCCGCCAGCGCGGCCGCAATCGACTCCTCCGCATCGGCGCCCTGCACGGCGGCGGGGAAGAGCGCATAGGTGAACCGGAAGCCGTGCGGATTCTTCTCCAGGTGCAGGATGAAGTCGCTGAGTCCGGCAGCGCTGGCCGAGGAGATCACCGCCACACGCTGCGGCGCGAGCGGCAGCTCTAGCGAGCTGTTGAGCGTCAGCAGACCTTCGCGCGCCAGCCGGTCCAGCGTCTCGCGCTTCCGCTTCGCCAGCCCGCCCAGTGAGTATGTTGGGTCGATGTTCAGGATGTCGAGGCTGAGGCCGTACACCTCGTGGTAGCGCACACGGACCTTCAGCAGCACCTCCATGCCGGGCTTGAGCGACTCGCACGTGGCCTCCTCGAACTCCTCCACGAGGAATGCCCGCGAGGCCCAGATGGTGGCGCGGGCCTGCGCGACGACGCCGTCGTCCGTCTTCTCTACGAGCTGGAGGTAGCGGTGCCGGTTTCTGGGGGGCGAGATCTCGGCCACCTCCGCGGTGACCCAGTACTCATCCGGCATCGCCGCCTCCAGGACGGCGCGGATCTCCAGGTTCAGCTCACTCAGGGAAAGGAACGGCTGCTCTTGCAAAGGACGCTCCGGCGGACCAGGGTAAGGGCACTGCCGGTCAGTTGGTCATGGGGCCGCCGATCTCCTCCGCGTGATTCACCCCTCCCCAACCCTCCCCTTCGTAAGGGGAGGGAGCTTCTCGCCTCCGCGCGGTTCCCCTCCTTACCAAGGAGGGGGTTAGGGAGGTTCACTCCATCAGGAAGGACATCTCCAGCAGCTCCACGGGCTGGCCCCCCTGGCTGGAATCCGTGGGGCTGTACAGGTAATCCTGCATGAGCTCCTGCCAGCGAGTGTGCACTTCAGACTTGTCCAGATAGGCGCAAGCCGCCTGCCAGTTGTCACACTCCAGGTAGCCGAATTCCTGTCCATCCGACCGCAGCCACAGGCTGTAGTTGCGGATCCCCGCCGCCCTCAGCTCTGCAAGCAGCTCCGGCCACACGCGCCGGTGCAGCTCCCGATACTCTTCCAGCTTCTCCGGCTTGACGCGGATCAGCAGCCCCACTCTCTGCATTGTCTCAATCCCTCCCTCTCCACCTTCGCTCGTAGGAGCCGGTATCCTCCACGGCCTTCGGCCACGCCGACAATGTTCCGGCACAGTTGCGGGCAGCCTATGGCCCGGCCGGGAGGAACAATCGGCGTGATGAGCACTCTCGTCGCCCCCGACGGCGGCAGCGCCTTATGGGGCTTCTTTGAGGCCGCATTAGAGATAAGGAGCACCCAATGTCTGAAGTCAATCTGGAAACCTGGCCGTTCAAGGACCGGCGCGCGGACGAGCGGATTCCCGCACAGTGGCAGGTGACGCATCGCCGCCCCGGAGGGAAGCTAGCGGTCGCGGTAACGTCGAATGTCTGCTGCAACGGCGTCTGTTTCGCCACGAACATCAGGTACAAGACGGGCGAGCAGATCGAAATGGACGTCTCCGTGGGTCGTATGAAGTTCTTCCGATGCACCGCCGCGATCAGCCGGGCGGAGCGCTCGCCGGGCGGACTCTGGGAGTACGGCGTAGAGTTCCAGAGGATGAGCCGACAGGACATGGCCATTCTGGTGGACGCGCTCACCCTCCTTGCGAGCGAGCATGACCGGGCAGTCGCCGCCGCTGCGCGGTCCGGTGCCGCTCCGGTACCCGCGCAATCGGAGGAGAAGGAGGCGCAAGTCACCGTTTGAGTTTGCCGGCTAACGGTCCGGCGTGGTACAATGGAGTGAGGATAGTTGCCGTGCTTCAGTCGATTGGGAGGGCGGCCGGAAAGGAGAGAGGATGCAGCCGGTGGGCGTACTGCACCCACCGCCCGAACGCTCCCGACGAATAGTTCGAGAGGTTCCTCTCTGGCTGACGGAAGATGAGGCGCAGGTGCTCTTAGCCGTGTTCCTATCGACCGATCAGGTAGAGGGCGACCAGGAGAAGAGGATCGCAGCCAAGCTCGCCGCGGCGCTTCGGGCGTTAGACCGTTAGCTCTTGTACTATATCATTCCATTATCCACTGCAGAACGACCGAGGCCCCGGGAAAGCCGGGGTCTCGGTCGTTCTCGTTGAGGGGCACTACCGTGGACCCTGTCCGCGTAGCGGGGGTTATCCTTTACCGGGAAGGCACGGCCCTGCTCCAGCATCGGGACGACAGGCCGGGCCTGCCGTATGCCGGCTGGTGGGCCGTCTTCGGCGGACACGTAGAGTCCTCCGAGACTCCTGAGGAGGGCGCGAGGCGCGAGATTCGGGAGGAGCTGGAGCTCGATCTTACGGGTCCTCTGCGGCTGGTCTATCACGAGGTGGCGGGCGACCGCGAGCGTTTCTTCTTTGCCGCGCCATTGGAGGTGCCGGTGGAGCGGTTGACGCTCCGGGAGGGGCAGGGCATGGCGCTCCTCGGACCGGACGAATGGGACAACTACCCCCTGGTTCCCCTCCACCGGCGCATTCTGGAGCAGTTCTTCACGGAGATGGCTGGACTCTGAGAGGGCGCGGCTCACGCTCCGGGATGGCGTGGAGGCCGGCAGCCTTCATGGCCCGGCCCGTAGCCGGGTGACTGGCCAGGAGCTTCCATACCAGACCCGTGCGATAGTCCTCTATTCCCAGCATCGCCATCCCCAGGTCGATGCCGATCACGTCCTTGTCGTACCAGCCCGCGTCCACGTTGAACGCGTTGCTGAAGCCATAGCGGCCCCAGACTTGCCGTCCGTACTTCGTCCGTATGGCCTCCCCTGCAGCTATGGCGTCTTTTGAGATGAACAGCAAGGCGGCCACCGCCCCGGTTGGTGAGACCGTCCCGTCCTCCGGCTGCGGGACACCATAAGCCGTGTAGCCCTTGGGCCCGTCGCTCGCGTTCAACCCCCACACGTTCGGTCCGTACGTCTTGCGCCTGGGCGCCAGGTCGATGCAGTACTTGCGGTTCATCTCGGTGGCGTGGAGAGAGCTGACCCAGTAGTCGTAGCCCAACCGGTCCCTGAGGCCTTTGAAGTTGTAGAACTCGTGGGCCATCTCGTGCAGGAAGATGGGTCCTCCGGCCAGGGTTTCCAGGCCTCCGTACTCATAGAGCGGCCGCTTCCAGGCGTCCCAGCTAGCTGGCGGGAGCGCGCCGCGTTTGGCTCCGAGTCCCAGCAGGTACAGGAGCATCAGCTCGCAGTAGGAGCTCCAGTCGCCGTTCAGGAAGCCGGATTCGGGCTTCCATCCCATGGAGACCAGCACTTTCTCCGGACGCGCGCCACCATTGGTGTGCATCCAGGTCCAGTCCATGCCGTCATAGAGCCGGTTGGCCAGCGCCTGTACCGGCGTGCCGTGGAAGTACTGGCCACAGACCAGGGCTCCCGCCACGAGGAGGCAGGTATCGATGGAGGAAAGCTCGCAGCTCCACACGCGCGCGCCGGTGTGCATGTCCACGAAGTGGTAGTACCAGCCGTGGACGTTCGACATCTTATCCAGGATGAAGGTGAGCGTCTGCTCAGCGCGCTGCTGCGCCTGATCTCTAGGGACCATGTGCCGCTCGACGGCGATGGGCAGGGACGCGAGCGCGTATCCCGTGGAGGCGATGGAGGCGACGGTGTAGTCGTCGGGTCCGAAGTTGCCGGCCCGGTCCTTGACGAGGCCCGTCGCGGCGTCCGCCTGCTCCCAGAAGAACCGGAAGGCTCGCCGTTGAACGCTGTCAAGCAGCTCCGTTTGCCACGTGTCGCGGGACCCTTTCCTTGCCGGCTTGTGCTGCCGAATGGACGTGACGCTATCAGAAGAGACGGCCTGCGGCGCCGAGGGGACGCCGCAGGCCAGAATGAGGCAGAGCGAGATCATTCCGCGTTACAGATTCGGATTCGTGGCTTCCGCCTTTCTTAGATCCTGGCAGAACGTGTCGATCCAGGAGAGGTCGAAGGTCCCATAGGTCATGTTCTTGGGATTGTACATGAACATGTTCGTTCCGTCGGAGTTACTGGGCGCGCAGGCAGCATCCCATTTCGTCCACTTCACGTGCCCGTCCACGAAGCCTATATTGACGGCGAGGTCGCTGCCTTTGTGGCGGGCTCCCCAGTTGGCCCCGGAAAGGCCCCAGTTCGGGATGAAGTCGATCCAGGGTCCATAATCGGGGAAGATATCCTTGTTCTCCGAGATTAGCAGAGAGTTGGACGGAAAGTCAAACGCGTTTTCGGAGTACTGGTAACCGCTCCACCAATCCCCGCTTCCTACGGACGCGCTGGACTTATAGAAGGCGTTCAGGTAGAAGTAGCCGCGCCGCGTCGTGTTCTGGACTGCGGGTACGTACTTGGTACCCGTGCTGTTATCGGTCTCATCGTACACGCGTGCTGCCGGGTTAGAGGGGCAGACGAAGATCTGGAAATTCTTGATGTACGGCTGCACCTCATGCTTCCAGTTCCCATACACCGGATTGCCGTTCCCGGTGAGGATCCGCCTCGTCGGGAAGGTCTCGTCGTAGTCCTGGCTGTACATCCGGAAGGCTAGAGTGATCTGCTTGAAGTTCGACGCGCAGCTAATGGTGCGCGCCGCCTCTCTCGCCTGGGCAAAGACCGGGAACAGGATTGCCGCGAGGATCGCGATGATGGCGATGACGACAAGCAACTCGATCAGGGTGAACCCCGGCGCCTTGCGATAGAGCTTAACTGGCTTCATTGCGTATTGCGCTCCTTTCCATGGAGTGGCGCCGGACACAGCGACATAGTCACCGCGCCGGCATGGGTGAGGTGTTGGACTATGGGCCGTTGCTCGGCGCTGCCGGAGCACCGCCCTGCCCGGGCGCGGGGTTGCTCGGCGAGTTTCCGGCCGGAATATGCGGGTAGACAGGCTTGCCGAGGCCCGCTTCGGCCGCCGTCACGGTGCCGGACTTGGGCGCGAACTGCTTCCACGCGAAGAACAGCACTACGAGAATAATAACGACGATGATTCCGATCCCGATCTTGGGATCGATGCTCTGCTTCATGAGTTACCTCCTGTTTCACGCGGTGGATGAGCGCACGAGGCACGCTCATCCAGCACCGGAGTAAACTGGATGCGCCGCTCTGAAACCTCTTCTCCGCGAATCTGCCGAACGAGCAGTCCAAATGCTTTCGCAGCCATCTCATAGATGGGCTGGCGCATGCTGGTGAGAGTCGGATTGGTGTAGCCACACAGCTCGGTCGAGTCGTAGCCTATCACCGACAGGTCCACCGGTACCCTTAACCCGACGGAGCGTGCCATGGTGAGTGCCGCGACGGCCACATCGTCGGACCAGGCGAACAGCGCGGTTGGCCGGTCCGGCTGTCGCAGGGCACACGCCACTTCATCGAAGCTGGCCCCGCCGTACGGCATCTCTACGCACCAGTCTGGTCGGAGCGCGATGCCGGCATCGCGGAGCGCGCGCTCATAGCCGAGCTTGCGGTCGCGGGCCGAAGCGGATCGCGGCACGCCTGCCAGATGCATAATCCGGCGATGGCCGAGCTCTAACAGGTAATTGGTGGCGAGGTAACCGCCGGTCACGTTGTCGCAATCGACCTGCCATACGTCCGGATGGTCGGAGTTTGTGAACATGAGGACGGCGGGAAAGCCCCGCTCCAGCAGCCGTTCCGCGAGCGGATCGTCCGCGTCCCTCAGGAGCAAAGCGCCGTCCGCACGGCCATCGGTTAGCGCCGCCACTTCCTGATCCAGGCAGGACTGCTCCTTCGTGTGGAGCATCAGATCGTAACCCGCCTGAAAGGCGGCCTCCGAGGCGCCCCGCATCATCTGATTCGTGAATCCGGACCAGCCGGAGAAGATGCGGGCGTACTGCATGACGAGGGTTACGGTTTCGGTGCGGGCCTGCGCCAGCCCGCGGGCGAGGGCGTTGGGGTGGTAGTTCAGCTCGCGCGCGGCGTCGTAGATCCGGTTCCGAGTCCGCTCGGTGATCTTGATCCGCGTCTCGCGACCGTTGAGGACATAGGAAACGGTGGCTTTGGAGACGCCTGCGCGCTGGGCCACGTCGTGGATGGTTGGCGGCACTTTCCTGATCCTTAACCGATTAAGGTGAACCGATTAATGTACCCGGCCAGAATATCAGACCGGGCGGGTGGTTGTCAAGGGGCCTGGTTGAAGGTTGAGGGTTGAAGGTTGAAGGTCGCGGCGGAGGGGGACTTACGGTGTGTCTGGCGGGTATACGTAGACGGACAGTTTTGCTTTTACGAGGGGGGGACATTCATGGTACGAGCGAAGCTTGGCTACGTGCTGGCCGCAGTGTTCGCGTGCGCCACTATAGTGACGGCTGCGGAAGGCGGCCGGGCGGAGAAGTGGCGGTGCGCAGCGCCGGACCAGGTCGCGCTTCTGATGGCGGGGCGGCCGCCGGCCGGCGCGGTGGTGCTGTTCAGCGGGGACCAGGACCAAATCCACGACCTCTGGTACGAGCGGTACAGCACCAATCCAGCCGGGTGGACGGTTGCCGGCGGGATCGCGACACCCAATGGGCACGACATCTCCACGAAGCACGAGTATAGGGACGCGTACGTCCACGTGGAATTCCGGTGCCCGGCGGACGAAAACGGCAATCCGAGGGGTCACGGCAACAGCGGCGTGGGACTCCAGGGCCGGTACGAGGTGCAGATCCTGAACTCGTACGGCAAGCAGCCGGAGAAGCATGAGTGCGCCGCGTTCTACGACGAGAAGCCGCCCATGGTCAACGCATGCCGCAAGGCGGGAGATTGGCAGACCTTCGACATAATCTTCCGCGCCCCGCGCTTTGACGGCACGGGCAAGCTGACGGAGAATCCGCGGGCCACGGTGTTCCAGAACGGAGTACTCGTGCAGAACAACGAGGAGTTCTCCGGGATGACTGGAATCCAGTACGGCCAGTATAAGGAGATGACCAAGACGGGTCCGCTTATCCTGCAGGGCGACCACGATCCGGTGCAGTTCCGGAACGTGTGGATAGTGCCGCTGGGCGGATAGCCGGTTTGTCATTGCGAGAGCTAGGGAGGGTCTCCGCTTTTGCGGCAGAGTACGCACAGCTACCGTAAAGCAGATCCCGCGCGGAGCTCGGGATGACAGGCTGGGGCGGTTCGGGTTCTGAAGCTACGGAGTACGAGTTGTTACCGCAGAGCAGGTCCGTCGCTTGGCGGGCCGCGGAGCTGCGCTCGCTCGCTCCGCTAAGCGGAAGCCCGCCCGGGATGACGGGTTGCGGGGCTGCGGGTTTGTTTCCAACGTATCTCCCAACGGACCGTGTAATGCCCGCAAAGCGAACCGCCTCCAGTCGAGGGTTCGGCTGGAGGCGGTTCGCTTTGCGAGGTCTGCCGCGCCGTCGCGGCATTGGATC
>CAYNFH010000142.1:0-17406 GCA_964396385.1 uncultured Chthonomonadaceae bacterium | reverse complement strand
GGCCGCGGAGGCTCGTGCGAGAGGTCTTTCCCCGCACCTGGGCCGCATTCCGTCTCCGCGGCCGAAGGCCGCTCCGACGCTACGGCTACGTGGCCGAGCGGTTTCCATACTGCGCGCGCCTCGCCGGCCTCTCCTGGGGCATATACCAGGCGCTTGCGCCGGAACCGGAGGAGGTCCGCCTCCGATTCCTTGCGGACGCAGCAGACGGAACGCTGCCGCCGGATCGGCGGTGGCCGCTTCCCCGTGAGATGCAGAGTGCCCGGCTGGCAGCGCAGAGAGACGCGAATCGGGCGAAAGCAGAGCTCTCGGGGGACGCCAACATTGCAGGCAAGGAGTCCGGGTCGTCCGCATCCGGCTCCGCCCTAGCAATGGATTCAAACAGTGACAATTTGACGGAATTCCGTCAAATTGTGGTGGAAGAGGAGCAGCGCCATACAGTGAGCTCTCAGGAGGCGGTGATCGCCGCAGCCGATACAGTCACCCTCCGGCGGCTCCTTCAGCAGAGGGTGCGGGACCGGCCGGAGACACAGCGGCAGGAGATGGCGCTCGCCACCATGGCGGATCGCAGCCGCCAGGCAGGACAATCCCGCAACCGCGCAGTATCAGTGCAACAGAACCCGCTCGGCACCCTGCAGGCCATCACCCCATTCAAAGCGGGCCTCGGCGCCTATACCAACACCTTCGGCGGCTCACGCAACCGTTGGGGGGCTACGGCGCCACGACCGTCGATCCTACGGACGGAATCACAATCTACACAGTGGCGGAGTACGCCGGTGCCGTGGTTACGGGCTCGAGCATACCGGATAGGTGGAATACCTGGGTAGTCCCTATCCGGCGCGTTCGTGCCCGACACTGTATGATAGCTATAGAGTCGTTGAGACGCAGCCGCCTCAGAACCGCAGCCGCATTCACCAACAATAGCTATCTATCCCTACCGTAAGGAGGTCTCCATGACGGGATCGTTTCCGCGGGCGCCGCGCCAGCACCTCTGGACACTCGTGGCCCTGGGGGCGCTCTGTCCGGCTGTCGCCGTACAGGGGCAGAGAGGTTCAACCCCCCACTCAGGCGGTGTCGGCCCGGCCGCCAAACAGCTCCCTCTCCCGCTGGCCGCATCCGAATCGGCGCTCCGCAAGTATGTAGAAGAGCTCAGGAGAAAGGTCGAGTCCAGAGACGAGGATGCCAGCCACAAGAAGTCTGAAGCCGATCGTGGATCGCACCGGAGAGGCTTCGCGGGCCACGGGAAGTCCATGGAGCGCGAAGAGGACTCGGGCGTGGACTTTTGGGGCGCTTACCTATACTTCCTTCACCAGCGCTCGTTCCCCCATGACAGCATCAATTGGTCCGTCTACCCAGACGGCATCGCGCACCGGGCACAGATGCCCCGCGCCATCATCGGCAGCGCGGGCGGCGGTTTCGGCGCCCGCGGACTGGGCAGCAAGTGGAGCTTCATGGGACCCCATAACCTGCCGGTACCCTACCAGATCTACTATGGCCAGGGGAATATCAGCGGGCGCGTGAACGCGCTGGCGTTCGACCCGACCCACGCCGGAACCTACTACCTGGGCGCGGCCGGCGGCGGGCTGTGGAAGTCCACGGACTCCGGCGCGCACTGGGCCCCGCTGAGCGATGCCTGGCGGAGCCTGCAGGTGAGCAGCATCGCGGTAGACCCCACCAACAGCAACATCCTGTACGTCGGAACAGGCGATTTCGACGGGTTCGGCGGACTCGGCTTCGGCATCATGAAGAGCACGGACGGCGGTACCACGTGGTCCGTCATCGGCGGCAGCCAGTTCGCCGGCCTGTGCGTCAAGGACATCCTCATCGATCCGGAGGACCACAACACCATCACCGTAGCTCCGGGACGGTTTCCCGTGTTCTGGGGAAAGATCTGGCAGTCCAGGGACGGCGGAACCACCTGGACGCAGGTACTTTCCACCTCCGCACCCTGGGATGCCGTGAAGTACGGCGCCAAGAGCGCGTCCGGACAGCGCTACTACTACGCCGCCGCGTCCATCGACGGTGGACTGGTGGGGCCGCAGCTCTGGCGGTCCGCGGACCGCGGAGCTACGTGGACGCAGCTCACCGCGCCTTCCACCACCCGTGACTACTACAATCCGCTGGCTATTGCCCCCTCTGTGGTGGACCCGAACACCGTCTACCTGATGGTGCCGGAGGACAACAAGATCTTCAAGAGCACCGATGCCGGAGGGACGTGGACGGATATTACCGCCACTTTCCCCAATGGAAGCGGCAGCTACAACTGGAGCCAGTACTACTACGACGCATACCTCGCCGCCTCCAGCCGGAACGTCGGCGGAGTGCCCACGGACGTGCTGTACGCCGGTCTCATCACCATCGCGCAGGCGCCGACCGGTACCGCCTCCTGGGTCGATGTCGGCCAGACTTTCTCCAACAGCGCGCGGACTCACAACGACCAGCACTCCTGGGCATTCGATCCGCTGAATCCGAACCAGGGCCTGTTTGGCAACGACGGCGGGGTGTACGGCTTTGCGTACGACCCGTCTTCCGGTACCGTATCGTTCAACACCAGCCTGAGCCAGAACCTGGGTATCACGCAGTTCTACCGGATGGATGCCCATCCGACCAACCCCAACATCCTGGTAGGGGGGTGCCAGGATAACGCCACCCCGGTGAGCACCGGGGACCTGGCGAACTGGACAGATTGGGGCGGCGGAGACGGAGGGTTTGTGGCGATTAACCGGGCCAACCCGCTGGTGCAGTACACGACCTCGCAGTACCTGGAACCGATCTACCAAACCACCGACGGATGGAAGACCGAGAACTACGACTACACGGTCAACAACAGCGGTGAGAACGTAGCGTTCATTGCGCCGATCGCCCTGGATCCGTCCAATCCGAGCGTGCTCTATGCAGGAACGAACCACCTGTGGAAGTACGATAATGCGACGAAGTCCTGGACGCCGGATCTCGGCGGGCAGGCTCTCTCTACGGGCGGCACCATCAGCTACATCGCGGTGGCGCCCAGCGACAGCCAGCGGATCTACACCGGCTCCGACCGAGGCGAGCTCTGGATGAGCACGAACGGCGGGACTTCGTGGCAGGAGATCAACTCCGGCACGACTCCGCTGCCTACCTATGCGATCACCAGCATCGCGGTTGACCCGTCCAATCCGAGCAAGATCTACGTGGGCCTCTCCGGTACCGATGCCGGCGAAGACCATATGTGGCGATGCGACAATACCACGTCCCCCTCGCTCACGTGGGTGGACATCAGCGGGACCGGGGCCACGGCGCTACCGCACGTTCCGCTCAACGGTATCGCGCTTGACATCGACGATCCGGTCAACGTGATGTACGTCGCTACAGACATCGGCGTCTTCTCCACCACCAGTGCGGGCACCGCCTGGAACAATGCAACTGCGCCGCTGGGCCTGCCGAACGTCCAGGTGAACGACGTCAAGGCGGTGCCGGGGACGCGGAGCTTGTACGCCGCCACCTACGGGCGAGGCATCTGGCGGATAGATCTTCCCGCGCCGGTGCCCGGGCTGCGGTCGCTCACCCCCTCCTCCGGAGCCCAGGGCACCGCTTTCACGCTCACAGTGAACGGCAGCAACTTCGTCAAAGGCGCTACCGTGCTGTGGAATGGGTCCAGCCGCACCACGACCTTCGTCTCGTCGTCCCAGCTCACGGCCAGCATCGCCGCGGCGGACGTGTCGGCGGCAGGCCCGGCGCAGGTCTCCGTCCGCAATCCGTCGCCGGGTGGAGGGCTGTCCAACGCGCTGACCTACGTGATAGGCCAGCCGAGCCTGACTGTATCGGTCACGATGTCGCGGTCGGGAGGCAACATCACGGTAAACGTGAAGGTGACGAACAGCGGCCATGCCGTTGCCAATAACGTCACCGTGAACTTCTCCCGACTTAAGAACACCGCCACTCAGAATGCGGTGAGCGGCTCTCCCAGCACCCTCAGCCTCGGGAGCATCGCGGTCGGCACTTCCTCCAGCGGTTCGCTGACGTTCAGCTCGACCGTGGGCACAACGGGGCAGACCGCGTCGCTCAGCCTGCGGGGCATCTACACGGGCGGAACGTTCAGCATGCTCCAGTTCGCCAGCCTGCCCTAGGTCCCGTCCGCGCACAACAAGACAGGGGTAGGGCTCAATGGCCCTACCCCTGTTCGCTCTTTGATGCCGAGGACGAGACTTGAACTCGTATGCCTTTCGGCACACGGCCCTCAACCGTGCGCGTCTGCCAATTCCGCCACCTCGGCCTGTGATGGTAGCGCCACGGAGAATCGAACTCCGGCTTACGGGATGAAAACCCGTTGTCCTAACCTCTAGACGATGGCGCCGTGACCGCCCGCTATTATAGCCCCGGCCCCACGGAGTGTCAAGGCGACCGGAGGCGTCGAATCGGGATGCGAGATTTGCCAATTGTGCCCGGTTGTTGTATTATGGGCCGCAGCAAGTAACATGTCGATGGAGGTCCTTCTACCCACCCCGACGTGAAGGAGGTCCCGTTATGTGGGTTCGTTGCAAGCTCAGCTCTCTTCTCTTCCCACTCCTCGCAGCAGTCGCGTTCCTTTGCACCCCTATTACCACTGGCGCCCAGGAGGGGCGCGCGGGCAAGCTGGTCTCCGAGGGGACGAGGCCCTACACCGACTCCGTGACGGAGATGCACCGGCGAGACGTGGCCAACCGTCACCTCGGCACGGTGGTGATCGTCCATCCTCCCGAGCACGAGTGGCATCCGAAGAGAAGCCCCAACCCGTCCTCCATGCGGGGCTCTTTCACTCCTCCGCCGTTCTCCGGCCGCGCTCTCATTCGGAGCATGTCGCTCGGCTCCAGCTTCGCGGGTATCAGCCTGACGGATGAGGTGAACGCCTTCAACGGCGGCGACGTCCCGCCCGACACCATGGGCGCCATCGGGCCGAGCCACTTCGTCCAGATCGTGAATGGAGCGGTCGCCTTCTTTAATCGGGCCACCGGCCAGCGTACCGCCATCGTCAGCATGGACAGCTTCTTTGCCATTCCCTCCGCCGGGGTGCCGAACGTGTACTCCAGTGACCCCCACGTGCTCTATGACCGTCGCAGCGGCCGGTGGTTCGCGTGCTGCATTGACTTCAACATCGATCGATTTGGCAACACCCTGCCGAACAACAACCTGATCCTGGCCGTGTCACGCACGTCCGATCCGACCGGCGCCTGGGATAAATACACCTTCAAGGCGGGAGATGCAAAGGACTTCGGCGATTACGACACGCTGGGCACCGATGATAATGGCGTCTATTTTGGCGCCAACGAGTTCGGAAACGCGGTCTTCTCGCGGATGTTCGCTACTAGCAAGGCGTCGCTTCTCGCCTCGCCGCCGAGCCTTGGCCCCGTCTACTCCAATGACCCGAACAACTTCTCCGCCTCCCCCCAGCCCGCCTACAACCAGGATGGCGGCGGCCCCAATGGCGCCGAGTGGATAGTTGGATCGTCGGCCCTCTACTATGCCAACGTGGAGTACGTGAAGGTCACCTGGAGCGGTGGTGTTCCGGTGTTCAGCGCCACGGACGAGGTCCAGACGCCGGAGTATACCGTGGACGCCAGCTATAGCATCCCGCTCGCCTCGAATCAGGGCACGACCTCTGGCATCGATACGAACGACGACAGGCTCCTCATGGCCACCATTCGGAACGGGCACCTGTGGACCACACGGAACGTGGGAACGGACCGCACAGGGTCCGGCACTTTCACCGCGGGTATCAAGGCCGACCGCTGCGCCGCCGAATGGGTGGAGCTCGACCTCACCACGAATCCGCCGTCGCTCATCCAGAGCGGCCGCGTGTTCGACCCGGCGGCGACGGATCCGCGGTACTACTACTACCCCGGTATCGCGGTAAACGGCCTGGGCAACGCGCTCCTCGGCTTTACCGGCTCCAAATCCACGGAGTACGCCGCCGCCTATAGCTGCCAGCGCCTGAGCGGCGATCCGCGCGGCACCATGAAGACCATCACCACTATGGCGCCTGGCCAGGGGAGCTACAGCTACGGGAGATGGGGAGATTACTCCTTCGCCAGCACGGATCCGGACGATGATATGACGCTCTGGACCATTCAGCAGTACGCGGCGGCTAACGTACCGTCGTCCGCGTCCTACCCGGACCGATGGGGGACCTGGATCCTCGCACAGCAAGCCCCGGCTCCCACGCTTTCGAACCCGAACGCATCGGTAACGGCCGGGCAGACGGGAGTGGCGGTCAATCTCACCGGGACCGGGCTCTACGATCCAGGAGCAGGATATCCAAACCGCATGGCGGTGCAGGTGACGGACGGGTTCGTAAACGGGATCAAGAACCTCACCTGGACCTACAACTCCCAAACCAGTGTCACTCTGCGCTTTGACGTGGCATCAAACGCCTCAACTGGCACCCGAAACATCATCCTCATCAATCCGGATGGGCAGCGGGCGGTGGTTATAAGAGGCATTACCATCACCAGCACCACTCCCAACCTGGTCAGCCTCAGTCCTGCCACCGCCGCGGCGGGCGGGGCAGGGTTCCAGTTGACGGTGAATGGAGCCAACTTCGCCAGCAATGCGGTGGTGCAGTGGAACGGAAGCACCAGGACCACCACCTTCGTCTCTTCCAACCAGTTGAAGGCGAGCATCACCTCGGCTGACATTGGCGCTGCCGGAACAGCTTCTGTGACCGTCAGCAATCCAGGAGGAGGAACATCGCGTCCGCTCACCTTCGTCATTGCGAAACCAAGTGTCACTATCGGCGCGTCCTTCACCCGATCGGGAGGCAACTTAAAGGCTTCAATCACGGTGACTAACAGGGGAAGTGTGGCGGCCAACAACCTGGTGATCGTCACCGCGATTCTGAAGGACCTGAGCTCGGGCAGCTCCGGCACCGCTTCCACGCTGCCGCTGTCAGTCGGCAACGTACCGGCGGGAGGATCTGCCACGGTGACGCTCACGTTCAGCGGGACAGTTGGCGCGAGCGGCGACACCGCGTCGCTATCCATTCGGGGGACCTACACGGGCGGCACGTACAGCTCGCTGCAGTTCTTCTCGCTGCCGTGAACGGGTTGACGGAGGACGGAGGACGGAGGACGGACGGATTCGGTCGGTCTTCCGTCTTCCGTCCCCCGTCTTCTTCAGAACACGTTCCCGACGCCGGTGTCCAGCGCCTGGCCGGACTGGCCGACGCCAAACTGATTGAAGATGGGAATGGCCTTGATCCGGAGCTGGAAGAAGATCTGGCGGTCCTGGCGGAAGCCGAACGGATTGTCGATATAGGTGACGGCCGCCTCCAGGCAGTGCAGGTCCCGGATGACCTGGATGTTGCGACTCTCGAACTGCCCCAGGTAGCCGTTGTACCGGAGAATTCCGAGCACGCGCCAGTTCCGGCCAATCGGCAGGTTGAAGAAGGTGTTTATGTTCGCCAGCCGGTGCTGCTGAGAGTCAAAGCGCGTGACCAGGTCCATCGCCATGTCCCGGTGGCCGCGGACGCGGAACGCGTTCGTAATGGCGATGAACTTGCCTGTATTGGGATCGAACGCGAACAGGCTCTGGTCGCGGATCCAGCTCGCGGGCCGGATCAGCGCGTTGATCGAGAGCGTCTGCCACGGGCGGGCCGGCTCGCCGGGAAAAGCCGTCTGAGCGAAGTCGTAGCCTGTCCGCGCGGTGAGCTGAAAGTGGCGGCTATCGAGCATGCCGGCGTCGGCGGTGATCGAGTGGTACTGCCCGATCTGGTCAAACCGAAAGGGGGTACCGCCCTCCGGCCGCTGATAGGTGTAGTTGAAGTTCATACCGGACTGATGGCCCCACCGCTGGGTGAGCGTGGTGTTGTTCTTGATCACGTACTGCGCGAAGCCGTCCGTGTAGAAGGACTGCTGGAATCCGCCCGTTATGTTCAGGTCTGTGCGGCGGGTCAGGCCGTAGTGCACGTTCTGCAGGTCAAACCCCATCACCGCCCGCTGGGCATCCACGGGAGTGCCGTTCTGCGCGGAGGAGGGCTCACGGAACTGGCCCAGCGAGAGCAGGAAGGTGGCCGGCAGCTGTGAGAGGAAGCCGTGAGTGAAGCGGTAGCTGTTCACGTCCAGCTCCGGCAGCCGCTCCACCCCACCGAAGAAGCTCTGCCCGCTAGATCCGACCGGAATGCTCTTGTTGGCCCGCAGCTCCAGGGTGTAGTTGGAGGCGCGCTGGTCCGCCTGCAATCGAGTGTTGAGCTGCTGGGTGGTCTGTGACGTGCCCGTACCGGAGGTGGTCCCGCTGGTGTAGGAGGAGTAGTCCGCGTTGAAGTTCGCGGACGCGGTCTGGCCAAACTGGACCCCCTGAGTGACCGTCGCCGCGTAGGAGTGGGTGAAGGAGCTGCCGGAGTCGGATATCATGCGGGAGAGGTTGAAGTTCGTGTTGTACCCCGTGACGTTGCGCGTGAAGTCGATGCGCGTGTTGAAGTTCGTGGTATCCGGCACCGCCAGATAGCTGTTCCGCTGGAAGTCGCCGCTCACCGTGACCGCCTCGCCACCCCCCAGAAGAAAGCGGTTGTTCAGGCGGCCCGAGAGGTTCTTGCTGGTCCCGCCTGTGGGGATCGCGTAGAGCGTCAACAGGCCCACCGCCTTCGCCAGGTTCCACGCCTGGTCGATGCCGGTGCCGATCCCCTTCTTCTCCATCAGATCCAGTCGCAGCAGGCCCGGGGTGCGGTTCGCGAGCAGGTAGCTGAGCGCGGACTTGACGAAGAACCCTTCGTCCACGGAGCGGCCGAACTGTGGAGTGTAGCTGGTCCGGTGGAGGGACCGGTTGAGTGGGATGATCAGCGTGGGCAGGGTAAAGAGGTGCTTGCCCCAGAGAACGAACGCCGCCTTCTTGAAGATGATGTCCTTGCCAGGCTCGACCGTCACCGACGCCGCCCGAATAAAGTAGTCCGGCACCTCTTTGTCGCACGTGGTCGCCTCTATGTCGTCGCCGACGATGGCCTCTCCCTGGCGGCCGTACACGTCCACGCCGCGCAGATAGACCGGCGACAGTACTCGTCCGCGCAGGAACTCCGGCGAGAGCGCCGTGCGGACGTTCTCCACGCGGTACCGCTTGGTCTTTGGCTCGAAGCGGATGGTATCTCCCGTCACGATCTGCCCACGATACGTGAGTGCAGCTCCATCCGAGAACACCACCTCCCGGTTCAGGTCCCCCTCCACCCGCCCACCGGTCAGCGTGTACTCGCCTATCTCTACCTTGACCAGCCGGCCCCGGATGTGCGAGCCCTCCATCTCCATCTCGGCGTAGGTTATGGTGGCCACGTCCGTGGAGAGGCGGCCGGGCAGCGTGCCCGTCGCGGTACTGGTAGGGCTGGGCGGCGTCTGCCCTGGCGGAGTGAGCGGAGCCGGCGGTGGCTGCGCCGCCAGGGCACCCGCGGGGGGAGCGGCCGGTGTCTGCGGCGGTCCTGCTTGTGCGACAGCCAGTCCCGCATTCCAGCCCGACCAAACTGCCACCCCGAGAAGTGCAATCGCCTGAAGGCCTGATCGGCTTAACACCTGAACACCTGAACACCTGAACACCTGAACACCGGGCGATCGCCTCACTCGCCTCTCCACAAGAAGAAGAGGCCGATGAGCGAGAAGAGAACGTTCTGGCCCCACGCGGCAAGGTACGGAGGCACGCTCTGAGGAAAGGTAGAGCCGACGATCTTCGCGGCGAGCAGGGTGTTCCAGTAGACGAACACGAGGATAATGGAGAGCAGCACCCCCATAAAGCTTCCTGCTCGCGCAAATCGCAGGCTCAATGGAGGGCAGGCGAGAGCGAAAACCAGGCATGAAAAGGGGACTGAGAGCTTAAAGTGGTAGTCCAGCAGGTCGGTGGGGCTTACGTAGCCGCTTTTGCGCTCGATGGCGATCCGCCGGCCCAGGTCTTGCCAGCTACTCACGGACGATTCTGAATTGGGCGAGTAGAGCGGAAGGTTGAGCGCGATGAGGTTGAAGGTCCTCTCCGCGAGCCTCAAGTTGATCTTCACCGGGTCCGAGTAGACGAAGGTCTCATCTCGGCCGCCATTGCGATAAGAGTGGACCTTCGCGTGGTGCAAGATCCAGAGCCCGTCGATATACTCGCCGTCGTCGGCCTTGATGAGCGTCGGTACGGTCGCACCCGCTCCCGCGCCCGGGGTGGAAGTCGTCCAGAACCATACATCGTGTACATGCGCAACGTGCCCCTGGCCGGCGAGCTCCATCCTTCCCACATACGCGGTGTACCGCTTGTCTGCTGACTGCACCACCTGGCCCGCTTGCGGCACCAGGAACTTGAGGCTCCGGGAGAGGCTGCTCATGGTCTGCTCGTACTGGCGGTTGGACCAGGGGACCACCTTCTCACCGAAGTAGAAGTCCAGCAGGCTGACGGCCAATCCGGCGGCGAAGACCGGCAGGAATATCCTCTTAAGGCTGATTCCCGCGGCCCGCATGGCGGTGATCTCCGAATCTCGGGCCAGCCGGCTCACCGTGAGCGACGCTGCGACTGCCATGGCCACCGGCATCGTCAGGTTCACGAGGTAGGGGAGGAAGAAGAAGGCGATCTTGACCACGCCCAGCGCCGGGATCTGATAGGTGAGGAAGGTGTTGGCGTTGTTGTACAGCACCGTCCCGGTGAGCATGAGCACGACTGCGCTCTGCCCGATCAAGAAGGGAACAACCATCTCCCGGAGCATATAGCGGTCGAGACGTGTCATCGCACGGGAAGAGGAAACAGGCGTACACTTGTGGTTACGGCTTCAGGGGCAGGTTGCCGTTCCGGCGGAGCTAAACTTCCCAGCCGCTCTTGGGGCGCTTGCCGCGGACGGCAGCCATGTAGGCGTCCGCGACGGCATACACCCACGGCGCTGCAAGGCCAGCCGCGACCAGCATCATGAAGCCATCCGGCCGGCGCTGATGGTGCTGCCACAGCAGGTACGCGAACAAGGCCGACACCAGGAGGGTGACCATGCCTTTGATAACATCGCCGTTGTACGCCTGTCCGGCCCCTGGAAGCGCAAGCGAAAGCAGAGTGGCTACCACGGGGTTGCGCGGGATGTACTCCTGGCGGAGCAGCTCCACCTCCCGGTTCTGCAAGAGGGTCAGCTCCGCATACTTCTTCTCCGCGGTGCGCCGCTTGGAATCGGCCTCCGTGGCGCGGTGATAGGCGTAGGCGGCGTCGTCCACGCGGCCGACGCTCTGGCAGATGTCGCCGTACAGCTCCAGCGCGGCCGCATCTCGCGGGACCAGGTCGAGCGCCGCGCGGCAGTCCTTCTCCGCCTGCTTGAAGTTGCCCCGCCGGCGCGCCACGTTCGCTGACGTGAGGAGCCTGTCCGCCTCGATGCGCTCCCTGGTGGTCGACTCCCGGAACTCGGGCAATTCCACCGTCGGGCGGGGTTCAAAGGGGGCGCTGGGCGGGATCTCGGGCGGCGTCGGGACGGTGGGCGCGGACTTGCGCGAAGGCGCGGGAGCGGCCGCCTTGCCAAGCGCTACCAGCCTCTGGATCTCCTCCGAAGCCACTCCGCGGCGCGTGAGCTCCTGGATCAACCGCTTGTCGGGATCTTCCGGCGCGGTTGGAGAGGGTTGGGCGGCGCGCGTCAACTCGGCAGTGGGCTCGGGAGGCGATGGCGGAGGGGCGACGGCCTGCGTCACTTCGAGATCAGGAGAGGAGGGAGCGCCGTTCTCCTCCATGGGCTAAGCGCCTCCGGCAGCCGTCGGGAGGTTCAGCTCTACACGCCTGGCGTCCTTCCAGAACGATTCCAGGTTGTAGTACTCCCGCTGTTCGGCAGCCATCACGTGCGCGACTACGTCGCCATAGTCCATCAGCACCCAAACGGCTGCGTCGTAGCCTTCCACCCGGATGCCGCCCATGCCGGCCTTCTTCATGGCCTCCACCACGCTGTCTGTGATGGTGCGGATGTGCGTGGACGAGGTCCCCGTGCAGATGAAGAAGTAGTCGGTCATTACCGTCAGGCCGCGAAGGTCCAAGAGCGCCATGTCGCGAGCCTGTTTGGCGTCGGCGGCGCGGACGATGATGTCCGCCTTCTCTTCGGATGTCATTCTCTGCGGTGGCCCTCCCGGCGCTTCACTCCTGCCTCAGTATGCCTGTGCACGGCTCGATTGTCAAGCAGAGACCGCCGGCCCACGCGAGCGCCAGCATCTCCGCCGCGGCCACGACGCCTGAGTCGTTGAACAGGAACAACGCCAGTGCCCCGCCTGCCGTGCCCCACGCGCAGCCGCGTAGCCTCAGATCGGCCGTAACCCGCTGCTTCAGCAACGAGCGTGGCTCGCGCCACAGCAGGGCAGCTCCGGCGACGGCGCAGAGCAGGCATAGCGACCAGGCGCTGTGGGTCAGCAGGTACCCGTTCATGGCGGCCTTGCGAAGTGCGATGCTCACCGCCCCGCCGGAGAGAGCGCGGGCGATGTGCGTCTGGCTCTCCGCGGGCCGCAGGGCGTCTAGGGCAACCACGCCCGCGACCGCGAGAACGGCGGCGGCGAGCAGCAGTGCGATGATGCGCCAGGAGAGCCGCCACCAGACTGCCGCCACGCAGACGAGCGCCGCGAGTACCCCGATGAATCCTCCCGCGTTGGCCCCCAGCGCCGGAGCGCCGATAGCGACGGCCAGCAGCCCCAGCGCGCAGGTGCCCATCGTGGGCGGAGCCAGGGGCAGAACGAGCAGCAGTGCCGCCAGCGCGGCCGCCGCGTACTCGTTCCCGATGCCATAGTACCGCGCCCCCTCCATGACGCTGTAGCCCATCCAGGCCGAGCGCAGGAGGTGCTCTCCGGTCATCAGGTCCACTAAGATGAGGGTCAGCAGTAGCCCTGGTAGAGCGCGCCAGTACAGCGCCGCCACCGGCACAGAGGAGGCTATCAACCCCACGATCAGAAGCGTGCCCGACAGCATCGCCGCCGCGATAGAGACGTTAGCCGGCCGGAGCGCCGGCAATACCAGCAGCGCCACCGGCAGCGCCAGCACAACCGCTGCTGCTACGGCGGCGATTCGGATGTTTATGGCCCCTGGCGATTGCGGGGACGGGCCGGGACGGCGCCCGGCCCCTACAGCCGACGAAGCGCCGGGCGCACAACCTGTAGGGGCCGCGCGCCGTCCCGGACCGTTCTCTTCCGACGCCGAATCCGTACCGTTTCCCCGCCGCAATCGCCACGCCGCCCACGCCGTGCCGATAACCATTAGCGCCGCCTGCACCAGAGGGAGCCCTCCGAGGTACACCTGCTGCTCGGATATCCGGCTCCAGTCGCGATGCAGCGCCGCCCAGGCAGCCACGTCGGAATTTCCGGGTGCCGCGCGCATAGCACTGCCGACCGCTCCGCGAGGCGGGCGCAGGCCAAACCAGGCGGCCACAGTGGGGAGCAGGTCTGTGTTGGTGACGAGCCCGGCACGGTGTGTAGCGCCGGAGGTCAGCAACCCGGGCGGGATTCCGGCGCCCCCCATGAACATCGGCGCGAGCCGGTCGAATGAAGGCGTGCTCGCCGCGGGCTCCGGCGCCAGGAGGATCCAGCGCGAAGCGGGGTTTGCCGCAAGCCGGCCCACCATCCGGTCCAGCGAAAGCAGGGCCACGGCGCGGTCCCGGGCAACCACGACGGGCATGCAGACGGACGCGTACCGTTCGAGGCGGGCCAGGTCGCCAAATACCCACAGCTCACAGTCAGCGGGAGGGGCGAGGGACGGGATGTCCGTGGAGCGGAGACCGTAGGGCGCGAACGGGTCCGGCGCGACGCACTCTGACCCGGTTGCCACCCGGTCAATCCGTCCGCTGAAGTCGGCCAGGAGGAGCTCCGCGGAGCGGAAGGGGAGAACGCCGTCTTCGTTGCCGGCGACCGAAGTGGTCAGGCCGGCCGTGTGGAGCAGATCGCCGAGTGCGCCCACAGAGATAGGGTGGTCCAACCGGCCGTTACGATTGCGGAGCTGCGCCATGACCGGCGGTGTAACGTCCGTGGTCAGGTCGGTCGCATCAGCGCGGCTGCCGCTGCCCAGAGACAGGTAACCGGCAGCCTCCGTGTCACGGCCCGCACGGGCCTTGCCGTGCTCCACCACCCTGGCGGCCCGCGCGTTCATCCATCCTACCGCGGACCGGAGTGCCAGTGTCCTCAAGTTTGTTAGCTCGGGCCGGGTCAGGTCCGATGCTTTCAGCCCCGGTGCCGCCAGGATGATGAGCCGTCTCTGCGGCTCCGCCTTACAAGCAGACCAGGCGAGGCACAGCACCAGGAGAGCGAGTAGTATTCGTGAGAGCACCTACTTGCGGAGCACCTGTCCGGGCAGGGTGTAGGTGGCCTCGCCGGTTCGCTTTACGGGCACGCCGTTCACCCATACGTCCGAGATGCCCTCCGGGAATCGCAGCGGATCCTGGAAGGTCGCGGTGTCCTGGACGGCAGCCGGATCGAAGAGCACCAGGTCCGCGGCCGAGCCGGCCTGAAGCGTCCCGCGGTCGCGGAGTCCCAGCCGCTGGGCCGGGGCAGAGGTCATCTTTCGCACCGCCTGCTCCAGCGAGATGGCACGCTCTTCGCGCACGTACCTGGCCAGGACGCGCGGGAAGGTGCCGTACAGGCGGGGATGGGTCTTGCCCGGGAGATGCAGACCGTCGCTGCCCAGCATCTGCGCCGGGTGCTGGAGGATGGTCCGTACGTCGCCCTCGTCCTGGGAGTGGGAGATGAAGCAGGCCTGCAGCTCGTCCTCCACCAGGACGTGGCAGACTAGCTGCGCCACGGAGAGTCCACGGCGGTCGGCTATCTCCTGGAAAGAGATCCCTTCGAATGGGCGGTTGACGCCGGACCGCGCCCCGGCCAGGAGCGTACGTCTCCAATCCCGGTCTTCCGCCCCTACCGCCTGCTCGATGCGCGCGCGTGTCTCCGGGTCGGCCAGCCGCTGCAGCGTCATCTCCGGCCCTCCATCGGTCGCCCAAGCCGGGAGCAGCGCCTGCACGAAGGTCGATCCGGCGGCGTAGGGATAGGAGTCCCAGGTCACGTCGATACCGGATTCGCGCGCATTGTCCAGCAGCGCCAGCACCTCCGCGGCCCTTCCGATAGCCCCCCGGCCGCCAAGCTGCAGATGGGAGAGCTGGACCGGCACGCCGGCCGCCTCCGCGATGGCAAGGGTCTCGGAGGTCGCCTCCAGGATGTCCGCGGCGTAGCTCCGCTGATGCGTGGCGAAGAACCCCGCCGCGCGGCACACGGCGACGTTCTCCTCGCGGCTGGCGTGGCACATCGGTGCGTACCAGAGGCCGGTGGACAGACCCCACGCTCCCTGCTCCATGCCCTCTTGCACCATCCGCTCCATGGCCGCGATCTCGCCCGCGTCCGCCGGTCTGGCAGCCATGCCCATGGCCGAGACGCGCACGGCCCCGTGCGGGATGAGGTACGCGATGTTGGTTGCGGAGCCCCGCCGCTCGTAGCGCGAGAGGAAGTCCGCGACGGTGCGCCAGCCCCAGTCGACGCCCTCGTCGTCGCCGAACAGCCCGCTCAGGTAGCTGCGTTGCGTAGCGAGAGCCTCCGGGGTACAGGGCGCGAACCCGAGGCCGCAGTTGGTGAACACCTCCGTGGTGACACCCTGCATGGTCTTGGGAAGGTGGTCCGGCCGGGCGAGGAGGGCGATGTCGGCATGGGTGTGGATGTCGATGAAGCCGGGCGCGAGCGCCTTCCCGCGTGCATGGACGGTGTCGCGCGCCTGGGCCTCTGGCGGAATGGTCCCAACCTCCGCGATCCGGCTGCGCTGGACAGCCAGGTCCCCCCGCACCGCCGGCTTCCCCGTTCCGTCCAGAATCAGCGCATCCCGAATCAGCAGATCGAACATGAAGAATCCTTTGCGAGAGAGATCAAAGTCCAATTCGGCGGCTGGGACGGCAACCGCCTCCATTTCAAAAGGTGGGACCGATCTGCTTTACGGTCTCAACATGTACGCTGTATCTTCAGAGTGCCGATGGCGGCAACCTGTCATCCCGAGCAGGTAAGCAGACCTGTGTCTGCTGGTGAGCCAAAAGACATCCGCAAAGTACGCGCATGTCCTTAGGAGCACAGCGAGGGATCCGCTTTACGGCAACAATACGTACTCAGTACCTTCTATGCGAAACCGTACCAGCCTGTCATCCCGAGCTCCGCGAGGGATCTGCTTTACGCCAGGAGTCTGTACTCTATAACTCCAGCAGCCGGACCGCACGGTTGTCATTCCGAAGGAGCGAAGCGACTGAGGAATCTGGCCCGTCCGTCCCGGAGCCAGATTCCTCGCTGCCGCTCGGAATGACAGGCGGCGATCCACCTGGACACGGCGGCTCTGGAGTACTGAACGCAACCGTAAAGCAGGCCCTTCGCTCCGCTGAGGATGACGGATCGGCCAGTAGTCATCCTTTTATGTTAACTGCTGTGGCAGGAACTGCGGCTCGGCCCACGCAGCGGTCAATTCGGCCCGCCGCCCGGCGTCTCCTGCCCAATCTCGTGGGCCGCTTACCCTGAAGCTCGCTTCACCGCTTCCGACCAGGCGGTTTACCGCCTGGGGCGGGGCTGGCGCGGCGAGCCTTGCTCCTTCTGATCCATTGCCCGCGCCGCCCGCAGTCTTGCGGATATGCCTATGTACCCGCCGAGCTCTCCGCATGCGGCCGAGAATAGCGCAAGCCCGACAAGATCGTGAAAACCGCGCGGTTTGTCGGTCACAATCCGGGCCACATAGAGCGCAAAGTAGACCGCCGCGAGCATGACTGGGTACATCCCAACCCAGTACCACCACGGGGGCGGCTTGGGCGGCTCCGCGGTCTTCTTCGCTTTACTTGACTTCTTCGCCATTGTTGACGGTTTCCGTGGGACGTATCAGACGCCCTGCCCCGGAATCCTCTACGCCTCCGGCCGGCCCGTGGTTGCCCTCCAGGCCCCAATCGGCTAGAATGGTTGCGATGCGAACTGCTGCTGCCAGCCGATTCAGCGCCGGGCTGTTAGCTTGCGCTGGTGCGGGGGCCTCCTTGCTCCTCTGGGGCTCCGCGGTCGCCCTGCCGGATACCGACGCGGACTCCTTCTTCGAAGCGAAGGTGCGCCCCGTGCTGGCGCAGCGCTGCTACGGCTGCCACGGTCCGGACAAGCAGATGGGCGGCCTGCGGCTGGATTCCCGCGACGCCGTCCTCAAGGGCGGGTCGCGCGGCCCGGCGGTTCAGCCCGGAAAACCCAATTCATCCTTCCTCGTGCAGGCAGTCGGATACGGTGGTCCGCTGAAGATGCCGCCGGGCGGTCCGTTGCCACCGGCGGAGGCGGCAGCCCTCACAGCCTGGGTGAAGATGGGCGCCCCCTGGCCCTCGGTAAAGCCGGAAAGCACTGTTGGGCCTCCTCCTGCTGGGGGAAGGGGGCCAACGGCCCGAGGGGGCCCATCGCCTGAACACCTGAACACCCGAACACCTGAACACCGCTCCGCCTCCGGCCCCTCACCTCTCACCTCTCACCTCTCACCTGT
>CAYNFH010000141.1:10435-17621 GCA_964396385.1 uncultured Chthonomonadaceae bacterium | reverse complement strand
AACGCAGAGCACGCGTCGTACGAGCGGCGCTGGCGTGGTTCTTTACGTTCCACCTGATCGAGTGCGTCCTCCACCGAGATGCGCTGCTGCCCCGCGGGATCACCACTGCTCTGCTTTACTTGGCGCCGAGCCTAGTGGCGGCATGGGTAGGTGTTCAGGCGTTCAGGCGTTCAGGTGTTCAGGGCCGTGCTCTCGGGCGGTTAGTCACCTTGTCACCTTGTCATCTTGTCACCCTGTCATCCGTTGCCTGGATTCTTGTCAACGCCGCATGGACCGGCAACTGGGCGGCAACGATGCGGTATTCGCAGTACGACACCAGCATGGAGCTGGCGAGGACGATTCCGCCGGACAGCGTGCTCATCGGCGACGTAGCTCCCGGACTGTGCCTGGACAACCGATTCGTGGCCGTCAACGTCATCAAGGGGCTGTGCAACGATCGCCGGCCGGTGGAAGATTTCGCGGGCCGGCATCGGGCACTGGTGCTGGTGGAGAGTCCCCTCAAGCGCAAGTACCTCCAGAAGCAGTATCCCCAGTTTATCAACCCGGGGCGACTAGGGCGTGTCTTCCACGTCCTGCTATGGGATGTGGAGTACTACCCCATCGCGCCGACGGAGGGTATCCAGTGAGTCGCCGCTCCGCCTGTTTGCTGCTTCTGTTTGCGGCCGGAGTTACGCCGGTAAAAGCCCAGACGGGCAGCGCGCCGGCTTCCCCTCCGCAAACGCCAAGGTACGCGCGAAGCCGGGACTACCACCTGAGCCACATTTCGCTCCACCTGGTGCTGGACTGGCCCCATCGCTCCTTCTCCGGGACCGCCACCGAGACGGTGATCCCGCTGCGCGAAGGCCTGGAGGAGCTGGAGTTTGACGCCGGTCCCGGCGTGCAGGTGACCGGCTGCACCGTAGATGGAACGGCCTCGCGCTTTGCGCACGAGGGCGACCAGCTCCGCGTGAGTCTTGCGGCGCCGGCTCCACGTGGCCGGCCGGAGGTCATGGAAATCGCCTATACCTGTCATCCAGCCGCGACGCGGCGTGGGCCGTTCCAGGATCCCGGCTGGCATTGGATCGAGCCGGACAGGTCCGATCCGTCCCGCCGGCCCGGGTTCTATACCCAGGGCTGGCCCGAGGCGAACCACCAGTGGGTGCCGCTGTACGACTACCCAAACGACAAGTGCACGAGCGACGTGACCGTGGAGGTCCCCGCCTCCTGGTACGTGGTGGGCAACGGAGCGCTGGTGCGTAATTCGAAGGGTTCCGGAGATACGCGGATCTTCCAGTGGCGGATGGTCCACCCACACTCCACCTATCTGCTTTCGCTGGCCGGAGGTGAGATGGACGTGCGGGAGCAGCGGCTCGGTGCGCACAGGCTGCTGTTCGCCGTTCCGCGCGGAGAAGGTGCGCTGATAGCGCCGTCGTTCAGCCACACGGAGGACATGGTCCGGTTCTACGAGGGGCTGCTCAGCGTTCCATATCCGTGGGCCAAGTACGCGCAGACGGCGGTGTTCGACTTTGGCGGCGGCATGGAGAACGTCAGCGCCTCCACCCTGATGGAGGGCGCGCTGGCGGACGCGCGGAGCGGCGACCATCCGATGGACCGGCTCGACGCGCACGAGCTGGCCCATCAGTGGTTCGGGGATATGGTCACCTATCGCGACTGGAGCGAAGCCTGGCTCAGCGAAGGCTTTGCCACGTTCATGGAGGAGTTGTACCGCGAGCACTCCCGGGGCAAAGACGCCTACGACCGTGCGCGGGACGCAGCGCTCCGGGCCTACCTCCAGGAGAGCCGGAGGCGCAAGCGGCCGATCGTCAGCCGACTGTACGCCAATGCCGGCCAGATGCTGGACCGCCACACGTACGAGAAGGGCGCCCTGGTCCTCCACATGCTGCGCCGTACCTTGGGCGATACTCATCTATTCCAGGCCCTGGGAGCGTATTTGAAGCAACACGCATACGGGCTGGTCACGACGGCTGACCTGGTGGAGAGCCTCGAGGACACCACCGGCCGGCCGCTCGGCGCCTTCTTCGAGCAGTGGGTATACCACCCCGGCCATCCGATGGTGGAGTACTCCTGGTCGTACGACGCGGCGGCCCACCAGGTGGTAATAAGCTTGAAGCAGGTGCAATCTACCGCCGACGGTACGCCCGTCTTTGCCATGGACGTGCCCTTCGCGCTGGTGACGGGCGGCAGGGCCAACTATGTAGTTCGGCACGTGGAGCGCGCTTCGGAGGAGATTCGGTTGCCGGCCGACACCCGCCCGGACGCCGTGCTACTGGACCCGGACCACGAATTGCTCCTGGAGCGCCGGCCCTACGCCTGGCTGCCGGGCGAGGCAGAGGCCGTGCTGCGGTTTGCCCCGTGCAGCCTGGACCGGCAGGCCGCCGCGCTCGAGCTGCTCAAGCCGGAGGCAAATGCGGAAACGGCGCTGCGTGTCATGAGTACAGTTGAGCGGGATTCCAGCCCAGCTATGATCGCGGAAGTGCTCCGGGCCATCACGCCGCAGAAGCGGGCCGCGCTGAGGCCCACCTACCGCACCCTGATGCGTCACCGCGACGACGCCGTGGAGGCTGCCGCCATGATAGCTCTGGGCAGCCTATCCCCTGAGCCCGAGGATGTTGCGGAGCTTCGCGGCAGGGTGAATGACCGGGAGCCGTATGCGATTGTGACCGCGGCGCTGGCGGCGCTGGGGCAGATTGACGCGGACGGAAACCTCGACCTATTCCGCCGTGCTGAGCACATGGCATCTCGCCACGAAGTCATTGCGGCTGCGGCACTGTTCGCAGCGGCACACGGCCGGTTGGAGGCGGCCCTCGGTTTTGTCATGGCGGGGCTAGAGCTGAGTCGGCCGCGTCCAGTACGGGAAGCGGCGGCTTCCGCCCTCGGTTCCAGCTCTCCGGGGAGCGCCCGCGCTACGGGGGCGCTCATCGCGCTGCTCCAGGACGCGGACCCGCAGGTGCGGGACCGCGCCATCGCCGCACTCGGAGCGCGCAAGGACCCGGCCGCCGTTCCCGCCCTCCGCTCCCTGGCTCAAGCCACAGCGGATCCTGCTGTTCGGACGGCGGCCTCAAGGGCTGTAGAAACCCTGGAAGGCAAGCCACAGGGCCAGGACTCTGGAGCACAATAACAGCGTCGGCAAGCCGGCTGTTACTATGGGGCCTCAAGAACTCCGTGCGAGTGCCGGTCAGACTACTTGCGCGGTTTCTTAGTTTTCTTCTGCTTCACCGGCTTGGGCGTCGGCTGCGGAGCGTTGGGGCCGTAAGGCTTCCCATCCAAGGTGGTGGCGGTCTTGCCGGACTGTACGTGGCGCAGCTTCCAACCGGTGGGGGTGTGTACCCATGTATCCACGGAGTCGGCCGTGACTGCGACCGTGTGGCGCTTCTTGTCGCCGGGCCGCTCCACCGTGCCGGTCAGCTTCATCTCCGTGTCCGCGATGGCTTCGTCCGCGCTTCGGACCCCCACATGCTTGACGGTGAAGTCCACGCTCTTGACCTGCTGGACCTGTGCCATCTGCTGCTTGAAGTACGCCTCCATCTGGTCCCGCGTGGTGGTCTTCCCTTCGGAGTCGCTGGAGGTGAAGTCCGGCGCGAGCACGTCCATCAGTCCCTTGAGGTCCCCGGACTTGAAGGCTTTCGCGCTGCGGGCATACTCCTTGTGCAGTTCCGCAGTTACGTCCTTATCGCTGGGAGCGGGCTGGCTGCTCACCGTGAGCAGAAGGCACAGTGTTGATAAAACCGCATGGTAGTTCATCAGTCGTCTCTCTAGAGATCGAGCGCATCCAGGAGCGTTTCGGCGCCGAAACGCAGCACGTCCGTGGTGGGAAGTCCGGTCTCTCGCTCTACCGATTCTACCGCACGGTGTGATTCGGCCTCCGGCAGCCGGCCGCAATTGAGGGCGATTCCGACCACCCGTGCGCCGGGCAGGCTGCCCGCCGCGGCGGCGACCTGCTCGTGAAGCGTGGCCACCTCGCGCAGGGGCGGGATCCGGACCCAGGGAGCGCGGCCGATGGACTCTTGACCTTCCCTGTGGACCAGGATCATGTGCGTGGGCATAGAGCCCCGGATGAGCGTGTATGCCGCTGTGGAGGCCGGGTGCAGCAGGGAGCCCTGCCCCTCGATGAAGAGCACGTCGTGGTCGGAGCCGTTGCGTAGGACCATCTGCTCAACTGCCCCGGTCGCGAAGTCCACCCGGACCGCGTCCAGCGCAACCCCCTCCCCAGCGATGGCGATGCCGATCTGGCCGGTTGCGAGGAACCGAGAGCGCAGTCCTCGGGTGCGGGCAGCCCGGTCCAGCTCCAGCGCGGCCGTCATCTTCCCGTTGGACATGTCCGTGCCCGCCAGCAGCACGCGCCGGGCTGGGACCTCCCGTGCGCGGCCCATCCCGTTCTCCAGCCCCGGCGGCTCCCGGCGGATGTCCCAGATCCACTGCCCGGGGCGGAGCAGGGCCGTCAAGTCCGGGTCGTCCGCCATGGGCCGGTGCAGCCCATTCACCAGGTTGAGCCCGGCGGCCACGCCTGCCTTGATTTCCGCCCACCAGTCGGACGGCAGCACGCCGCCCGGAGGCGCGACAGCGGGGATTAGCGTATCGGGACGGTAAGCCAGCGCGTTCGCCACGGAAGCGACAATCGGGGCGCGGCAGGGGATGCCGGTCACCCTCGCGAGGTCCTGTCCGGCGTGTGAGCGGTCCACCACCACGACCGTGGGCGCCACTCCATAGCGCATGAGGCCGAATCCCATCTTGCCGTAACCGCTGGTGAGCAGATCGTGCATGAGGAGGAGAAGCCGGTTGGTATTTTCGATTTTCAATTCTCGATTTTCAATTCTCGATTATCGATTGCCGAAACTGACATACCTAAGCCGGGGTCTTCTGAGGGGAGGACGCGGCCGTCCTGCCAGAGCAGACCGCAACAGGGATCCGGCAGGAGATTGAGATGGCTGTCGAGGTCCAGGTGGTCCGCGAGGGGCGAGAGGTGCGCGCTCGCCGCAATTGCGAGCGACGATTCGGACATGCAGCCCATCATTACCTGTAGATCGTGGGCGCGGGCCGTATGGATGAGCCGGAGCCCCTCGCGTATGCCCCCGGCCTTCATCAGCTTGAGGTTGACGCCATCTACGCGGTCCGCCAGGCGCGGCACGTCGGCGGCGATGCAGCAGCTTTCGTCCGCGAAGATGGGCAACGGAGCGCCGTCGTGGACCAGCGGCAGGTCCTCCTCCTGGCCCCTGGGCAGAGGCTGCTCCACATACTCCACGCCGCGATCCGCCAGCCAGCGCAGCATGGCTCGCGCACCGTCCACGGTCCAGCCGCCGTTGGCATCCACGCGCAGCTTCACGCCCGGAGGGGCCGTCTCGCGGACCACCTCAAACATCGCCCGGTCGGCATCAAGCCCCTCCGGGGTGCCCAGCTTGATCTTGAGGCAGCGCGGGTTGAGCCGTAGGACCAACTCCGGAATGCGCTCGCGGACCACTTCCGGCGAGTTGATGCCCACGGTTATGCTGGTGCACGCAACAGCCTGGAGGTCGCCTCCCAGCAGGCGGTAGACGGGCATAGAGGCTCGCTTGCCGACCCAGTCGTACAGCGCCATATCCAGCGCCGCTCGCGCCGCGCGCCCACCACCCGTCTCATCGAGCGCGCGCTCAATCCGCTGCATCTCCCACGGCTCGACATCGTGCAGCAGCGCCTCCCACCGCGTCAGGTCCGCACGGGCTATTTCGGCGGTCTCCGGCTCCCCACCGATGCTCACCGGGGCCATCTCGCCGTACCCGGTGACACCGCCGCTTTCGACGGTTACAAGGAGGTTCTCGGAGCCGGCGGAGGTTCCCCGGCTAATGGTGAGGGGGTAACGCTTGATGAGGGAGAGCGAGGAAACGCGGATCTGCATGGGTTAAAGCACCTCGTCTCCGCGCTCGTCCGTCCGGATGCGGACGGCCTCGTCCATCGGCAGGACGAAGATAATGCCGTCACCGGGCTCGCCGGTCCGAGCGTGCAGGAGCACCGTGTCGACGACCTCCTCCACGTCCTCATCCCGCAGGATCATCTCTACCTTGACGGAGTGCGGCAGGTCGATGGTGTACTCTGCGCCTCGATAAGTCTCGCGGTGACCGCCGCGCCGGCCCGTGCCGCGCACGTCCGTAACAGTCATGCCGGTGACGCCGATCTCCCCAAGAGCGATCTTCACCTGGTCCAGCTTCATTGGACGGATGATGCACTCTACGCGCTTCATGGAATTGGTGTTCAGGTGTTCAGGTGTTGGGGATTCCGGAATCCGTGGCAGTCTCGGCCGAATCTGCGCTTCCAGCGTTGCCGTGGAGTGCGTAGCCGATAGCCTCGTCCATACTCATGGCATGCCCACGAGACCAGGCAGCTTCAAAGCACTCATTGCCCAGGACGGTTCGGACGTCGGACAGGACCTGGTCAACCTCGCCCTGTTTCGCATAAACTGTCTGTACTGCCGCCCGCTCTCGCAGCGCGGCTGCCGCTCCATAAAGCTCGACGCACCGGATGGGCTCTCCTCGGGCAGCCGCCACCCTTCCCAGACACAGGAGCCCCTCGGCGGCGCCCAAGCCGTTCCCCTGCTCCCGCCACACCGGCAGGCTCTCCTGTTGAAGGGTGACCGCCCGCGCGTAGTCTCCCGCCGCACAGGCCGCCTCGCCCAGGCAACCCAGCGCGCTCGCCGTGATAAACGGATCTCCGAACTTCCGCGCAATGGCAAGCCCCTCTTCGTGGAGCGCCGTCGACCGAATGGGATCCCCGCGCAGAAGCGCGGCGATTCCAAGCTCCTTAAGTATGTACGCGGCCGTAAGTCGGTCGCCGATACTCCTCAAGATCGCCAGGCTCTCTTCCAGGAAGCGTTCTGCACGGAGAGGGTCATGCTGCATGAGCGCCGCGGAGCCAAGCTCCGCGAGGGCCATGGCTGTACCCTTGGCGTCGCCGAGCTCCCGGGCAATGGCCAGGCTCTCCTCCATGAGCGCTCTGGCCTGTTCCGCTTCGCCCAGCCAGTTAACAACGGTACCGAGCTGGCCGGCCAGCGCTCCTTCCACCTGGCGGTCTCCCAGCCTCCGCGATATTGCCAGGGCCTCCCGGAGGCGCTCCCTTGCCAGAACGAAATCTCCCTGCCTGCAGGCCATTCTGGCAACACGCTTGAGTGCCTTTGCGCGTACAACGGGATCACCATCCTGCGCGGAGGTCAGCCCCTCTT
>CAYNFH010000141.1:0-10425 GCA_964396385.1 uncultured Chthonomonadaceae bacterium | reverse complement strand
CCAGCAGCTCGCGACCTTCCGTATGGTAACCGCGCAGAGCCAGATATGGTGCGATAGCGGACACCAGCTCCAGCTCCTGCTCCGGATTACGGGTACATGCCCACCGGACAGCGGACCGTAAATTGTCATGCTCTACGTCGACCTGCTCTGCATGCTCCTGCCAGCCTTTCCCGGAAAGCCGCTGCTCAAGCTCCCGCGCAAGGCCCAGACTCCACGCTAAGTGCCTGTCTCGTACCGCGTCCGCCTCGCCGCTCTCCTGCAACCGTTCGGCCGCGAACTGCCGAACCGTCTCCAGGAGCTGGTATCGGGGTGCCTCGCTCGTGGTCGGACAGTGGTAAGAGACCACGGACTGCTCTACTAGCGAGGTCAGGTGGTCCAGAACGCAAGAAGGTGAGAGCTGAGAGCTGAGAGGTGAGGGGCCAGAATCCTGTCGCCTGTCGCCTGCTGCCTGCTGGCAGTCCGCATCCCCGCAGATTGCCTCCGCGGCTTTCAGCGTGCAACCGCCGCGGAAGACAGACAGCCGTCGTAGCAGGATCCGCTCGGCCGGCTCCAGCATGTCCCAGCTCCACCGGATTGCTGCCTCCAGCGTCTGGTGGCGGGGCTCGAGGGCCAGCCCTCTTCCCGCGAGCAGCGACAGCCCCTGATCCAGCCGGATGCTGATTTCTGCCACCGAGAGAGAGCGTACGCGCGCTGCCGCGAGCTCTATAGCCAGAGGGATGCCGTCCAGCTTCCGGCATATCTCCGCAACGGGGGGGGCGTTGGCCGGCGTTAGTCGGAAGGAAGGCTCCGCCGCACGCGCACGTTCCACAAACAGCTTCACGGCTCCATAGCTCTCGACAGAGCTCTGCCTGCCGACTTCTTCTTGAGGAGAGGATTCGATCCGAGGAATGGCTAGAGGCGGCACGCGCCAGACTGCTTCTCCGGAAATCCCGAGTGATTGCCGGCTGGTTGCGAGCACGCGGAGACCAGAAGCGCCAAGAAGCAACCGACCGGCCAGCATGGAGCAAGAAGAGATCAGGTGCTCGCAGTTGTCCAGGACCAGAAGCATACGCCGGGAAGCGAGCCACTGTTCCAGTGTCTCCAGCGGTTCCTGCTTCCCTTCCGCCACCACTCCCAGTACCTTCAGCACCACGTCCGCAACTCTCTGCGAGTCCGAGAGAGAAGCCAGGGAGACAAAGCAGACCCCGTCCTCAAACTCCGCATCCATCTCTCTTGCAACCTCAATAGCAAGGCGGGTTTTGCCGATGCCTCCGGTGCCTAAGAGCGTTACCAGCCGCGCCGTGGCGAGGAGGCACATAACCTCCTGCACCGATTCATCTCTGCCAACGAGAAGGGTTAAGGGTGCGGGAAGGCTCGTCCGGGCGGAAGAGGCGGCTCGGCGGACCGGCCGCATCTGTCTGCCTTCCGGCTGGCGGGGCTGCTTTCGGAGCTCATCTCTGAGCCGGCGGAACAGCGCGGTGGTTTCCGGTCCCGGCTCCGCTGCCATCTCTTCCAATAGCCGCGTCCGGTATTCGCGGTAGACCCGCAGCGCCGCCACAGGCTGTCCTGACCGGTCCAACGCTTCCATCAAGGAGCGCCTCAGGTCCTCCCGGAAAGGGTCTGAAATCGTGGCTTTGAGCAGGTATGCAACGGCGGTACCGTGTTCTCCACGTTCCGCGGCCCGGGATGCGAGCGTCTCCAATGCGTCCACGTACTGCTGCTCCCGCCGCCGGCGCTCCTCCTGTGCCCAATCCTCTGGGCAGTCTTCCAGAAAGGGACCGCGGTAGAGCGTAACTGCGTCTTCAAGCGAGGATGAGTTGCGCTTCAGTACGGCTGCGTCAAAAGCCAAGGCGTCTATGGAAGCTCCCGCGACATTGAGCCGGAGCGTGGCGTTATTGTCGCTGCAGAGGCGATGGGCTTCCAGGCCTAGGGCGTGGCGCAAGTCGTACAGGCTCTGGCGCAGGCTGCGGAGTGCGTCCGCCTCGTCGCTGTCCGGCCAGAGCATGGAGGAGATCCACCTGCGGTCTACTTCACGCCCGCCCCGCACCGCCAGGAGTGCCAGCAGCCAGAGAGCCTTGCGGGTCCGCGGTCGCGGCATGGGATCGGAACCGATAGTGATCTCTACCGGCCCAAATAGGCGGACCTGAAGACCAGGGACCTCCGCTGCCGACCGGCTGTCCGCTATTTGTCGCCCTGAACCGGACATGCCTGCCTCTTTCCTGCAGTATTGCCGCCGAGGTTCGTTCCGTGCTCCCAAATTAGGCCCATTTAACGTTTTTCCTCCCAGTCTGTGTACGACCGCATAACACCCTCCCCTTAGAATGAGCGCAAGAGAAGCACACTACAGAACCGACATTGAAAGGAGACTTTGTGAGATGTACTGGAGCATCGGAAGGGCTCAAATAGTACTGCCGGCCATTGCAGCGCTTGCGTTTGCGGCGCTCGCCGTAGGGCCGGCTCAAGCCGCCGGTAAGGACAAATCGTGGAGCATTAAGGCCGACTATATCGAGGCGTGCTCCTGCCATCTGTTCTGCACGTGCTACTTCAACACGTCGCCCGAAGGGGGCATGATGTGCGACTTCAACAACGCCATTAAGATCACCGATGGGCATGTGGGAGATGTGGACGTGAGCGGGCTGAAGGTGTGGCTCTCCGGCGACCTGGGGGGGGACTTCACCAAACCGCTCAAGTCCGCGGTGATCACCATGGAGCCAGCGACAACCCCGGAACAGGCGAAGGCGCTGACGTTTCTCATCGGCAAGATCTACCCGTTCAAGTGGCAGCACGTGGCAGTGGACAGGGCGCCGATTATGTGGGAGCAGAACGGGATGAACGGCCATGCCGTGCTGGGGAATGGACAGGGGGAAGTGATTCTGGCCGGCGTGAAGGACGCGGACGGAAAGCCGATGGTGATCAACAACCTCAAGTACTGGGGAGCGAATACCAACACCGGGTTCTACCTGGCCAAGGGCACCCACCACTACCGCGGCCACGGGCACAACTACTCCCTCAAGGACCGCAACGGCTTCTTCATCCACATCGAGTCGGAAGGGAATGACGCGCCCTGATACCTGCTGCGTCTTCGGATGAGCAAGGAAGGGACAGAGGTGGCTTTCTCTGTCCCTTATCCCAGAATCTGTGTTGAGTCGTGTATCGGGCTCCCCGCAGCTCGTGCGACACCTACAACTCCAAGGATCCCTGTGGTTCAGGCGCTCACTCCACGGAATCGGCGCAGACCTTTTCGGCGGCCTCCAGCGTCCAGCCGCCCGCGAAGACGGAGAGGCGGTTCAGGAGAATCTGCTCCTTCTCGGAAAGCAGGTCGTAGCTCCAGTCGATCATGGCGCGGAGCGTCTGCTGACGCGGCAGCGCGGTGCGGCTCCCGCCCGTCAGTAGGCGGAAGCGGTCATCGAGGCGGGCAGCTATCTGATCCACGGACATTGCCTTGACTCTCGCCGCAGCCAGCTCGATGGCCAGCGGAATGCCGTCGAGCCGGATGCAGAGCTGCGCTACGGGAGAGGCGTTCTGATCTGTTATCTGGAACGATGGCAGGGCGGCCTTCGCACGCTCCTCGAACAGTCGCACCGACTCATAGCCGCTCAGGCTCTCCGGAGTCGCCTTCTCCTTCGGATCCGGCATGGACATGGAGGGGATACGGTAGGTCGTCTCCCCGTCTATGTTGAGGCCCTCGCGGCTGGTCGCCACCACCTTGAGCCTTGCGCAGTGACGGAGCAGACTTTGTATGAGATGCGCGCACGCGTCCAGCAAGTGCTCGCAGTTGTCCAAGAGCAGCAGGAGCTCCTTGGGCTGGAGATAGTCTGTTAGCGTCTGCACCAGAGTCCGGCCCGGCTCCTCGCGGACTCCCAGCGCCGAGGCGACCGCCTGAGGCACCAGCGCCGGATCCGCGAGTGGTGCGAGCTCCACCAGCCACACGCCGTCCGCAAAGCCGTCCAGAAGGTCCGCTCCCGCCTGGAGGGTGAGGCGGGTCTTGCCCGCACCGCCCGCTCCGGTGAGGGTGAGCAGCCGGGTCGTCTTGAGGAGCCGCTTGACCTCCTTCATCTCCTTCTCCCGGCCGATAAAGCTGGTGATCTGCTGCGGCAGGTTGGATCTGAACACCTCCTGCGACCTGAGCGGAGGAAAGTCGGCGGGCAGGTCCGGGTGAAGGAGCTGGAATACCTGCTCGGGACGCTCCAGGTCCCGAAGCTGGTGCTGGCCGAGAACCCTGAGGGAGATCTCGGGCGGGAGTGTGTCCTGGACGATCTGCGCAGTCGACTGGGAGACCAGCACCTGACCGCCGTGCGCGACGGAGCGGAGCCGAGCAGTCCGGTTCACCGTCCGGCCGTAATAATCGTCGTCCCGGAGGTCCGCCTCCCCGGTATTGACTCCAATCCTGATACGGATGGGGGTCTCTGCGGGCCAAGGCTCCCGCGTGATAGTGCGTTGGAGCTCCGCCGCGGCGGCAATCCCGTCTGCCGCACCGGAGAAGACCGCAAACAGACTGTCCCCTTCGCCCCGGCTCTTTACCAGGTGTCCCGCATGGCGCGCGATGATCTCTTGGGCAAGCGTGTCATGTCTGGCGAGCGCCGACCGCATCTGTTCCGGGCTCCTCTCCCAGAGCGCCGTGCTGCCCTCCACGTCCGTCATGAGGAACGTGACCGTGCCGGTTGGAAGCTGAGCCATCCTTGGTTCCCTCCAACGCCCTGTTCGGGCGCGCGGAAGGGATATCCTGCGAAGACCAGGGATGAAGGATGAGGGACGGGGGAGCCGCGCCTTGACCGCGATAGCGGGCAGCGGCGGGGGCCGGACCCCGGGGATGAATCCGGAATCCGTGAGCCAGGCATTAACTTGGTGGCATGCCATACTGTACGCGGACCTGGGACGGAGGGGCTTTGCGGGTGATGGAGGAAGGAGGGAAACGGCGCGGGCTCACGGTACTCGCCGTGCTGCATGGACGTTTCCCGGCGCTGCGCTCCCGCGACTTCCGGCTGCTCTGGTTCGGCCAAGCCATCTCCGCCATCGGCTCGCAGATGCAGTTCGGGGCCATCTACTGGCACATCTACGCTCTGACCCACCAATCGCTGGCGCTGGGTCTCATCGGGCTGGTCCGCGTCGTACCCGTGGTCTTCTTCTCTCTGGTCGGCGGCTCTGTGGCGGACGCAGTAGACCGCCGCCGCGTGATGCTTGTCACCCAATCCATCCAAACTCTGGCGGCAGGGGCACTCGCCCTCCTCACGCACACCGGCCATATCTCGGCCGCGGCTATTTACGGCATCAACTTCCTCTCCGCTTCCGCGATCGCGTTCGACAACCCGGCTCGCCAGTCCCTCATGCCGAACCTGGTACCGCGCGATCACTTCGCCAACGCCGCCTCGCTCAACTCCATCGCAATGCAGACGGCCACCATCCTGGGACCGACGCTGGCCGGACTGCTCATCGCCCACGGCGACCTGGAGATCACCTACCTGGTGAATTCCGTCTCCTTCCTGGCTGTAATAGCCGCCCTGCTCTTGATGAGCCAGCGGGCCAGCGCCACCCACACCGAGCGCGGCGGAGAGGTGAGCCTAACCGCCATCCGGGAAGGGCTCCGGTTCGTCCGGCATACCCCTATCCTCGTCTGGACCATCACCCTGGACTTCCTGGCCACCTTCTTCTCGTCGGCCACCGCTCTCCTGCCTGTCTTCGCGGCCACCATTCTGCACAGTGGTGCGCGCGGCTACGGCCTGCTATACGCGGCAGACGCGGTAGGCTCCCTCTGCGCTGGGTCGGTCATCGCGATGCTCCCGCCCATCCGGTGGCAGGGCCGGACCATCCTGGTCGCCGTTTTTATCTACGGCTCCGCCACCGTCCTATTCGGCTTCTCGCACATGTTCTGGCTGTCCTGGCTGGCCCTGGCCCTTAGCGGCGCGGCAGACACGGTGAGCACGATCTTGCGGCAGACGATCCGTCAGCTCGTGACGCCGGACCACTTGCGGGGCCGCATGTCCGCCGCGATGATGATCTTCTTCATGGGGGGTCCGCAGCTTGGTAATCTGGAGGCGGGTGTGGTGGCGAAGTGGATCGGCGCGCCGTGGTCGGTCATCTCGGGCGGCATCGGATGCCTGCTGGCCAGCGCCGTGGTGGCCCTACGCGCTCGCGCGCTACGGGAGTATCGCGCGAGCGACGGACAGACTACGGAGTAAATCGAAATACGAGCGGGTCCTGGCCTTCCGGGACGGTGCCGCCGGCAAGGAGGACGTTGCCGGCGGGGTCCAGCTTCACGGCCGTTGGCTCCGACTTCTCCATGATCTGGAACGGTGTGCGCTCCGCGGAAACGTCTACCAGGCTCTCCTGGGACCCGCTGGACGCGGCGTCCACCTCTACCGGGATACGCAGCCGGTAAGGCGTCCCCTCCTGCACGATCTCGCCTGTCACCATCCAATCACCGCCGCGCTGATCCTTGCGGATGTTCTCCAGCTTCACGATTGGCACGCCGCCGCGCGTCAGCCACTGGGAGAAGAACCAGCCGTAGTCCTGTCCGGTCACGGCGTTGACGGCGCGCTCGAAGTCCGGCCAGTCCGCCGCCTCGCCCGCCTTGTGGTCATCGTAGAATCGGCGCATACAGCGGACCATCGTCTCCGTTCCAAGCGTATCCTCCAGCATGTCCAGAACCAGAGAGCCTTTGCCGTAGCCCACCGTGCCCTGCGGGCCGCTGCTGGTGTCGTACGCTTCCGAGATGGGTACGGCATAGCCGCGGATGAGATTGCGGCCGTGCTGCGGATCCTGGTGCTGGCCCGAGAGCGCCTTGGCCGGTTTGGGATCGGAGGTCTGGCGGCGGAAGAGGCCGTCTGAGTAGCTGGCGAACGACTCATTCCACATCGTCCTAGTGTAGGTGCAGGGAACGATGCCGCCCCACCAGGTATGTGCGACTTCGTGCGGGACAGCCCCGGGGAAGAGGCCGGTGTTGTACGTGGAGAAGGAGTATGCCTCCAGCGCTCCGCCGAACGGGCCCAGGGTCTCCAAGACCTCATAGTGCGTGTAGGGCATACGGCCGAAGCTGGAGTCGTAGAACGCGAGACTCTTCTCCAGAACGTCCAGCGTGTTGGTCACGCGCTGGTCGCTGGGGTGTTTCAGCTCGTACACAGAGAGCTTGCGGCCATTCGCCACGCGGGACGTGACCCGGTACGGGCCAGCATCGAGAGTGAAGTAGCAGGTGGGGACGGTGTTACGGTACGTAAAGGTGGAATCTTCCGGCCCGTCCGTGCGCTTGAGCAGCTCGCCCTCGCTGTCTGCCAACCAACCTTTCGGAACCGTAGAGGTCACGGTCTGCTTGGCGGGCAGCCGGGCGACGTGCGGGTACCAGTATGAGCAGAGCACCGCCTCCGTTGGCCGAATGTAATCGCTGCCGGGATGGTTCACCGTTCCGTGATACCTCAGGTGCAGCATGAAGCTCTTGCCCGCCGGAAGCACCACCGCGATGAAGCCCGGCGCGTGGGTCCAGGTGGGGCTTCCGTGCGCCATAGTGAGGCGGTCTACCTGCATGTCGCTGGAAAGGCGCAGCAGACAGGGCCCCTCGCCGCCCGTTCGCTCGACGGTTACGTCGTCGGTTATCTGACAGGCGTGGTTCGGCAGGTCGTACCTTACGGACAGGTTGTGGTCCCGCACGCGGTATCCGAGTGTCTCGCGCTCCGGAACCTCCGCCCCGAGCTTCCAGCCGTCTGCCGTCTTGACCAGCCCGATAAGGTGGTCCCCGATGCTCTCGCAGGTGTGGAAGTCATAGAAGTCGGCGAGGTAAGGCGACGGAAGACGGATGACGGATGACGGATGACGGACGGATTCCGTCGGTCCTCCGTCTGCCGTCCTCCGTCCTCCCCGGTACGCGGTCCCCGGTCCGCGGTCACTGGGAAGGGTCAGCACCGCGATGTTCCAGTTGAGATCGTTGCGAAAGCTGCGCTGCCCCAGCCAGTCGAAAGTGTGTGGCTCCTGGGCCAGGGCATCGAGCGCATTCCGGTCTCCGGCCTTGAGCGCGTCCTGCGCGCGGGAGATAAACGCCTGCAGGTCATCCGGCAGGGCGGGCCCATTCGCCTGAATGCTGCCTCGGCCCCCGGAAGGGATCAAGCAAAGGAGCAGCGCGGCGGCGTAGAGAGAGCGGATCATTCGTGTCCCTTCCGTTCCGCCACCAGGAGGGAGAAGGCGGACAGTGTATGTTTGCACAGTAACGGGAAGAGCATCAACGGTCGGTGGGGCGGCCCATCTGGTCGAACCGGTCTCCGGCCGCCAACCGGGCGCCACGCGCCCACTCCGCGGCGGTCATGCGACGGCTGTTCTCCGGCTGCACCTCCACCAGCGATAGGATGTCCTGCCCGGTTCCCACCTCGACCGTCTCGCGCCCCACCGATGTAACTGCGCCCGGCTCACCAACGCCCTCCCGTACCGTTGCGCTCCACAGCTTGATGCGGCGGCCCTTCATCGCGGCGAAGGCGCCTGGGCGTGGGGACAGGGCTCGGATCCGGTTGCGGATCCTCTCCGCGGGGTCCGTCCAAGGGACGACCGAATCCGCGGGCGTGATGGCCGGAGCGAACGTTGCCTCGGCATCATTCTGCGGGATGCGCGGGCAGGTCCCGGCCTCCAGCCGGTCCAAGGTCTCGATCAGCAGCTCCGCGCCGGCGGCCGCCATCCGGGGGGTCAGCGTGCCGGTAGTGTCGTCCTCCTCGATCGATACGGTCCGGGTGAGCAGAATGTCGCCGGTATCCAGCGTTGCGTCCATCCACATGGTGGTGATGCCGGTCTCACGCTCCCCGTTGAGGATGGCGTACTGGATGGGGGCGGCGCCTCGGTACTTGGGCAGCAGGGAGCCGTGTACGTTGACGGGACCGCGTGGAGGCTGGTCCAGGAGCGCGTGCGGAATAATCTGTCCGAATGCCGCGAGCGCCAGGGCATCGGGCCGGAGATCGCGGACAATAGTAAGAAAGGACTCGGAACGGACTCGCCTGGGCTGGAGCACCGGCAGTGCATATCGAAGGGCGGTGTGCTTAACGGGGGAGACGGCAAGCTGGAGTCCGCGCCCATGCGGCCTATCGGGCTGCGTCACCACCGCCAGTACCTCGTGGCGCCCACACTCCGTGAGCGCCTGCAGCGACGGAACGGCGAAGTCGGATGTGCCGAAGAAGAGGACGCGCACTACTCCCTCATCTCAGGCTCTTCCGCCTCTTGCTCTTCGTCGCCGCGCAGCCAGTGAAGGGTGCCGGGCTCGGCGCGTTCGATGAAGAGGATGCCGTCCAGGTGATCCACCTCGTGCTGGATGACGCGTGCTTCAAACTCGGTGGCGCGGCGCTTCCAGGGTCGCCCGAGCATGTCCGTCGCCTTAACCACAATCTCGTTAGCACGCTTGACGTCTCCCTGATAAAAGGGGATAGAGAGACAGCCCTCCGGGCCAATCTGCTCGCCCTTCATGGAGACGATCTTGGGGTTGATGAGGACCCGCAGCGGCTCCTTCTCCTCCGGGAGCTTATAGATGATGATCCGCTCGAGGACGCCGAGCTGCGGCGCCGCCAGCCCCACGCCGTTGTCACGGAACATTGCCGACTTCATCCGCTCTACTAGCTCACGGGTGGCCTGCCCCGGCCTGGAAACAGGCTTGGCGACCTGTTTGAGCACGGGATCAGGGACTTTCACAATGGGTCCGCCGCGCTCCTCCCACAGCCGCCGGATGTCCGCCGGTATGTCAAGCTCTTCTACGGTCATGCATCTCCCTGTAATGCCTGGTAACTCCACAGTATACCAAACGGGTTGGTCGACCGGGCTTCAGCGTGAGGACCGCAGGGGTATAGTGTCATCTCGGAACGCTCCTATAACCCACGAGAGGAACGACTGTGATCGAGGTGCTTGTGTGCGACCTGGGCAACGTAGTGCTGCCATTCGACTTCAGCGGCCGGCCAGTGGCGTTCGACCGTCACCGCCGCCTGGGCGCGCCGGCGGGCCATGAGCTAGTCCCACAGCTCATCCGGCTCCATGAGGAGCTCGGCCTCAGCCATGGAGGAGCGACGGCGGAGCAGTTCTTCCAGGAGGCCGCCAAAAGGTGGAACCTCGATATTCCAGTCGACGCGTTTGCCGCGGCGTGGTCCGACGGGTTCCGGGACGATCCCGCCGTCCCAACGCTGGTCTCCCGCCTCCGCGTGGTTCAGAAGGTGCTGCTGACCAACACGGACCCTGTCCACTGGGAGTGGATCCTCCGGAACCACGCCTCGTCCCTGGCGCCATTCGACCGGCTCCTGACCTCCTTCGAGCTGCGCGCAGTAAAGCCGCAGCCGGAGATCTACCGAAGGGTCGAGGAGATAACCGGCCGACCGCCGGCATCCCATCTCATGGTGGACGACATCGCGGAGAACGTGGACGGTGCCCGCGCGTGTGGCTGGGACGGAGTCGTCTTTACCGGCGTGGAGGCACTGGAGCGGGAGTTGGGTCAGAGAGGGT
>CAYNFH010000140.1:0-17792 GCA_964396385.1 uncultured Chthonomonadaceae bacterium | reverse complement strand
GCGACAAGCAGGGCATCCGCCGCATCCGGTCCCCACGATCCCGGACCGTAAGGCTCCGGGCGGGCCGGTTGGGCGCTCCATGCATCGAGAATCGGGGTGATGAGACTCCAGGCTTGCTCCACCTCGTCGCCTCGCGCGAAGAGGGAGGCATCCCCGACCATGGCGTTCACCAGCAGCCGCTCATAGGCGTCCGGGATCGGCTTGCCGAACGCTTCGCTGTAGTCGAAATGCATCCTGACAGGACTGACGACGAGCGACGGGCCCGGTTCCTTCGCGCTCATGAGGATCTCGACGCCCTCGTTCGGCTGGATGCGCAGAGTGAGGCGGTTTGGGGTGACATCCGCGCAGGCAAGCCGGGCAAAGAGCACGTCCGGCGCCTCCCGCAGCGTCAATACCACCTGCGTGACCCTGCGGTTCAACCGCTTTCCGGCGCGGACGTAGAAGGGAACGCCGGCCCATCTCCAATTGTCAACCCAGAAGCGGAAGGCGGCAAAGGTCTCTGTGCGGGAGTCGGCGGAAACGCCTTCCTCCTCCCGATAGCCGGGTACCGATTCCTTGCCTATCTCGCCAGGACCATACTGGCCGCGCACGGCATTGGCGCGGACGTCCCGCGCAGCCATCGGCCGGACCGAGCGTACCGCCTTCACCTTCTCGTCCCGGACGGAGTCGGCATCCAGCGATACGGGCGGCTCCATGGCCACGAGGCTCAGAATCTGGAGCGCGTGGATCTGTATGATGTCCCGAACGAGTACCGCCTCGTCGAAGTAGGCGCCTCGGCCCTCCATGCCCAACGTCTCCGCCACCGTGATCTGCACGTTGTCAACATAGAGCTGGTTCCAGAGGAGCTCAAACAGCCGGTTGGCGAAGCGGAGCACTAGGATATTCTGAACGGTCTCCTTGCCGAGGTAGTGGTCTATCCGATAGATCTGGTCCTCCTGGAAATAGCGCCGGAGGTCCGAGTTCAGGGCTCTAGCGGAATCGAGGTCGTATCCGAACGGCTTCTCCACGACGATGCGGGACCAGCCTGCCCCTTCTCCATGTTGCCGGCTTAACCCGGCCTTGCCAAGACGGAGCGCAATCTCGCTAAAGTGCTCCGGCGGGGTTGCCAGGTAGAAGAGGCGGTTACCGCCCAGGTCGCGCTCGCGATTCAACGACTCCAGCCTCTCCGTCAGGCGTGCATAGGCCGATGTGTCGTCCAGCTCGCCACGCAAGTAGTAGACGTTCTCCGAGAAGCGCTTCCAGTCATCCTCCCGCACCTTGATACTGGACGCGTACTTGCCAATCGCCTCGCGCAGTTCGTCTCGGAACGACCGGTCATCCTTGGGGCGCCGTGCATATGCCACCAGGGCAAACCTCTCAGGGAGGAGATCCTGGAGAAAGAGGCTGTAGAGAGCGGGGGCGAGCTTGCGGCGGGTCAGATCTCCCGTTGCGCCGAACAGTACCAGAGAGCAGGGCTCGGGCCGTACTACATCGTCCGCGCAGGGAGAGTTGGAGAACATCGGAGGGGTGTTCAGGTATTCAGGTGTTCAGGGCCGGAACCCGAAACACCTGAACACCGTGCTAGTTCAGGGCTTCCTGCAGGCGGCCCATGGTATGAGGCTTTTTCAGCTTCTCCATGGCCTTCGCTTCGATCTGCCGGGCGCGCTCGCGAGTAATGTGCAGACGTCGGCCCGTCTCCTCCAGCGTGTGAGGATCCTCGTCGTTCAGGCCGTAGCGCAGCACGATGACCTCCTTCTCCCGAGGGTTCAGCGTGGTGAGCGCCCGCTCCAGCTCGTCATGGACCAAATACTTGAAGGCCCTGCCCGCCGGGGAGCTTTCGTCATCCGCCTGAATGAAGTCGCCGAGGCGCGCTTCGCCTTCCGGCCCCACGGGCGCCTCCAGGGAAACCGGCTGGGCAGCGCTGCGAAGCAAATGGATCAGCTTCTTCTCCGTGATCCCGGCGGCTTCGGCCACTTCCATGCGCGTAGGCGGACGGCCCAGCCGCTGGAATAGCTCTTCGCGCGTCCGGATCACCCGGCCGATCGCGTCCACCACATGCGCCGGCAGCCGGATGGAGCGGCCCTGGTTCGCAAGTGCGCGCGTAATGGCTTGCCGGATCCAGTGGGTGGCGTAGGTGCTGAAGCGGTATCCCTTGCGGTAGTTGTACTTGTCCACCGCCCGCAGCAGCCCGATGATTCCCTCCTGCATGAGGTCTTCCAGCGGGAGACCGCGGCCCAGATAGCGCCGGGCGACAGAAGCCACGAGTCGAATATTGCGGTCCACCAGCTCCTCTTTGGCCTTGGGGTCGCCATGTTCAACGCGCTTAGCCAGGACCAGCTCTTGCGCCGGGGTCAGCAGCGGCGACTTTCCGCCCTTTACGGTCCAGATATCGGCCAGGTCTCCCCCATGGTAGGTCGCCGGCTCACGCGCGTGGGGCTTGCGTCGCGGAGCAGGCTCATCGTGCTCCTCCTCCTCTTCCTCCGCCGCATCCTCCTCTGTCAGGTCGTCCAGCAGGATCTCGACCTCGTCCGCATTGACCTCCGCGTACTCGGCGAGCGGATCTGCCACCGGAGTGCGGTGGAGTCCATGGCGGCCCGGGTGGACCAGCGGGCTACCGTGTCCGCGCTGTCGCCCCCTACCTATCTCGCTGCGTACTGGCATCTTGCATCATCCTCATATATTGCGTGAGGGGCCAGGTGCCCCTTACTTACAGAGACCGAAACGCGAGCAGCAACGTTCGCCGCATAGACGTATACGGTGATCGAGGACGAAAAGTCGCCGCAACTGGCGGTCTGCGGCGCGACGCTTAGGGCGCCTCCTCCGCGGCGGAGGGAAGGCGCCCTCATCTTGCGTGTACGGGTCTGCCTCCTACCCCCTGCCGGCGTTGTTTGCCTCGGAGCGGACCGTATCCGCGACTCGCTGCGCGGAGCTGGCGGCGCTGTCCGCCGTGTCGGCGGCCTGGTCGCCCGCGCGCTGGATCATATTGGCCGCCTTGTCTTTCCACTCTCCGGCGCGCTCGGCTACCTGATTCTTCAGATCGCTGGCTTTATCCTTGAGCTGGCCCGCCTTGTCCGCGATCTGCGCACGGGTCTCCGTACCGGCGGCGGGGGCGTAGAGAATCGCCACTGTCGCTCCAACTGCTAATCCGAGCAGGAAGGTCAGCAGCGTGGTGCCCATGGAGCTGTCATCTCGGGAATCGAACATCTGAAACTCCTTTCATGCGAGTGCTGTGCGCGGCTCAGCGCGGTGTGGGGCCTGGGCCTGGCGCTAGCGCAGGCTCTGCGCTATCCGTGAAACGCCCGATCCCGGCATTTCGTCAAGCTCAGTACGTCCCATTTAGGACGTGCGGCCGGTCGGTAAGGTTCCGCGTCCGGCCCCTCCTGGTCCGTTCGCGGGCCGACGCCCCACCCTAGCAACGCAACGGAATGAGAACCCGTTTCGTCAATTGTTCCAGCCTTCCTGCCCAGCGCGCCCAAGTGATTATTGCGTGTTACAATGGGGAGGCTGATCCGTCTATACCATCAGTAGTTGGAGTATCCCCTCTGGCACCCCAGGAAATGGGATCCGGAGGATCCGGTTGGGCAAGTCTCCTTCGTTGGGTGGACTCATCGTCCGCACGCTTCACTGCTTCCGAGTAGTCACCGTGGGGCTTTCGCGCGCCAACCTGAGCGGGATTACAGAGCTATTACATTGTTAACACTCAAACGCACTCTAATCGGAGCGCTCCTTATCCGGCAGGGCGTTATTACGGAGGACCAACTAGACCAGGCGCTCGCGGAGCAGCGCCGGCAGGGCCACGCCCGCCGGATAGGCGAGACACTCATCGCCATGCGCGCTCTGTCCGAAGCCGACCTGCTGCGCGGCCTCTCCATGCAGCTCGGCTGCCCCGTTGTGGACCTGAACGAGCAGCCGCCGGACCCGGGCAGCCTCCAGATCGTCCCGAGCGAGTTCGCTCTGCGCCACCAGCTCCTTCCCCTGCGCCAGTCAGACCACACGCTCACCGTCGCCATGGCGGACCCGCAGGACGTCCAGTCAATCGACGACCTGCAGCTCCTTACTGGCTACAGGGTAGAGCCTGTACTGGCCTCCACGGCCGACATCCGCCGGGCGGTCGAGCAGTTCTACATGAACCGCATGCTGGAGGACGCCCAGAGCCAGGAGCAGGCCGCGGCGGAAGAGGATAGCCTGGACGTCGCCGACCTCCAGCAGATGGCGCGCGAAGAGCTGGTCATCCAGATGGTCAATCTGATCATTAACCAGGCCATCCAGGACCGAGCCTCGGACGTGCACGTGGAGCCGTTCGAGCGCGACATGCGTGTCCGCTATCGGATCGATGGTGTGCTCCACGAGGTCAACGCGCCGCCCAAGCGGCTTCACCCCGCCATCATCTCCCGCATCAAGATCCTCTCCGACATGGATATCGCAGAGCGCAGGCTTCCCCAGGACGGCCGCATGCGCATACGCTCCGGCGGCCGGCAGATCGACCTCCGCGTCTCCACGGTACCGACACTCTACGGCGAGAGCGCCGTCCTCAGGATTCTGGACAAGCAGACCGCCATGCTGGGCCTGCCGGAGCTCGGGATGCAAGGTGTGATGTTCGATCGTTTCCGCCGCCTCATCCTTGAGCCGCACGGGATTATCCTGGTGACCGGCCCGACCGGCTCCGGCAAGACGACCACCCTTTACGCGGCGCTCAATGAGATTTATTCGTCCGAGAAGAAGATCATCACGGTTGAGGACCCGGTGGAGTACCAGCTCAACGGCGTCAATCAGATCCAGGTCCATCCGCAGATCAACCTCACGTTCGCCAACGGTCTCCGCTCCATCGTCCGGCAGGACCCGGACATCATCATGGTCGGCGAGATCCGCGACGCCGAGACGGTCGAGATCGCCATCCACGCAGCGCTAACCGGCCACCTGGTGCTGAGCACGCTGCACACGAACGACGCGGCGGGCGCCATCAGTCGCCTCCTGGACATGGGAGCAGAGCCCTATCTCGTCGCATCCTCGCTCATCGGCAGCATCGCCCAGCGACTGGTGCGCATCAACTGCCCGCGGTGCAAGCGGCCCATCCAGGAAAAGCCCGTAGAGCTTGAAGAGATCGGGATCGCGCCGGAAGTCATTCGTGAGCGGCCCATCATGGCGGGCGCTGGCTGCCCGGAGTGCCGCGGGGTGGGCTTCCGGGGCCGGAGCGGCATCTACGAGATGCTGACCATCGATGACAACCTCCGGAACATGATCATCCACCGTGAGCCATCGAGCGCCATCAAGCGGTACGGCGTGGAGAACCAGGGGATGTCCACGCTGCTCCAGGATGGCCGGCGGCGCGTGCTGGAGGGAGAGACAACGGTCAAAGAGGTCCTGCGGGTTTGCCAGAGAGAGGACTTCTGATGGCCGACCTCAGGTACGTTGCCCTGGACCGCTCCGGCAAGAAGGTGACGGGATCGCTTGCCTGCCGCGACGTTGCGGAGGCAGCCGCGAGGCTGCGGGGCATGGGCCTCTTTCCGGTGGAGCTGGGCAACGGCACGGGCAAGGCATCCAACGGAGCAGCGCGCGCACGGACAGCGTACTCGGAGCCCGCGGCGACAGCCGCGCCCCCAACCGGCAAGAAGGTGGGCCGGGTCCAGATCCTGCTTTTCACGCGCGAGCTGGCCGACCTTATCGACGCCGGGCTGCCGATAGACCGCGCCCTCTCCGTGCTAATCGAGCAGAGCGAAAGCGAAGCGCTGGTCGCCATGGTGCGCAAGCTTCAGCAGGACGTGCGGGCAGGCAATCCGCTCTCAGACGCGTTAAGGGGGTTTCCGCGCGAGTTCCCACCCCTATACGCGAACATGATCCACGCGGGCGAGGTGTCGGGACAACTTGCCAACGTGATGACGCGCCTTGCCGAGTTTATGGAGAAGGAGCAGGTCCGGCGAAGCCAGATCCTGGCGGCGCTCACCTACCCCATGGTCCTGATCACGGTCGCGATCTGCGCAGTCACGTTCCTCCTGCTGGTGGTCATCCCCAAGCTGCAGGGTGTGTTCACCGACCTCGGGGCGGCGCTTCCCTTGCCGACACAGATCCTGCTCGGCACCTCGCGCTTCGTCGCTCAGTACTGGTGGGCGATCGGGCTCGGCACCGCCGTCGCCGTGGTCCTCTTCCGCACCTGGGTTAGGACGGATCTGGGGCGCCGGAGCTTCGACGGCTTCCGGCTGACTATACCGCTCTTCGGGGGGCTGACCCGCAAGATCGTCATGGCTCGCCTAGCCCGTACGCTTGGCACCCTCCTGGCCGGCGGAGTCGCCATCCTGGAATCAATGGAGATCGCCGCGTCGGCAGTGGGAAACACCGTGACCGCCGATGCCGTGATGGTGGCCCGCGACAGTGTACGGCAAGGGGAGACGCTTTCCAGCTCTATGTCGCATGCCGGAGGGTTCCTGCCGTTGGTTGTGCACATGACCGCCGTGGGAGAAGAGACCGGCCGGCTGGGCGGCATGCTGGTCCGCACGGCCGAAACGCTGGACTTTGAAGTGGACAATACGATGCGCCGCCTCATGAGTCTAGTTGAGCCGCTGGTCGTGTTGCTGATGGGCTCCTTTGTGGCCTTCGTCGTTCTTTCCATTCTGTTACCTATCTTCGAGGTGAACACTCTCGTAAAATAAGGAAGTTCGTCACGTCTATTGGGTGGCGCGGTCTGACCGCGGCCGCCAGCAGAGGAGAGACTACGCTATGAAGAGATCGTCGCGAATCGGACGCGCTGCCGCGCGCGGCTTCACGCTCATCGAGCTGCTCGTTGTGATTGTCATCCTGGGTATTCTGGCGGCAGTAGTCATCCCGCGTGTTGTCCAGCACACCGAGGACGCACGCATGGCTAAGACCGTAGCGGACGTGAAGTCACTGGACGACGGCCTGGAGGCATACAAGCTCCACACCGGAAACTACCCGACTAGCGATCAAGGTCTGGCCGCCTTAGTCACCAACGTAGCTAACGACACCAAGTGGAATGGGCCGTACATCAAGAACGGCCTTCCCCATGATGGCTGGGGCCACGACTACATCTACAAGTTCCCGGGCGAACACCATGAGAATGGTGAGCCCGACGTGTTTTCTCCCGGGCCGGACGGACAGCCGGGCACCGGAGACGACATAGGCAACTGGCAATAGCCTGCGCCGGCCATGATTGAACAGCCCCCCTCCCTGCGCCCGAGGCGCGCGTTCACCTTGATCGAGATGGTGGTAGTCATCATCATCATCGCGGTCATGGCGAGCGTCGCGGTACCGGCCTACGCGCGGCTCAAGGAGCGGATGCAGTTCAGCCAGAGCATCCAGCAGGCGGTGGAGTTCTTCGCATGGGCGCGGCAGACCGCCATCAGCACGGGGGCGGACTGCACCGTGCATTTCGATGCTCAGACGGAGACGTTTACCGCGATGGCGACACCGCCGCCCCCGCAGACGGACCTCCCGGCAGCCATGCAGACCTCGGCGGAGCAGACGCAGGAACAGTCCAGCCTGACGATGCAGCGCGGGCTGTCGCTGGGCGATAAGGTTGCTGTACAGGCTTTCACGGTGTACGGCCCCGACCTGGGCGCGTCCGGCAGCCAACAGCAGAACGACATGACGTTCCACGAGGATGGGAGCTCGGACGGCGGAAAGCTGCTGCTTGTGAGCAGCTCCGGCGCGGCGGAAGAGATCGACGTCGCTTCGATGACCGGCCAGGTGTCGGCGGTGAGCGCTGATGAGCAGCAATAGGCGCCGCGGCTTCACGTTGGTGGAAATGATCGTGGCGGCCGTACTGCTCGTCGTGGGAGTCGCCGCGTCGCTGGCCTGCATCTCCGGGGCTACGCGGACCACCAGGGTGGCCGCGGAGTACTCTCAGGCGGCGTTTCTCGCCCAGCAGCGACTGGCCGAAATCAATACGGACGCAGCCCAGCAAGGCCAGATCACCGCCGGAGAGCAGCAGGGCAACTTCGACCAGTATCCCGGGTTCTCCTGGGACGAGAACTTAGAGACAACGGATTTCAGCAACGTATTCAAGCTTACGCTCACCATAACGTGGCCGGGCACCGGCACGCAGCAGCGTAGCGCCCAGTTCGTAACCTATCTACAGCAGCCGAATGCCAGCACAACTCCCGGACAAACGAATACCGCAACCGGAACCGGTGGGTAGCTTGAAACCTGCCAGTCGCCAGCCGGTATTCGCCAGTCGGCACGGTTCCGTTCTCACGACTCGCGACTCACGACTCACGACTCGCGGATCACGGCGCGCCTACACGCTCGCCGAGACGCTGGTGACCATGATCATGTTTGCCCTGATCTCGGCTGCTACGTCGGTAGCTCTCAATACCGCCATCCGCGCACAGCAGGCGGCAAGCCGGAAGGCCGCGCAGATCGATACAGCTCGCGCCGCGCTGGCCACCATCACGCGGGACGTCCGGCTTGCGTACGCAGCCGCGGACAATCCGAATACATTCTTTCTAGCGAGCGGCAACGGCGTTGGGCCGCTGGTCCAGTTCACCTCCCGCAGCCATCACGTCACGGTGCCGCCCGCGGATCAGAACGGCCATGCCCAGCCTGACCAGACCGCCCAGCCACAATCCGACGTCGCGATCATAGAGTACGACTTCGATCCCCAGACGGGGCAGCTTACCCGAACGGAGACGGCGGTGCCCAACACGGACTCGCTGTCCAGCCAGACGCAGCCGGCGCCGGGCAATGTCATCGCTCGCCACGTGGAGTCGGTTACATTCCAGTTTGTGGATCCAAACCAGGGGCTGCGGCCCGACTGGAACTACGCCAGTCCCCAGCCCGGCCAGACGCCGACCGGCACGGCCGGTCAGGCGGGAGCGGGCGGCCAGAGTGCCGCCGCAAATGAGAACGTGAACGCCAGTGGAACTGCGGGCGACACCAGCCTGCCAATCGCCGTGCAGGTCACGCTGGTCATCGCCGGTCAGCACGGGCCGCCGGACACCTACTCGACGACCATCCCACTGGAGATGGTCACTCCTCAGCCTACCGGCCAGAAGCCGGCGTCAACAACGGGGACTGCCGGCGGGACAACCGGCGGCACCACTCCCGGCGGGACGAGCGGCGGCACGAATCCAGGCGGAGGGACAACCGGGGGTAACACCGGAGGCGGGAGACCCGGAGGGACGACCACCGGTGGGACAGCCGGCGGTTCCGGTGGCGTGAGCCTGCCGGGCCTGCCCACGACAGGCGGAGCCCGCCCATGATGTCCGCCATTCGCCTAGGCCGGCGGTCGCGCAGGGGCCAGGCCCTGGTTCCGGTACTGTTCGTCGTGTTGATCCTTACGGCGGTAGCCGCAACCATCACGAGCGCCGCCAGGCAAGAAGCGCGGGCCGCAGGGAACTACCTGCGCCAGACCCAGCAGTACTTTGCCGCTCACGGCGCCATCGTGTTCGCCGCGGCCAATCTCCAGCAGTCCAGCAATGGCGGGGCCACTGCCCCTACGCTTACACCGCCGCCGGACACGGATGCAAACGGGTGGACACAGCTCGGCGATGCCTGGTACAAGGTAGACATCATCGATACAGGGTCGCGCCTGAACATAAATACCGCCGACATCGCCTCTATTGCGAAGCTGCCGGCGCTGCAGAACAACGGGGACATCGCCGCCGCCATCATCGACTGGCGCACGTCCACCGGCGTCCCCTATAGTGGCCCGATCGGCACAGGCGCGGAATCGGACTACTACCAGACGCTGAATCCGTCCTATAGCGCCAAGAACGCGCCGTTCGACACCGTGGACGAGCTCCTGCTGGTCAAGGGTATGACCCCACAGATCCTTTACGGCTCCCCCAACCAGGACAACTCCGCCGCCAATCCCAACCAGGTAACGACTTCCACGACTCAGTCGACGCGGTCCCGGCAGACCGGTGGTTCCGGCGGGACGGGTCCCACCGGCGGGCAGGCGAACAACCAGGCCGCTACGCCCGTGGACACCAGCCAGAGCACCATTCCGATGAGCGAGCTCATCACAACCTATTCGCGTGAGCGCAACGTGTCGGCCAACGGCACGCCGCGCGTGAATGTATCGACGGCATCGGTGCAGCAGCTCACGGCCATCGGCATCCCCCGGAACGTCGCCACCATCATCCAGTCCGGCGGATATACATCGATGTCCCAGCTCGTCACCAACTCCTCGCTGAACATGCTGCAGCAGTTTGCGGACTCGCTCACCTTCAACAGCGGCCAGTACAACAACGGATTGATCAATATCAACACGGCGCCCGCGGAGGTGCTGGCCACCGTTCCCGGAATGGACGCCACCCTGTACAACGCCATCATCCAGGCCCGGCAGAGCGGGACGGCATTCAACAGCTTGAACGACTTCTTCCAGTTGAAGGCGGTTACCAACAGAGAGCTTGCCGCCATCGTGAACTCTATCTGCACCAAGTCCAACGTCTACCTGGTGCGCGTCCGGGTGCGCGTGCCCGGCAGCGACAGCATGTACGCAGCGGAAGCCCTGGTGGATCTGGCCGTAGACCCCTCCAGTACCTCCGCAACCGGAGCGGGCGCCTCCTCCACTTCGCCCACGGCGCAGACCTCGCTCGCCGCCACCACGGCCGCGGCGAACACGCAAACGCCTTCGCCGACCATCCTGCAGTGGCGCGAAGTCGGGCGTTACCCGGGCTGGAGCAACTGGCTTCCGCCACCCACCTACACAAATACGAGCACGGCTACAACCGGGACGAGCAACACCACTCCTTCCATCGGAGGGACCCTTGGCAACCCGTAGGTCCGGGGGAGTCACGCACAAAGTCGCCGTTGACGTGGGCTTCGCGGTAGTACGGGCGGTGGAGGTGGAGGCGGCGGGAGACCAGGCGCGAATTGTGCGCGTGGGCAGCGCCGTCCTGCCAGCGGAGTGGTGGCATGACCCGACTTCCCACCGTGAGGCTCTGGCCCAGGCCATTAAGGCTGCCCTGGCGGAAGGGGGCATTCGGGCTTCGAGCGTTGTCGCCTCGCTGCCCAGGCGATTCGTCACCCTCAAGTACGCGCGGCTGCCGCACGCGGAACCGGATCAGGCGCGCGGAATGATTCTCTTCGAGGCCCAGCAGTACGTGCCCTTCCCTATGGACGAGGTCGTGCTGGATCACGAGGTCGTCTCGGACGCCACGGACGAGATGATGACCGTGATGATCGTGGCCGCCAGGCTGGCGCAGGTAGAGGGCTTGATGTCGACCTTCGACGCCGCCGGCCTCCAGGTGGAGCGGCTGACGGTCTCCTCACTGGCCCTCGCCGAACACGCCCGAGGCAGCATGACTCCGGTTGCACTGCTGGAGGTCGAGCCAGGCGACATGGATCTGGCGGTGGTGGCAGACGGCCGGCTGCTATTCTCCCGCTCCGCGCCGCTCTCACAGGATCCGGGCGACACGCGCTCCATCGCGGCGCTGGGAGCCGAAGTAGGCCGGTCGTTGGCCGCCTACCAGAACGAGCACCGAAGCCAGCCCATCAGCAAGCTCCTCATCGACGGCCCCGCCAACGCCCTGGATGCGGTGGAGGAGGCACTCTGTGCCTTGTTGGAGATTCCGGTCTCGCGCATGCAGAACAGCCTCTATCCAGCAGACGAGACCTCCTGCCAGTACGCCACGGCCTTCGGTCTTGCGCTGGGCGCTATCCGTGGAGGCAGCCCCATCAGCCTCGTTCCGGAGACTCGCGCCCAGCGGAAGGTGGCCGCCCGCAGACGGCTCCAGACCATCGTCGCCCTGGGAGCAGTCGCTGTCGGCCTTACCATCGGTGGTTTCCGTCTCTCAGACTCTATGCAGCACGACGCGAAGACGCACGCCGAGGCAGTGAGGTGGAACAAAAGCATGAAAATGGCGCAGAAGTCCGCGGATGCCGCGAGGACGCGCCACGATGCGCTGCTACAAGCCTATCAGACGGTTTCCCTTGGCCTGGCCAGGCAGAAGCCCGCCGTGGACGTGATGAAGACGGTAAGCGACGCCATACCGAAGACGGGAGCGGTCCACCTCACTCAGCTTCAGTTTGACCGGGCTGGACTCGTGGCCCTGCGCGGCGACGCCAAGACCGAAACGGCGGCGACGGACCTCGTGCTGGCGCTCCAGTCCTCGGGCGCGTTCACCGACGTCCGGATGCCTTACCTGGGAGACGCCCAGGCGGACACTGTGTCCGCCAGTGGCACTGGACCGGCAGCCAAACCACAGCCGGGCGCGAACATGAGCTTCATCATCACGTGCAGGCTGAAGCCGCTCCCCGGCGCCCAAGCCCAGGCCCTGGCCAACGCGAAGAAGCCCGTCGCCCGGACCGCAGGAGCCACGAAGAATGAATAGCTTCTGGGCGGCGCGGAATGGCCGCGAAAAGTTCCTGATCGTGCTCTGCCTGCTGGCCATTCTCATCGGTGGGCCCATGATGCTCTGGCCGCAGGGCTCCGGAGACTCCAAGTTACTTCCGGCGGATTCCGCACGTCATAAATATGAGGACGAGGTGCACAAGAAGCGCGTTCTAGACGACCAGACGGCGAAGCTGCAGCCCGCTTACGCGAAGCTCGTCTATAATAGCGCACCGGAGGAGCTGCTGCCCCAGGTAGTGCGACTGCTGCAGGACGACGCTCGGGCATCGGGCATCCACTTGCGGGAGATCAAGCCGCTGCGGGCCAAGAAGCAGACAACCATTTTCAAGGTGCCGGTGAGCGTACGGTTTACGGCGCCGTTTGACAAATCCATACCATTCCTGTACCGAATCGAAGACCCGTCGGGCAAGCTCGTAGTCGATAAGTTCAACGTTACGGCTTCCGATCCAAAGTCGCGCACGGTGGACGTCGACGTCCAGGTATCCATGTTTACGCAGGCGAGCGGACCCGCATCGGGGACGCCGGAGACGGGGGCCGAAGAGCCCACCGGATAGGGAGCAGATAAGATGCGAAAGAGAGCGAAGAGCAAACAGGTCGTTCCGACCACCCTGGCGTTCGGCGTTATCGCCGCCTGCGCCATCGTGGCGTTTGCCCAGGGGGGTAAGCGCGCCTCCGCCAAATCGACCGTTACCCGTGCGAGCCAGGCGAGCACGGCCGAGGTGGCGCTGGCAGCGGACACGACTACGCGCAAGCCGTTGTCCTACTACACCTCCGGCGTTCGCGCGGATCTCTTCACGCCGCCTGCCGCCCCAGCGCCGGCTGCGCCGAAGGTGAAGCTGACGAAACCCGCTCCCGCGCCCAAGCCCACGCTGCCGCCTCCGGCGCCGGCTATCGTGGACCCGTTTGCCGACTACGCCTATGACGGCACTGTGACCATGGGCAACCAGACGCTCGCCCTTGTGGAGAACACCAAGACGAAGGAAGGTCAGTACCTTCGCGTTGGGGATAGCTTCATCGGCGGGCAGATTTCCGGCATAAATGAGCACGACCTCACCATTGACGTTGCCGGTACCACGAAGGTCATCGCCAAGACGGACAACTTCAAGATGACGTCGCTGGACAAGAGCGCACCGGTGCTCACCCAGCAGCCGCAGCAGGGCGCGCAGGCGCCGCCCGGCGCTCCGGCCATGAACGGCGCCCCCACCAACATGCCAGCCGGCGCGAACAACCCGCAGGACCGCCGCGCCCGGTGGCAGCAGCGGCTGCAGAACATGTCGCCTGAGCAGCGCCAGATGATCATGGACCGCATGATGAACCGCTCGATGAACGGCGGCGGACGGCGTTGGGGCGGGGAAGGCGGATAGTGTGCCCCTAGAGCGGCAGGTTTGCATGGCTTCCGGGAGGTTTGCGCAAAACATGGATCACTCATTCGACGGAGCAAGACGCAGCCGGGCAGTTCCCGCCTGCGCGGCTCTCCTTCTGTTGACCGCGGCGTACCCGCTGCTGGGCTCGCCTCAGAACCCACAGCAACCCCCAGCTCAGGGCACGCCTGCTGCACCCGCTAAGGGCACCAGTGGCGCCTCAGACAAACAGGCCCAGCGGCTTCGCGCGCGTCGAGAACAGCGGACAAACGGGGCCGCGCCACAGGCGGACAGGTCGCTCAGGGTTGCGCCTGCGGGACAGGCCGGCCCCGGCCGTCCGGGCCCCGGCGGTACCCGGATCATCATCGGGCCCGACGGGAAGCCCATGGTCGTGGGCTCGGACGGTAAACCCGTTTCCGCCGGCCCCGGTGGAAACGCCACAATCAATACTCCGCCTCCGGGCGTCAACTTTCGAGGATCCGGAGCTGGCGGAGGCGACTTCCCACCGCCAGGCGGCATGGTCTCCATGGACTTCCGGGGCGCGGACATCAACTCGGTCCTCAAGTTCTTTGCCATGGCAACGGGCTGGGAGATCGTGCCGGATCCGACGCTCACGGGCCCGGTCACCATCGTCAGCCCGAAACAGCTCACTACGGACCAGGCGTTCGACGTGCTCCAGTCCGTGCTCCAGGTCAGGGGCTTTAGCGGCCAACTTGAGAAGCGCGGTAGTACGACGGTCTTGAAGATCGTGCCTATTGACCGCGCCGTCCAACAGACCACGCTGCTCCGGACCAACGGCCAACCGGCGAACAGCCAGGACCTCAATGACCAGGTGGTCACGGAGGTCATTCCGGTGATCAATGCGGATGCGACAGCGCTCTCCCGTGAGCTGCACGACCTGATCAACAAGGGCGCGAGCCTGGTCGCCAGTGTGGGGACCAATGCGCTCATCGTTACGGACACAGCGAGCAACGTCAACCGCATCGCGACGCTGGTGTAGTCGTTGGACGAAGTGGCCAGCAACAGCGAGATCCGAATCTTTAAGCTCAACCACTCCAGCGCCGACGACGTGGCGAAGGCTATCAACGATCTGTTCGGCAAGGTCTATACGCGTGCCCCCGGCGGCGGTCCCCAGCCGGGACAGCCCGGCCAGCCCATGCCTCAGCCGCAGGGTCAGCCCGGCCCGGCCGGGGCCGCGCAGCAGGCCAGGAGCGCCATCGTCGCTGAGGCGGACATCCGGACCAATTCCGTCATAGTGGTGGCGGCCGGCGATAACATGGCGAAGGTGGCTACGCTCATCCAGAGCCTCGACGATCCCGAGGCCACGGCGCTGGAAACGTACATCAGGAAGCTCCAGTTCGCGGATGCCACCGACGTGGCGGATACGATCAACTCCATCATGTCGGGCACTGCCCCCACGCGCGCCGGCCAGACGCAGGGCGCATCCTTCCAGCAGCGCGTGTTCGGCTTCGGCGGTCCGTTTGGCGGCATTGGAGGCGGCAACCAGGGCAGCCAGGGGTTCACACAGAGCACCGACCCGTTCGCCAAGGTAGTGCCGAATGCCCGCACGAACTCGCTGTACATTACGGCCACAAAGGAGCGGATGGCCAAGATAGATGACCTTATCCAGAAGCTCGACGTCCCGATAAAGACGGAGACCACCACGTTTGTCATACCGCTCAAGAACGCCCAGGCGTCGGACCTCGCCTACATCCTCGGGGAGGCGTTCGGGACCGGGAACACTCAGAATTCCAACCCGTACGGCTTCTTCTTCGGAGGATACGGCGGCTTTGGGCGACAAGGCCAGCAGAACCAGAAAATCCAGAGGCGGCAGGGGCAGTCGTCCAATTCCCCCTTCGGCCGCGCGGCGGTTCGCGGACAGTCCGGCGGCGTGATCCCGGATGCTCCGTCCGATGCCGGCGGTGTTCACGGGACGTTGACCCAACAGGGATTCCTGCCGGACGGGACGGCGGAGGGCGAGGCCACTGCCCGGGCGGCAGCCGCTGGGGGCGGGGGCCAGTTCTTCGGCTACGGTTACCGGCAAAACAACCAGATGCAGACCCCCTCTTACGGCCGGGGACAGCGCGGCGACTACGTGAACTACCTCCAGCTCCGCAACAACGTGGGCGTTGTAGCCGAGCCGGGCACCAATAGCCTCGTCATCACCACCAATCCGGAGAACATGCCGGCGCTTCAGGAGATCATTGCATCCCTGGACAGCCGGCCCCGGCAGGTGATGATCGAAGTCATCATCGCGGAAGCCACCATCGACGCGGCAAACAAGCTGGGTTTCCAGTTCGACACCAGCGGTATCGGACGTATCTTCGGCAGCGCGGTAAACCAGAGCTTGTTCAGCAACTTCCCGCTAACCGCCGGATCGACTTCGCAAAACATCGCCGCTCCGATCAACCCGGGCACGCAGTTCGGAGTGCAATCGCCCGGTGGCCGGTTCAACGCCCTGATACAGGCACTCGCGAGCAACGATAAAGTGAAGATTCTGTCTACGCCCAAAGTGTTCACCTCGAACAACCAGGAGGCGGAGGTCCGGATAACGCAGCAGGTCCAGATACCGACGGGCTCATTCAGCGGCGGATTTGCCGGAGGCACGACCATCGGCTATGCGCCGCAGGACGTGGGGATTTCGCTCGACGTAACGCCGAGAATCACGCAGGATGGCCTCGTGACCATCGACGTTTACGCGACTGCAAGCGAGCTGGTGGGTTTCGACACCCTGACTTCCAGCATCGACGCCAATGGGCGCGTAACCTCCATCCAGTCTCCGCGGGTTGCTCAGCGGTCAACGGACACGTCGGTGAGCGTGAAGGACGGCGAGATCGTAGCCCTCGGGGGCCTGATGCGGGAGAATGCCACCACCAACGTGAGCAAGATTCCCATTCTGGGCGACATACCGATCATCGGAAATCTGTTCAAGTCGACCAGCCATACCACGGAAAAGACGGAGCTGATGGTCTTCATGATCCCGCACGTGGTGGATGGCGATAAGTCGGCGCGGGCCATGACGGGATCGGAGTCCAAGAATATCATCCGCGAGTTCCCCGAGCTCAAGCAGCAGCAGCCGCAGCTCGATCCAAAGACACAGACTCCGCTTCCGGATCAGGGCCGTGGCACCGCCCCGGCTCCGCAGCCACAGCCGCAGTCGCCCCAAACGGGTCCGCGGGAGAACCCCTGATGACATCGGGGCGGGTCACTTGACCCGCCCCTCCACGAATATTAGCGGGCCGGGGTGCGGTGAGCACCCCGGCCCGTCCAGTTCTACTGACTACTGACGACCGACGACTGACTACTATCCTATCCTTACTGCCCGCCCTGCCGGGCCTCCTGTACCACGCGGAGGCGGTTAAGCGAGCGCTCCAGGGACATCCGGGCTTCTTCGTAATCTACGGCCGCGCCGCTGTTGAGGTGCTCCCTGGCGGCTGCTACAGCGGCTTCCGCGCGGGCCACGTCGATGTCCGCGGCACGCTCGGCGGTGTCCGCCAGGACGATCACCTTCTCCTGGTTGACCTCCATGAAGCCGCCGCTCGTAGCGATGTACTCCAGGTCGCCGTTGGGATACTCCACCTTCAACAGTCCGACCGTCAGAGCGGTCATCAATGGCGCATGGTTGGCCAGCACGCCGAATGAGCCCTCGATTCCCGGCGCCCGCACGGAGTTCACCTGCTCAGAGAGCAGCACCTTCTCCGGCGTCACCAGTTCCAGTAGGAAGGATGCCATGGCTTAGTCCTGACCACAGACCACAGACCACTCCGGAATCCGTGGTCCGTGGTCTGTGGTCTGTGGTCCAGCATTATACGGCTGCGAGCTGCTTCGCCTTCTCCACGGCCTCTTCGATGGCGCCGACCATGTAGAACGCCTGCTCCGGCAGGTCGTCGTGCTTGCCTTCCACCACCTCCTTGAATGACCGGATGGTCTCCTTGAGGGGCACGTACTTTCCCGGGATTCCGGTAAAGGCTTCGCCAACGCGGAAGGGCTGCGAGAGGAACCGCTGGATTCGGCGCGCCCTCGCCACGACCAGCTTGTCCTCGTCGGAGAGCTCGTCGATGCCGAGGATGGCGATGATGTCCTGGAGGTCCTTGTAGCGCTGCATGATCGCCTGGGTCGCGCGCGCCACCTGGTAGTGCTCC
>CAYNFH010000139.1:5963-17959 GCA_964396385.1 uncultured Chthonomonadaceae bacterium | reverse complement strand
AAACCTGCGCCTTGTCCTGCAATAGTAGCTACTAATCTGAAACAGACTCAGGAGCTTCGCCCTCCCGTTCTTGCCACTCGGGCTCCGTTCGTTTGCAGGTGGATTGAGCCATGGCGCAAGTTGAGCAGAGTCACCAGCAGCTCCTGGACGATATTGCCTCCGCCGCGCCGGGAACGGGGCAGGCGGCGTTCTGGTGGCTGGGACAGCACAGCTTCATCGTAAAGGCGGCCGGAAGCATTATCTACATCGACCCCTTCTTTGCCCCCTGGATCCAACGCCAGACGCCCCCTCTTCTGGACTACCAGGAGCTGACCAACGCGGACCTCGCGCTGGTGACACACGACCACGGAGACCACCTCTGCACGGAGTCGCTCCGCCACATGGCTCGGCTTTCGCCGCGGGCCCGGGTCATCGGTCCGCGTACGGCCGCGGAACGAATGACGCGACAGGCCGGCGTACCGGAGGACCGTCTTCATCCGGTGACGGCCGGAGAATGCGTGACCGTAGGGAACGTGAAGGTCACCGCCGTTAAGGCGAAGCACGAGTTCTTCGATGAGCACCCGGTGCTGGGCTTTCCGTACCTGGGCTACGTGGTGGAGGCGGGCGGGGTCACCTTCTACCACTCCGGAGACACCATCCCATACGAGGGCATGATATCGACGCTGCGCCAATGGCCGCGGCTTGACGCCATGTTCCTGCCCATCAACGGCCGAGACGCCGAGCGCTACCTGCGCAACTGCATCGGCAATCTCACTTTCCAGGAGGCGGTGGAGCTTGCGGGAGAGCTGAACACGGGACTCGCCGTGCCGAGCCACTACGACATGTTCGTGGGCAATCAGGAAGACCCCGGCAAGTTCGTCGCGTACCTCAACGCCAAGTACCCCTCCGTACCTCATTGGCTCGGCCCCGCCGGCCGGCGCGTCCTGTTCGGCCTCGGCCCCACCGCCTGACCCCTCACCTGAACACCCGAACACCCTCCTCCCCCAAAGATGGGGCGGGGGGCAACACCTGAACACCTGATTCGGCCTTCTCACCTCTCACCTCTCACCTCTCACCCCTCCTCTTTGCGAGGTTATTCCCGGCAAGAATGCGGGGTCTCGCAAATCTATTGGCACGCGCGCCGCCGGATGTGGAAGAAGCCCCATAACGACTCAACCGTGCGTTGGGTTGGGCGGGGGACACGATGCCCCCGCGGAGTATGGGAGGAACGACCAAATGAAGCGCATGAGGATCCATACCGGACGCCGCCGCGGAGCGGCCATTATTTCAACCCTGTTCTTTCTGCTCGTCATCTCCATGTTGCTGATGGGCGTGGGAACCTACACGGTCTCCCACAAGCAGCGCGAGATGATGGACTCGAACTACGCCTCAGCCGTGGACACGGCGGAGGCGGGAGTCAACTACGAGCTGCGGAAGATCACGCAGAACCCGAGCAACGCAGACCTCACCCAGGGCACCTACAGCGTAGGCTCCGGCAAGGCTACCGTCTGGTGCACCCAAGACGCCGCGGGCACAACTCCGTGGAACCCGGGCACGCAGGGCATGTACGTCTGGTCCACGGGCCTGGTGAACGGCGTGCAACGGACCGTCGAGGTATCCGCCAAGGGATATCCCTTCAGCGGCAAGTTCGCGCTGTATACCGAGAACGGCGTCACCGTCATCAACGGATCCGCGCCGCTGGTCAACGGCGACATCGGCACCAACGGGCAGTTCAAGTTTAGCGGCACCCCTACCATCAACGGCACGGTCTACTTCGGGGGGCCGAGCGCCGGCTGGTATGGGGGCGTTGCGCCTGGGCCTTATACTGTCGCCTACGGCCCCAAGCAGGTGCAGTACCCGACGGTGGACCAGATCGCCCTCCAGCTCTTCCCGAACAGCGGCGCAACATCGCCCGGCGGGCTGTCCTATCTCTCCACCCACAACGACAACGCCAAGGCGAACCCGCCCATATCCGGAAGCTCCATCTCAAGTAGCGTGACGCTGGTCGGCCCAGGCAACTACTACGTGACCAGTATCAGCCTCAGCGGGCAGCAGGTCATCTCGTTCGACAACACCAACGGGCCGGTGAATCTGTGGATTGGACCCAGCGGCGGAAACGGCACGTGTACGTTCCAGGGCGGCTCCGCCGCCGTGCCCGTGACCACCAACCCGGCAAACAGGTGCAACATCTACTGCGCGCTGGAGTCCGGGATCACGCTGGCGGGTAATGGGGAGATTGACGGCCTGGTCTACTGCTACAACAAGGACCCAAACGGGAGCCTCTTCGGTACCGTGACGGTCAGCGGCAACCCCGTAGTTAAGGGCCAGGTGGTGTGCGACCAGGCGACGCTCAACGGCAACATAGCCATCGACTATATGTACAACTATATCCAGCCGACGAACTTCGACTACTACGGCTACAGCAATTCTTGGCAGGAGATAGGAGGGCTGCCCTAATGAAACTACCAGGCAAATCCCGACAATCTCAACAGGGTACCACCCTACCCGAAGTGTTGATCGCAGGACTGCTGCTGGCGATTGGCATGATGGCGCTGGTGAATGTGTGGGCGTTCTCCTTCGGGGTGACCACCAGCACGGACAAGTCCGCCATAGCCTACAACCTGGGCCGCTTCGCCATGGAACGGGTTAAGATGTCCGGCTTCAACTCATCCTCCATAGAGGGAAGCAGCGACGTGTACTACGACGCGAGCGAGAACCAGCTCACCAGCTCCACAGGAGCGGCGTACAAAGTGAATACCACCGTTGTGAGCAGCGCGGTGAGCAGCGGCACTGCCGGCGTGTCCGGCGCGGTGCCGGACCCGTACGCGTACCGTACGGTCGACGTCACGGTCACGGATCTGTCCAATAGCACGATGCTGTACGAGTCCAAGAACTACCTGGTGAGGGCCGGAATATGAAAGCGCGAACTAGGTCCGGCTTCACCATCATCGAGATGCTGGTTGCCATGCTCATCTCGGTGACGCTGGGCGCGGGGCTCTACACACTTGTGCGGAGCAGCTACGACTCCCAATGGGAGCTGATGAACCAGAACAACGCCAACCTGGGCGCTCGCCAGTCTATCGACTTCTTCGCGGATCATCTCCGCGGGGCCGCCGCGGTTACCGCGGCATCAGCTACCGACGTAACGTTCACGGATAACAGCGGCAACAGCATCCGGTACTGGCTGAACACGAGCGACAGCACGCTCCGCTCCACGACCAATGCGTCGCCCACGGGCGGCAACATCGTTGTGCAGGACGTGACGGCGCTGAAACTGACTTACTGGTCCTGGAACTCGTCCACGTCTTCGTGGACTTCCTCCACTGCGCCGAGCGACGTGACGGTGGTCGGCGCAGTGGACATTGCAGCCACCGTCAACATGAGCGGTTATTCACGGCAGGTGTTCAGCTCCGTGGAGATCCGACAGAAGCGGCTCAGCTACCAATAAACATACCGTACTGGCGCGGCGCTCCCCGCGATGCAGCAATCAGGCAGCGCGGGGGCCGCACGCCAGACGTTCATAGTGGATAGAGGGACGTCCTGTGAAACATCGTGGTGTTATCGGAATAGAGATCTCGGCAGACGAGGTCCGGGCGGCTTACGTGCGCATGTCCGGCGGCAATGTGCTGCTGGCAGGCGTCGCGAGCACCCCCACCCCAACGGGCGCCATCGACACTGACGGTCTGCTCAACGCGCAGGTAGTCGGTGATACGGTGCGTCGTGTCTGCGCCGAGCTGGACCCCAAGATCACCCAGGTGGTCATGGGCGTAACCAACTGCAGCCTTGTTGCTCGCGTAATGGAGATCCCCCCGGTCCCGCAGAGCGAGATTCGCTCCGTGCTGCGAGGCGAGATGGATCACTACCGGATCCTTCCGGCAGGCCAGAGCGCGTTCGACTTCTTCCGGCTTCCGGATCCGCCGGAGCGGCCCGACGCCCCCATGGAGGAGCCGGTTGCCCGCGTGCTGCTGATGGGCGCCGAGGAGCGGGTGGTTACGGCATACCGATCCGTTGCCGACGCCGCGAACCTGGGCGTCTCCGCCGTGGAGCCGGGCTCCATCGCGCTGCTGAGGGCACTCTACCCCATGCTGCGCGTGGAGAGCGGCGTGGCGAGCGTGATTGTGTCGGCAACCGGCACGGACATCTTCATCACGCAGCAGGGCGACCTGCAGTTCTACCGCCGGATCGACACCGGCATCCCGGAGCTGCGGACACACGTAGCTCAGGCACCGACGGTCGCCCCGGTCGGTCAGCTCCTGGGCGGCGAGGAGGAGATGGCAGAGCCGGCGGCCCCGGCCGTGGCGGCCGTTGATCCCAGCTCCGGCTACAACCGGCAGGCCATCTCGCTGCTGATGACGGAAATCCAAAGGTCCATCGACTTCTACATCCGCGAGTTCCCGTCGGCGACGGATACCATGCTGGTGAGGTTCGCGGTAGACACGCCAGACGCCACGGACCTGTTCAACGTCATGACCCAGTACCTCCGGTCCGGCGCGCAGATGGCGTCCGTGACGGACACGGTTGCGGTCTCCAATGAAGCGGCGGCCATCCTCCGCGGACCGGAGGGCTTCCGGTTCACGGTGGCGGTGGGGCTGGCGCTGCGCGGAGCGCCGGGCTACGAGCCCTCCCCCGCACTGGATCTGGCTGTAGGCGACCGGGTGATTGTGGAGCGCCGCATGGCGCCGAAGGCGCTGCTGGCCAGCGCGGCGGCGAGCGCGGTGATCTTGCTGGGCACCGGCGTGGCGAGCATTGTGGTGGGCCACAGCATCGCCCGGGCGGAGCGCACGCTCACGCAGACGCAGATTGAGCTGAACTCCGTGAAGGCGCAGACGGCAGCCAAGGTGGCGCAGCTAGAGCGGCAGAAGAACCTGACCACGGCCATACACGTTCGGCACAAGCCCATTCGGGAGGCCATCGACTTCATCGCCGCTTCCATTGCGCAGCACGCGAGTCTCCAGGTACTGGCGTTTGACCAGACCGGCACCATCAGTATCGCCGGTGAGGCGCCGACGCCGCGCTTGGTGGCGGACCTCATGGACACCATCAACGTGTGCCCGATGCTTGAGCCGATCCGCCTCAATAACCTGGCTCGCGTCGATCCCGGTGGAGGGGCTGCGTCGAGCATTAAGTTCGAGCTGCAGACCGGCTTCATCGCTCCGCAGGCGCAGGCTTCCGTCCCCGCGTCCGGTGCGGAGAAGCAAGGAGGGAGTTAAATGAAGTCCATACCGGCATCGGTCCAGCGGTGGGCCGTGATACTGATGCCGCCGCTCGCGCTGCTCGTCTGCTGCATGGTTATGATGCCCAAGCAGAACAAGCTGCGTGACGTGAATAAGGAGATCCGGGTAACGGAGGCGAGCGTTCAGCAGTTCCTGGCGCAGCTCAAGGCCATCAGCGACCTGCCGCCGGATCCCGACATCGCATCGCTGCCCGCGACCAAAGAGGAGCAGACCAACTTCCTCCGGGGTCTCTCGCAGCTCTGCACCCAGACCGGCAACAAGATCCTCTCGGTGACGTCTCTGGCGGCGCCGCCTGGACCAGCGGGACCGCCGGCGCCCGGCGACGTGGGCCTACCACCGGACGTGCAGGCGATCAAGAGCACTGTTGTCTTTGAGGGGAACTTCCAGTCCATGCGCCGGTTCCTGGCCGGACTGAGCGGCTCCCGGCGGCTGATATCCATGGTGGAGTGCCGGATAGGTCCCGGCCTGGGAGGGTACCCGACAATCGATACAACACTGACGGTAACTCGCTACGTTGACGTGCTGAGCTCGGCGGCACCGCCGGCCCCAGCGCCAGCGCCCAAGTCCTAAAACGGGGTGGCGAGGTGAAGGGACAAACGGAGTACCTGACCCTACACCAGAACCCGTAGACCCGAAGCCTAACACCCTTTACATAGAGGTTGACATATGAATCGAAGCGTGCTTCTCATTATTGGAATAAGCTCCTCGCTCGCGGCGCTGAACGCTCCGGCCATAGCGCTGGACGGGGGCACCGGAGTCGCCATCCAGGCGCGGACCGGCACGGTCAACCTGGACTTTGTGAACGCCGACGTCACTGACGTGGTGCGTGCGCTGGCGGCGCAGAGCAAGATCAACGTGGCCCTGAACCCCAGCGTCCACGGACAGATCACCGTTCACCTCCGCGGCAAGTCGGTCACCGACGCTCTCTCCGTGGTGACCAACCTGGCCGGCCTCGGCTTCAAGCGCGTGAATGACACGTACGTCATTGCGCCGCGGGCCGAGATGAAGCCGACGCTGGAGCGTCTGGGCGTGAAGCGGGAAGTAACGCCCGCCCATCTCCCGGCAGCCCAGGCAGCGGATATGGCGAACAACGCGTTTCCGGACCTGACCGCCCGCGTGCAGGGCAACAGCGTCTCGCTCGCCGGCGCGCCGGAGGACATCAATGCGGCGGAATCGCTCATCCACCAGATGGACGAGGCCGCACCGGACCAGACCCGGAGCGCCGAGCGGTTTGAGGTGAAGAACCGCCCCGCGGCCGACGTGGCCAAAACGCTGGCCAAGATGTACCCGTCCTGCGCGATTGAAGCGGTGGGGAACGCCGTGATGGTGGGCGGCCCGAAGAGCGACATCGAGCAGGCCAAGACCAGCGTAGCCATGCTGGACGTGGTGGCCCAGCCGGATGGCGAAACGCGCGTATACCACGTGCGGTACGCACATTCCGACCAGCTCATCAAGCTGCTGAACAGTGCCGTGCCGGAGGTGCTGGTGGTTCCGGGCCCGGATAGCTACACGCCTCCGGGACTGCCCTACCACTACCAGATCGGCAACTTCACCACGCAGGGCACCACGGGCAGCACCGGCGGCGCCGGCGGTGGAGGCGGTGGCGGTGGCGCGGGCGGCGGCAACGGCGGCACCCAGGCCGGCGCAGGAAAGATCCCGCTGACCCTGCTCCTGAAGGGACCGCGCGCCGCCCTGGACGAGGCCATGAACATCCTGGCCCAGACCGACACGGCGCCGCGCCAGATGCTGATTGAGGCCCGCGTGATCGACTCCTCGCCGGAGTTCATCCGCAACCTGGGCGTGGACTGGAGCTGGAACCCGTTCCAGTTCACTGAGAGGCCGAGCGTGAGCGGCCACCTCACCCCTCCGAATCCATCAACGGGATCAGGTGGCGCCAACGTGCCGCTCGGGCCGCTAGGGTTCGGCAGCTTCGGCCGGGTACAGTTTACGCCTACGGCGGTGCTGAGCGCCCTCCAGACGGATAAGCGGTCCAAGCTGCTTGCCAGCCCGCAGATCGCGGTGGTGAACGACCAGGACGCGTCGATATTCATCGGCGATACGCTCCGGTACCAGGCGCTGGCGCAGTCCAGCCCGACCACCGGCACGCTGTTCACGGTGGTGGAAGTACCTGTAGGAATCATCCTGCTGGTGCATCCGCGGGTGAATGACGAGGGCAATATCACGCTGCGGGTCCATCCGGTGGTGAGCACCGTCACCGGGTTCAGCGACGGACTGCCTCAGACCAGCGCCCGCGAGGCGGAGACGGTGGTCCGCGTCAAGGACGGCGATACCATCGTCATCGGAGGCCTTATCCGGGACGAGGACATCAAGTCGTTCAACAAGGTGCCCATCCTCGGCGACCTGCCGCTGCTGGGATACCTGTTCCGCAGCGAGAGCCGGGACCATCGCCGGTCGGAAGTCACTGTCTTCCTGACCATCAAAATGCTGCCCGGGTAATATGACCAACCTGAGCACGAACCGCTCGGAGACCAATTAATGAGCTTCGCAAATATGAGTCCAGCCGACCGGACGAAAGCATCAGCGCTGGTCGGTCTGATAGTAGTCGTACTGTTCATCGCGATATGGACGGTAGCCGGCGCCCTCAAGCCGAAGGGCCAGGCCGGAGGCGGGCCGGGCGGACCGGCGGCAGCGGGAGCGAGCCCCACGGTTCCGCCACCGCTGCCGGGAAACCCGCAGCAAACGGCCGCCGCGGACGCCCAGGACCCGTGGGACATCAGCCGCATCAAGAAGGGCGGCAAGATGCACGTGGCGGAGGCCCTTCCGGAAGTGGGAGACCCGTTCATCCCGCTGAAGAAGGCGGACAAGCCGGCCCCGGCGCCAGCGCCGGCGGCGCCGCCCGCTCCCAAGGTGGATACGGAGCCTGCCGTAAGGCTGGACCCGGTCCCTGGCCCTGGCGACAGTCATAGGACGCTCCCGCCGCTGTCCACGGGCCCGGTGGTGCCGAGCATCCCGTTCACGGCCCCGAGCGTGAACCCACTAGCCCCGGTGGCGCCGCCCGCGCCGGAGCCTGAGATCCACGTCGTAGGCGTGGTCGAGGGCGACGACTCGGTGGCGACCATCTCGGTGGCCGGCAAGACCCAGCTCTACCGCCCCGGCGAGGCGCTGGCGGATAACTACCGCCTGATGGCCGTGGACGGAGAGGGAATCAAGATCCGGCACAACGGCGAGTACAAGTCGCTGCACGTAGGCGACACGCTGAACGACGCTTCGGCCGGCAAGAAGCCGTAAGCGGCGTCCGAACAGAGCAACAGACCCGGGCCTCCCCAGGCCCGGGTCTGTTGTGTTTGCTGGGTGTTGCCCCCCAGCCCCCAATACTGGGGGAGGGGTGTTCAGGTGTTCAGGTGTTCAGGTGTTCAGGTGTTCTAAGCTGCCAACGTGAAGAGAGGCTTGTTGGTGGCAGCCCGTTCTTCCACTGCGCGCCGCTCGGCGTCCGTGATGGGGGTGAAGCGCTCGGCGAAGTCCAACGCCATGCTGAACAGCTTCGGGTCCCCGGGTGGGATGGCGGCCGTGATGGGCAGCGAGAGCGTCCAGCGCAGCGCCAGCTCCGCCTCCGCCGGATCGCTCTGCGGCTCGTACCAGCAGTTCTTGCAGGCGCTACGGTCCGCACCTTCCTCCCAGGGCCCTCGGGCCATGGCCTTGAGCGCCAGCCTGGCCGCTCCCCTCTTCTCCGCAGCCTCCAGCACCTGCGGCCCAAACCCGGCCTTGTAAAAGGTGGTGTAGTTGAACGGGAAGAGGACCGAATCGAACGGGAACCGCTCCAGGGCGGCCAGCGCGGCTTCCGCGGAGTGGGCGCTGAATCCCAGGTACCGGACCAGCCCCGCATCCCGCGCTTCCGTGAAAGCCTCCATGGCGCCGCCCGGTCCGAAGCAGGTCTCCACCTCCTCCACGTTGCCGAGGGCGTGGAGTTGGTAGAGGTCGAACCTGTCGGTCCGGAGCCGCCGGAGAGAATCCCGGAGCTCCTGCGCGGCCTCGGTTCTGGTGCGCTTGCCGGTCTTGCAGGCCAGGAACACCTGGTCCCGCAGGCCGACAAGCGCCGGACCAAGCCGATCTTCCGCGTCGCCATAGCTCGGGGCCACGTCGAAGTAGTTGATGCCCCTATCGAAGGCTTCGCGCACGGTGCGGTCCGCCTCCGACTGCTCCACCCCCATCACCACGATTCCCCCCATCGCGATGATGGAGAGCTCGTGCCCTGTGTTTCCATAAGCTCGGTACTGCATTCACGCCTCCTTGTGCGTCGGTATTCGTCAAGAGGGCAAATCGACCGGCCGTGGAGACACAGCCGGTCGACTGGCGCTCGCATGTACTCCCCTATTGATTCTTCGCGATCTTCACTCCGGGCGTGGATACGGCACCCAATGCTTTGGTCTTGCGTCCCCGTATGAAGCGCACGCCGAATCCCAGACCCTGGCCCGTGTTGTCTACTGTGGCGAATTCCATGCCACCGAGGCCGGTTCCATCATCGGGTTTGTGCTCGTGCGCGGAAATCGCAACCCAGTCATAGTCCTGTGTGGGGCGCGTGTTCGTGAGGCTCAGGGTTGTCTCGTCTCCCTGGTCCTGGTGAAAAGCGGGGATCTTTGAAGACCTATGCGCCCAAGTGACGGTCCATGTATTCGGTAGGGCGGAGAGCGTCACCGTGGGGACGTGGTTCACGTCAACTCCGAGCTGGACCAGATAGACGTCATAGAAGACATTGCGATCCGTGTTCTTCTTCGCTCCCGTCGAGATGTGGGTGTGCATCATGACGGCCCCTCCGTTCGGAAGTGTAAATAGACCGCGTAGCACGTGGCCACTCTGCAGTCCACCCGGACCTGTCGTACCATCGACCACAACTGACATTGGAATGTAGTCCGGATGGCGCCGGATTGCCGCAATCGCCGGAGCGCTCCACCGCCCGACAACCGGGGTGGTGTCGCGGCCCAGTCCCAAAACACTAATCGAAACGCAGAGGGCGGTTCCAACGAAAAGTACAGCAAGAACGAGATGTCTGATCCTCATGGTCCTCTCTCCTCCAGGATTTGGGCCCGACGACTACATCAGCTTCTTGCAACTTCAACACGTACCGCTTCAGCTACATTGTCATCAATCTCCGGGTCAAGTCCGTGCTCGACAGCTTCGGCCAGACTCCACCCGCTGCCGCGCCGCCAAGCGGCGTCAAACTCTTCGTTACCGAGGGCCTGCCGGAGCCTCACCACCAGAGAATCAATATCGATTCTCGTAGGAGACTCCCTTGTCGCCTCAATCGATTCTCTCAAGGTCTCAGAAGCACCAATCAGTTCGGCAGCCTTCGACACTTTGCCTGCCTGTTCCTGTAGGAGTGCGAGCCCGGAAAGTGAGTACGCTATCCCGCGTTTGTCTGCCAACTCCTTGCGAATTTCCAGGCTCTCGAGGTGCGAGACCCGGGCAGTGCTAAGGTCACGGCGCATTGTCGCGATGATTCCGAGATCATGGAGCACGTTGGCGATATTCGCGTTGTCACGGAGCTCTCGGAAAGTCCTCAGGGCAGCTTCATACCAGGGCGAGGCGGTGTCCAGATCGCCGAGGTCAAGGGAGACCCCGGCCATGTTGGTAAGTGCCATTGCGCTGCGAGCTGCATCACCGACTGTTTGCCAGTAATCATAGCTTTCCTGAAACAGTGCTCTGGCCCGGACGAAGTCGCCAAGGCGCGCGGCGATAATACCCAGATTGTTCAGGATCATCGAGGCGCGCTGCAGGTCCTTCAATTTGCGGAAGACTGCCAGGCATTCTTCAAACTCCAGCCTCGCGGCTTCCAGGTCACCGGACGCCCACGCCAGGATGCCGAGCGCATTGCGACCGCGGGCTACAATGCGGGGCTCTGCAGATCGCGCTCTGGTAATGGCTCCCTGGAGCCAGCTTCGTCCTTCACTCAGATAACCCCGCACGTACCAGAAGCGGTGAAGGGCGATAGCCATCCTCAGACGCGCCTCGCCCGTTGCCGACCACTTCAATCCCGCCCGAAGGTTGTCGTGATCCTCGTCGAGCCGGTCCAGCCACTCCTTCTGGTCCGGCTTCTGGAGATTCGGCTCTGCCTCTTCCGCGAGCGCGAGGAAGTAGTCGCGGTGCCTGTCCCGCAGCTTATCCGCTGCACCCTGGCGGTCCAGTCGGTCGCGGCAGTAAGCCCCAATGGTCTCCAAGAGGCGGTAGCGAGTACGCTGGTTGGGAGTCTGCTCCCGCGCGACCAGCGACTTTCGGACCAGTCCGGCGAGCAACGAGGGTATCTCTGCATCTTCTATGCCGTCGCCGCTGCAGACGTGCTCTGCGGCCTCCAGGGTGCAGCCGCCGGCAAAAACGGAGAGGCGGTTCAGGAGCAGGCGCTCCTTCTCCGTGAGCAGGTCATAGCTCCACTGGATGGTGGCGGCGAGCGTCTCCTGCCGGGGGTCCGCCACGTGGCCGACCGGAGTGGACATGCACATGCCGAGGCGCTGGCCGATCTGCTCCACCGACAGGGTGCCCACCCAGGCGGCGGCGATCTCGAGGGCAAGCGGAATGCCGTCGAGGGTCCGGCAGAGGCGGGCGCAGGTGAGCGCCTGTTCCCGCGTCTTCAGCTCGAAGTCCGGTCGAACGGAGCGCGCCCGGGCCGTGAAGAGCGCCATGGCCTCGTACTGAGCCAGCCGCTTGAGGGAGGTCTGCTTGTCGGGCTCCGGCAGCTCCAGGGAGGGCACTATCCACGTGGTCTCTCCCGGCACGCCCAGTCCCTCGCGGCGGGTGGGCGGCGTGTGGCCGGCGCTCCGGGGTGGGAACGGC
>CAYNFH010000139.1:0-5953 GCA_964396385.1 uncultured Chthonomonadaceae bacterium | reverse complement strand
TGGTGGCCAGGACGGTGAGTCCCGGGCAAGCGCGCAGGAGAGAAGCAGCCAGGCGCGCGGCGTCCGCGCGGAGGTGCTCGCAGTTGTCCAGCAGCAGCAAGAGGCGTCTCTCCCGCAGGTAGGCTGTTATGGCCGCCATCAGGTCCGCCTGCCCCTCCTGCCGCACGTTAAAGGTCGAGGCGACGGCCTGCGGGATGAGGGCGGGATCCGTCAGGGGCGCCAGCTCCACGAGCCAGACGCCGTCCGGATACTGCTCCAGGAGGTCGGCGGCCGCCTGGAGCGCCAGGCGGGTCTTGCCGCAGCCGCCGGGTCCCGTGAGGGTCAGGATGCAGGTCTGCGCCAGCAGCTCCTTGACCCGGGCTATCTCGCGCTCCCGGCCGATGAAGCTGGAGGTCTGCCGCGGGAGGTTATTGGGATGGTTCTCCAGCGTGCGGAGCGGCGGAAACTCCGTGCGGAGCTCCGGATGGAGGAGCTGGTAGATGGCCTCGGGTTGCTGAAGGTCCTTGAGCCGGTGGCTGCCGAGTGGGCGGAGGCTCGCCCCCTCCGGGAGGGCGCCCTGGGCCAGCGCACGCGTCGCCTCCGATAGGAGGACCTGTCCTCCGTGGCCGGCCGCGAGCAGCCTGGCGGCGCGGTTGAGAGGCGGACCGAAGTAGTCCTCGTCGCGAGCATCAGCGGCCCCGGTGGCCAGGGCTATGCGCACCGCGAGGCCGGGAGCTTCGCGGGCGAGGGCGTACTGCGCTTCGAGCGCCGCGCCGACCGCCTCCGGTGCCGTGGCAAACGCGGCGAGGAAGGAGTCCCCTATCCGCTTGAAGACGTGGCCGCCGTGCCCTTCCAGGGCGGCGCGAAGCGCGGCATCGTGGCGGGCCAGCTCCGGCCCCATCGCCTGGGCGTCCTGCTCCCAGCGGGCCGTGCTGCCCTCGATGTCGGTGAATAGAAATGTGATGGTGCCGCCCGGAATCATCAGTATCGCACCCGCGGCTATTTACGCTACGACTTCGGTGGGGTAGTTCGCTTGGGGCCGACCTCGCCGGATTCCAGCATGGTGAGGAAGGCCGAATCCTCCTGCTGGAGCGGCAGGTCCACCCGTCCGCGCCGACGGCTGCTCTCATAGGTGGCGAAGATCACCTCGGTCGATTGAATGGCGTTGTAGCTGGAGAGCAGGGGCCGCTTGCCCGTATCCAGCGCATGGACAAAGTCCGCGACGGCGTAGTCGATGGCAATGCCGTCGTGGATGCCCTCCTCCGTCGGCTCCGTCCTCCACTCGGCGTCGCCCGTGGCCCAGACCCTCAGCCAGGGAGCGGACCAGCCGATCTCGATCACTCCCTCCGTACCGATCAGGCGGTTGGCGCAGCCGATGGCCGCTTCGTAGCCCGTGAGGAGCGTGGCCCGCACTTCATTGAGAAACTTGAAGTGGCAAATGCCCTGGTTCTCCAGCGGCGCACCAAATACCGACTTCTCCTCGCGGGAATCGATCTGCCCTATCACCCACTCGGCGGGCGTCTCGTCGTTGTAGAAGAAGAACATGTCCAGCCAGTGGGTGCCCCAGTCGAACATGTCGCCGCACTGCCCCTCGATGCGCTTCAGCTCACCGATGACGCCATCCTTCAGCATGGCCTTGGCGCGCTGGAAGGGCTCCAGGAACCGCCGCTGGTGGTTGAAGGCCAGCGTGACGCCGTTCCGCACACAGGCCTCATGCATGCGCTTCGATTCGCCCCAGGTGGGGGCCATGGGCTTTTCGCAGTAGATGCCCTTCGCGCCGGATTCGGCTGCCGCCAGGGTCATCGGCTCGTGCAGGTGCGGCCAGGTGCAGATGCTTACGATGTCCGGCTTCTCCGCGGCGAGCATCTTGTGGTAGTCCAGGTAGACCTTGCCAGACCCGAACTTCTCCACGAAGGCTTTCGCGTTCTCCTCGCTGATGTCGGCGACGGCGACCAGCTCGCACTTGCCGGTGGCTAGATAGCCCTTCACATGCCCGTGCGCCATGCCGAAGCCCGTGGCGCCCTCCGTCTTCCACGGCTTGCCGGCCCCTATTACCGCCACCCTGTACTTATCCGCCATCAACCCCTCCTCGCCCGCTATAACCTGAACGCCTGAACGCCCGGGTTTCTCACCTCTCACCTCTCACCTCTCACCTCGATTCGGCAGGACCCCCGTGCGTCCCTACCGAACGGCTCAGCAAAGGAGCAATTTGCATGCACGTGTACGTGGACCTGCGCAGCGATACGGTCACCCGCCCGACTCCGGCGATGAGAAAAGCCATGGCCGAGGCCGAGGTGGGCGATGACGTTCTGGGGGACGATCCGACCATCCAGCGCCTGGAGGAGACTGCGGCGAACCGGATGGGCAAGGAGGCCGCGCTCTTTGTGCCGTCAGGCACGATGGGCAACACCATTGCGATCAAGGTCCACACGCAACCCGGCGACGAGATACTGCTGGATTGGGACGCCCACTCCCTGCGCTACGAGGTGGCGGGACCGGCCGTGGTGGCGGGAGTGCTCACGCGGCAGTTCCGCAGCCGGCGGGGCGTGCCGGATCCGGCCGAGATCGAGGCGGCCATCAGCTCCCCGAACCTGCACGCGCCGGGCACCACGCTGCTGGTGCTGGAGAACACGCACAACCGTGCAGGGGGCGCCATCATTCCGCTGGCCATCCACCGCGAGCTGTACGCGCTGGCGCAGCGGCGGGGGCTCAAGGTGCACCTGGACGGGGCGCGCATCTTCAACGCGGCGGTCGCATCGGGTGTGCCGGCTTCCGAGTACGCGGCGCAGGCCGACTCCGTCTCCTTCTGTCTCTCCAAAGGGCTCGGCTGCCCGGTGGGCTCCCTGCTGTGCGGCACGCGGGAGTTCGTGGAGCGGGCTCGGCGAATGCGCAAGATGCTGGGCGGCGGCATGCGCCAGGCGGGAGTGCTGGCCGCTTGCGGGCTGGTGGCGCTGGAGCAGATGGTGGACCGACTTGCGGAGGACCACCGCAACGCGCGGCGGCTTGCCGAGGGTATGGCGGGGCTGCGTGGCATCGACGTGGATCCCGCGGCGGTCCAGACCAACATGGTCTACTTTGGTACGGAGCGCCCTGCCGAGGAGGTGGTGGCCGCGCTCGGCAGGGAGCGGGTCCGGTGCCTATCGACCGGTCCCCGGCAGATCCGTCTGGTGACGCACCACGACGTAGACGCCGAAGACATCGACGCGGTCGTGGCCGCGTTCCGCCGCATCACCTCGCGCTAATTCGCCCACACAGCCCCGGGCGAACGGAACATGTCCACCCACTCGCCGCAGGCCATGCCCGGCGGCATGCGGTACACAACGGCGCCGTCCGGACCCACGATGCGGATGGTGTGCCGGTCCAGGAAGTAGAGCTGCCGCACTGGGACCTGTACCCGATACGGCTCCGGCATCGCCGGAAACTGAAGCATGACGTCCACAAAGTAGCGGGCCATCGGTTTCCCCTCCATCCTCGCGGTGACTATGCCGCCATTATAGAGCCCCGCGTGCCCCGCTTTCCGTGCCCCCTGCTACAGTCCACGCGTGAATTGCGTCACACGAGGGCAATTCCGGGGAGATTGCGGATGAGGATTCCAGCGCGGACGTGGAAAGGGACAGGCTGAGGAGTGGCGCGGACCGAGCCGACAATTGTACCAGGAGTACCGATGCCGGCAGTCCGCCCCTGTTGGACGGACGAGGAGGGAGGACAGACGTGACAACGCTGCTGGAGATGAACTGGGCGAGCGAAAAGGGCTGCCCCTGCTTTGACGTGGTGATGGCGGGCATGCCGGAGCAGGACGAAGTGCTGCTCCTGGTCCCCATGGACGCGGACGCGGACGCCGCGCTGACGGCGGCGCTGGACTCCTGCGGCTTCCCCTACACCCGCCAGGGCCTGGCCCTCGCCGTCGCAACCTCCAGGCGGGAGCTCGGAGCGCTCAGCGTGGTGCTCACGCTCATCCCGCGCACACTGCATACCCGCATCAAGGGCGTCTTTGCCGGCGGAGCGGATTCCCCAAAAGGCATGCTGTCTGCCTTCCTGCACGCGGAGAGCCTGCCCATGTTCCTGGAGCACGCCGAGGTGGCGTGGGTGATGCAGGCGCTGCGGGACGACTGGCTGTTCAGCGTCTTCCATCCCATCCTGGACGCGCGGACCGGCGATCGGTTCGGGTACGAAGCGCTCATCCGCGCCCGGAACCCGGAGACCGACGAGATCCTGCCCGCGGGGCAGCTCATCTACGCCTGCAGCGTGCTGAATCTGCAGCACCAGCTCGACCGCCAGGCGCGCATCTCCGCCATCCGCGACGCGGCCACCCTCTCCCGGGACGGCGGCCGGTTCTTCATCAATTTCCTGCCGGGCGCTATCTACGACCCGGCGCTCTCCCTCACCACGACCATCGAGGCGGCCGAGCAGCACGGTTTGGAGATTTCGCAGCTCGTCTTCGAAGTGGTCGAAACGGAAGAGATAGAGAGCACGGAGCGGCTCCGCCGAATCCTGGACTACTACCGGCAGCGGGGCGCGGGGATCGCGCTGGACGATATCGGCAGCGGATTCTCCTCGCTGCAGTACCTGGCCGAGCTGGAGCCAGACTACGTGAAGGTAGACCGCGAGATCTCGGCCGGGGCGGCCTCCAGCTCCTCCGCGCGCCACACGCTGGACTCCATCGTCTCCCTGGCCAAGAAGCTCAACACGCGCGTGGTGGCGGAGGGGATCGAGACGGAGGCGCAGCTCAAGGCGTGCCTCGAGGCGGGGGTCGACTACGTTCAGGGATTCCTCTTCGCCCTTCCGGCCAATCCCCCGCAGCCCATACGCCAGGACGTGTTCCAGCACATCCTGCGCGCTGCCTAACTACCGGGAAACCGGCCGCCGGCCGCCGAAGGGATCGGGGGAGGCGAACCTATGCGGCCGACGATGCGGCCAGACACCATCCTGGAGCGGCTGGCCCTCTGGCTCAACCTCGGCCCGGTCCCCGTTGCGGAAGCCATGTTCGGGATGGGGACCACGCGCGTGGTCATGGCCGGCGTACGGCTCGGCATCTACGCCGAGCTCGCCCGGGCAGACTCTACCGCTGCGGACGTTGCGCGCGGCCGCGGCCTCAATCCGGACGGCGCGCTACTCCTGCTGGACTGCCTGACCGCCCTCGGGCACGTGAAGCGCAAGCGGGACCGGTACCGCCTCACCTCGCGAGCGCGGCGATGGCTCGACCCGCAGTCCCCCACCTACGTCGGCGCGTTCCTGGAGTTCAACTACGACCAGTGGGAGTGGTGGTCTCATCTGGAAGAGGTGGTGCAGACCGGCCGCCCCTACCAGATCCACGACTTCGGCGAGGAGGACCCGCGCTGGCGGCGGTACATCGAGGCGATGTTCCAGCTCGCCCGGCTCTCCGCGCCGGAGGTCGCCGCCAGGCTCCATCTCCCTCCGGAGCCGAAGCGCATCCTGGACCTCGCGGGGGGCCATGGCTGGTTCGCCGCGGAGCTCTGCAAGCGGTACCCAGGGATGCGCGCCACCGTGGTGGACCTCCCCGGCAGCGCCCGTATCGGGCGGGAGATCATCGCCCGCGAGAGGATGCCGGACCGGGTACGGTTCCTGGAGGGCGACATCCTGTCCGACCCGCTCCCGGATCCGGAGCAAGGGGAGCCCTACTCCGGCGCGCTGGCGTTCCAGATCATCCATCACCTGACGCCTGAGCAGAACGTGGAGCTATTCCGGCGGGTCCGGGAGGTCCTCCAGCCGGATGGCACGCTGGCGGTACTGGACTACTTCGCCTCGCCCTCCGGACGGGCGCCGGACGCGGCGGCTTTCCTGGGGCTCCACTTCTTCCTCACCTCCGGCGCGGCGACCTACACGCCGGGCCAGCTCACAGAGTGGCTTCTGGCAGCCGGCTTCTCGGCCCCCCGCCGCCTCCCCCTCCGCCGAATCCCGATTCAGACGCTGTATGAGGCGCGCCGCAAGTAAAAGGGTGTCGGGGTTGCAGCGG
>CAYNFH010000138.1:13219-18228 GCA_964396385.1 uncultured Chthonomonadaceae bacterium | reverse complement strand
CTCCAGAGACACCTCTCTCTTGTGGCTTCTCCAGCCTGCTCTGGCATAGGTGTAGACAGAGGCGGTGAGCTGGCGCACCAGATAGGGCCGCAGCGGCACTCCTCTTTCTGGATCGTATGCTTCCAGAAGTGCGCAGAAGCGGCAGTAGATCTCTCCTGCCAGGTCCTGGCGCAGCTCGGATGTGTCGCCGTACTGGCGGATGAGCCTCCGAACCAGGGGCTGGAACTCCGAGTAGAGCGCGTCGCGGTTAACAGTATTCGGGTGGACTGCCGGCCGAACGACATGGGCGTCGCATCCGCAAGCGGACGCGATTTCGGGTTCCGGCCTCGCCACGGCAATCAACCCGATGTCCGACGCGTTTTGAAAGGGAGCTGAGAGGAAACGCGGCATAGACTCCATCCTTCCAGGGACCTGGCGCTCACCAGCGCTGGCGCGCCTTGAGGCAATTTAGAGGCGACGTGGTTCCGATACTACGGGCCGCGACGAACGTCACTAACGTAGATGCAGCCCGAAAGAAGTACGTGCAAAGGTACTTTGCCCCTCAGTAGGGAGATCGGCACGCCATGGCTCAAGATAGGGCGTAGTTGTGCCAGTATGATTCACAGGTAAAGCGGGCAGCCACTCCGAACCATCCGGGCTAGTACTCAGGCTGGCGCCCCTGAAGCGGAGGCTGATGTCGCAGCGTTGTCGACGGTCCCGCTCGTCTCACCAGGCGGAAAGGATGTTCGATGTGTCGTAGCATATTCCGGCCAGTCCAAGTGCTGGCGCCCGCCCAGGCTCTTGTGCTGGCCCTCACCCTGGGGATATTCGGGCCGAACGCAATTTCCGCCCAGGTAGCGTTTCTAGCCCCACCTCCCGAACCGGCCGTGCGGCCGATTGTCCGCCATCCTGACGAGATGGATAGGGATGGCAACGGAATCGACGATATGCTGGATGTCCTGGTCAGGGAGTGGTCGATCCAGGCAGGCGGGCGCAGGTTCGGAGGATCCCGCGGCACGCCTGGCCCCGTGGTCCGCGTGCAGGTCCTCTTCTCCAGGCAGATCACCCAGGCGCAGCTCAACCGGTTCGTCGCTCTTGGAGGGCAGGTGGATTACATCTTCCGGAACCTCTGTTATGGATGGAACGGCCGCATCTCCATCAGCGCCGTGCCCGCTATCCCCGCGGCGATGGGGCCGGGCTTTGTTGTGGTGGTTGGAGAGCGCCGGACCAAGAAGTTTCTCAAAGAGGCAACGCGGTTGGGCAGGGTCCGGCCGATCTGGCGGCCCGGTTTCGCGGGAGGCATCGGGTTCACAGGGAACTCTAACACCACCATCTGTATCATGGACACGGGAGTAGACGGAACGCATACGGACCTGGCCGGCGGCCGGCAGGAGTTCTGGAAAGACTACGTTACCGGGTCCGCGCGGACTTCCGCCATTGACAACAACGGTCACGGCTCGCACGTGGCCGGGATTGCCACCGGGACGGGCGCGGCCAACGGCACCGGCTCGACTCTCAAGTACACCGACAGCGATGACCTCACAGGCCTCTCGGCGAACTTCGGGTTCCTGGCCCCGGTTCACGTGGCAACGGGCGCTAACACCTACTCCGGCACGGCCACCTGGCTTGGAGGCGGCACCGGCACGGTGCAGTTCAACAGCGACTCCGACGGCGACACCAGCCTGGGGTTCACGTTCACGCAATCCGCCTCAGGTTCCTCACCGCTTCCGTTCAACTTTGCGTTTACGGGCGCGGCGGGAACCAGGTACCAGCCGATGCTGGTGCAGAACAGCGGCGCAACTATCGGGCAGTACGCGGTGGCGTCTACCGTTACCATCACGCCGGTGGGAGACGGTTTCAACAACATGAGCGGCGTGGCGCCGGGATGCCGGTGGGCGGGCGCCAGGGTCCTGGGCGACGACGGAATGGGTAGCTCGCTCGACGCAGACGCGGCGCTGGACGATATGACAACACAGCGTACCACCCACCACATCAAAGTGCTCAACCTGAGCTTCGGCACCGGCAGCAGCGACCAGACCACGCGCGACAAGGTGAATACGGCGGTGGCTAACGGGATGGTGGTCTGCGTAGCAGCCGGGAACAGCGGGCCGAGCACAGCCATCGGCGACCCCGGGTCGGCGGGGCTGGCTATCACCGTGGGGTCGACGAACGACGTGAACCAACTGACCGAGTACACGAGCACGGGGTTCACCTCTCCGGCGGCGGATCAGGACAACAAGCCCGACGTCCTCGCACCTGGAGGTTCTGTCTACTACTCCCAGATATTCTCGGTCGACACCAACCAGGATGATGCCGGCGAGGGCGGCAACTCCACTTTCGCGGACGTGCAGCCCAACGACTACACGCCTCTGATGGGCACCTCGATGGCCACTCCCTTTGTGGCGGGGTCCGCCGCGCTCGTCATTGAGGCGCTGGAACAGACGGGGCTTCAGTGGGACTTCACTTCCTCCACGGACCCGCTCCTGGTGAAGATGCTCCTCTGCGCTTCCGCAACGGAAACCAACCAGACGCGAGAGACCGGCGGGAATGACCCTACCCTGGGCAGAGCTGCCGCTCCCAAGGACCTTCAGGAGGGATACGGGATCATCAACCCGGACGCGGCCGTAGAGGCCATCCTGATTCCATTCTTCACCGGCGGAGCGCCTTCTGAGACCACGGCCGGCGGCGTGTACGACCAGCGCTGCTTTGGCAGGCACGTCACCTTGACGGCCAACGTGCCGGTGAACCTGACGCTGGACGTGCCATCAACGGGGGACTACGACCTCTACCTCTACTCTTCCAAGCCGGACGCAAACGGGAACCCCGTGATACTGGCGGCGTCTGCCACGTCAGGCAACGGGGCCAAGGAGTCCATCAGCTACACGCCCACCACGTCCGGCACGGGCTACCTTTTTATCAAGCGGGTGAGCGGGAGCGGCGCCTGGACGCTCTTCACCACTTCCAACACCCCGACTATCCTCTCGCTGAGCCCCTTTGCCGTGGCGGCCGGCAGCGCCGCCTTCACTCTTACGGTCCGCGGAACCAATTTCCAGAGCAACTCTGTGGTGAACTGGAACGGGACTGCGCTGACCACCACCTTCGTATCGCCCACCCGGTTGACGGCGAGCGTACCGGCAGCAAACGTGGCCTCCATAGGGCTGGCGAGCATTACGGTGACCAATCCGACCCAGGGTACCACGTCCAACGCGGTCCCGTTCATTATCGGGCAGGCCAGCCTGACGGCCACGGTGTCCAGCCTTACGCGGGACGGGACCGGCCTACATGTTGGACTGACGGTGACGAACAACGGGACGGCCGCCGCATCCAGCGTGCAAGTGACGGCAGGCACGATGAAGAACATAACCACGGGCGGCTCCGCGGTAGCGACAACTACCGGCCTGCCTGCCACCGTCGGCACCGGATCCATAGCGGTGGGAGCATCTGCGTCGGTGACACTGGATTTTCCAACTTCAGTGGGAACCACCGGGCAGACAGTACAGATAAGCGTGAGGGGCCGCCTCGGCTCTGGTACTTACTCTACTACCGCGTTCCAGGCGCTGCCGTAGCCCCGGCAAAGCGCGGTCCATACAAAACGGGGAGGCTGCACCGTGCAGCCTCCCCGTTCATGCGCATGGCCCCTCCGAGGTTCAGGTGGCGGATGTGGTGGCGGTCCTCTTGCGGCGCGTAAATCGCACCAGTCCGGCAAGGGGCAGCAGGCCACCTCCCACAAGGGCCAGGCTGGACCCTTCCGGCACGACCGAGCCTGGAGTTGAGGAGGAGACGGATGTTATCTGCACGTGGCCGGTGTTGCCGGCGCCGCTGGCAAGCAGGGTGGTCCCGTCGCTGGCGTAGACGTCCGCTATCACGTCCATACCCAGAAACGTTGTACCGGACCCGAGGCTCAGATTATTGAATAGGAAAGCGCCGTACTCGGCCTTGTTGCTCAGGTCCTTGCCGTCGAAAGTGCCCGTATTATTCATTGCGAGCCAGTTGCCGGAGTTCGGATAACCGCTGCCCCACGCATACCCCTGCACCTGCCCATTCAACGAAGCGGAGTTCCAGGAGGCGGTGTTGCCGCCCGGGGGCGTGTAGTTGTAGATGGTGCTCCCGGCGAGGTTGGCCGAGACCCCGCCCGGATTCTCCAGATAGACGCCGCTGATGCCGAAGACCTTGAGAACGTCTCCGTGAGCGAGCTGGACGTTCCCCCAATTGGTGGTTCCTGTGCCTTCGTAGGCGAGTACGATGAAGTTGGTCATGCTGGGCGGAGCTGTAAAGCCCGCATTCACCGTATTCTGGCTGCCCGCCCCCTGGTTCAGATAGGAGCCCAGGGCCGCGCTGCCTGCGATGTTCATGTCGTGCCCATTGACATTGAACACCATGGTGCTGTCCACGGTGGTCACCTTGAACGCATTGATATTCTGAGCGGACGCCGGGGCGCCGGACAGGCCTATGGCGAGTGCAGCCAGAGCGAGCGCCACGTGGGACGTCTTGCGCAGATTGATCATGGAGCCGTTTCCTCTATGGGACATCGTGCAACCCTCACAGTACAGCAGCTACTCCCGGCGGACGCATGCCGCGCCGGCCGGGCGATGCACGTCCACCCCTATGATACCGACCCGCTGCTATAGACTCGCTTAAGAAACGGCGGGGACCGCTAAGCTTTCACCTAAGATTCCCAGTGGCCGGGGGCGATCCGGCTCCCGCAGCCGGTATCCCACTCCGGGAATGGCCTGGATGCCGCATCCGCTCGCGGGCAGCCGTTCCAGCTTTCTGCGCAGGTTGGAGATGTGTACGTGGACCGCCCGCGGGTCGTCGTACCCGTCGCCCCAGACCGCGTCCAGCAGGTGCTCGTAGGTGAGCACCTTGTCGGCGTGGGTCACGAACTCACGCAGCAGGTTGAACTCCGTCTTGGTGAGCCGCAGCTCCTCTCCTCCCAGGCGGAATTCCCGGCGCGCCAGGTCCATGGTCAGGTCGCCGACGTTAACCACCGTGCGGCCGGGCAAAGATGACCCCCTGGTGCGCCTCAGCAC
>CAYNFH010000138.1:0-13209 GCA_964396385.1 uncultured Chthonomonadaceae bacterium | reverse complement strand
ACGGATGCGTGACGTAGTCGTCCGCACCCATCTCCAGGGCCTCCACCTTGATGTGAGGCGAGTCGACGGCCGTGACAAAGATGATGGGAACGGAAGACCACTCGCGGATACGGCGGCACAGGTCGAGCCCGCTCGTGCCGGACAGGTTCACATCCATCAGGACCAGGTCGGCGCAGCCCTCCTCAATGGTGTTGAAGGCGTCCTTGCCGGTGTCCACGGAAAGAGCATTATACGCCCGAGCTTCAAGGAGGCAGCGTAGATACCGCTGCATGGCCCGGTCACCGTTCACGATAAGGATTCGCACTGGCTTCATTCCTCGCCCGTGTGGGCGTCCTACAGTACGCCCCGGGGTACGACAATAGCGGGCCACACGACGCTTGCGGCCTGGCCCAAATCCAAGATACCGGCCGGGTGGGGACCGTGCAACGCAACCGCCCAGGGCTGGGCGGGCAGCGCGACTCGTGCGCGTTCCACTCTAAGAGCCTCCCAGGCAGAGAGAGCTTGAGCCTTCTATCTCTTTGGCTGCACACTACCCTGGAAGCCTGTATCTGAAGCAGTGTGAAGCGGTGATCGGGCCGCCCGAGGGGGTTCCAATGGATTTTTGGCGCATTGTCGGCATTCTTAACAAGCGGAAGTGGCTGATCCTTCTCAGCGTACTAGCGACCATCGCGCTGACGTACGGGTCCACGCGTCTCTCAGGCTCAAGATGGGAAGCCACCGTCCGGTTTGTTGTGCCTTCCGTTCCAGGCGTGCCCGGCTCAGCCGAAGACATGGGCTCGGATTCATCCGGTGGCATCATCGGCGCTCGCTCCCGCGCAACGATGTATGGGGCCATGGCCCGCAGCGAGGATGTTGTTTTCAAGGCCGAACAGAAGGCCGGCCTCCTGTCCCGCGTGCCTGGCGACGTGCTGGGCACCATCGAGTTTGCAGCAGTCAGCCCCCGGCTGTACGAGCTCAAGCTCCTGGACAGCAACCCGAGCCGTGCAGAGAAGCTCGTCAATGCGCTGGCAGACGCGTTCGTGGCGAAGAACGAGGCGCTGCAGGTACAGAGCGCCGACAAGGCCGTTGCCACGCTGCGCCGGCAGTTGGATGAGGCGGACGCCAGGCTCGCGGCGACACGGAGCCGCTACCAGAGTTATCTGGATCAGAAGCACATCCTTCAGAACGTCAATACAGATCGCGGCCTCGTAGCGCAGCAGTATCAGTCGGCCCGGGTGCGAAGAGCAGACCTCAAGGTGAGTATTGCCGCAGCCGAGGCGGTTCTTCACACGCGAGAACAGGAGCTGCTCAAGACCCCCCGCACGATCACGGTGACCAATCCGCCGTTACCGAATCCCCGCGTCAAGCAGTATGAGAGCGATCTGGCGGATGCGAGCGCCAAGCTGGACGCCCTCCGGAAGCGGTATACCGACGACTGGCCCGCCGTCAAGCAGGCGATCGCCGACCGCGATACCGCCGCCGCCAACCTGGCCGCGGAGCGCGCTACCCAGTCGACGGTGACCAGTACGGAGCCGAATCCGGCCTATCGCCAGACGCAGGACGCCATGGCGGCGCTCCGGCAGCAGATAGTGGGCTATAACGCGCAGTTGGCGGAGCTTGGGACCGACGTAGCCGCCAGCGAGACCCAGCTCGGCGCCTACAAGAAGGTAGATAGCCCGGTTTCCAGCCTGGAGGCGGATGTCACGGCACAGACTGAAGCCCGGACGAGCCTCGTCCAGCGGCTTACCGGCGCCGAATTGGCCCGCGACGCCGCGAGCCGGCAATTCCCCATCGTGGTGATGGACTACTGTGACGATGACCACAATCCGGTGGTGAACGCGAATGCCGGGCGCACCAAAAAGCGGCTCCTGCTGGGAGTGATCTGTGCGCTGGTTGGGTCCTTGGTGCTCGTCATCGGGTTCGACAGCATTGATGTCCGGCTCCGGTCCGTCAAGCAAGCGGAGATCGTGCTCCCGGCACGGATCCTGGCGGCGATTCCCCATCCGATGGGCGAGGTCACCTACTCCTCGCTGGCCCGGGCGACAGAGCTCCAGCCGCAGTCGCTCCACTCAGAGGCGTTCCGGTTCCTGGCATTGCAGCTGCTCAATCCGGCATCCGCCATCCGCTCTCTCATGGTGCTCTCGGCCAAGGCGGAGCAGGGCAGCACTACCACCATCTCCAACCTGGCAATCACTCTGGCGCAGGCGGGCAAGAGAGTAGTTGTGGTGGACGCGAATGTCCGCACGGCGGAGATGCACCGGGTCTTTGAGATTCCGAACGACTTTGGCTATACGGACCTCATCTCGAATCCTTCCGAGGAGACCTGGGCCAGGGCCGTTCGGCCCACCTCAACGCCGAACCTCTGGGTCATAACAAGCGGCGCCCGGCCCGAAAACCCGTGGCAGTTGTTCCGCTCTTCCAACCTGCGGGAGGTAGCGAGCCGCTTGCTTGCAATGGCGGACTTTGTGCTGTACGACACGCCCTCCGGCCTGCTCTTCACGGACGCTCTGAATCTGGCGCCGGTCGTCGACGCTGCCTTCATGTGCATCCGGGCATACGAGCCGCTGACGGGCGGCGAGGAGCGGCTGATGAAGCTGCTGCACGAGGCGGGCGTGCCGGTGCTCGGCTGCGTGCTCAACGACGTTCCGGCATCCGTGGTGGAAGGCTACCAGAATTACGAACACTACTACGGGCCGGGCGCGGGCGGGGGCGAGCCGGCGGCCATCGCCGCTCCCATGGCGAGCCCGCCGGTGGTTATGGCGCCCGCGATAGCCCTGGATTAGGACCGCAAGCACCTAGCTAAAGGAACGTACTCTTGCCGTTCGAGGATCGCCTGGCATGAACGTCTTCTCTACACTAACAGTCGTATGCACCATTACCATGGCACTGCTGGCAAGCGCTGCCCACTACCTGGGGAAGCTTCCGCTCTTCGCGGTACTTCCGAGTGCCGGCGTCGCGCTCGTCGCCGCCGCGGTGGTATTCGACCGGGATCGGGCGACGTGGCGGCTGGGCGCGCGGATAGAGCAAGAGCAAGGAGCGGCGGCCCGTAAGCGGGTGCTGATTGTCGGAGCGGGCAGCGTGGGAAGGGCGCTGGCGCGGGAGTTGGAATCGGATGGGCGCCATACCGTGGTTGGCTTTGCAGACGATCCGGGCGCGCCCGGCGCCGACGACCAGGCGGTGCTGGGCACGAGGAGCGCCGTATCGCGTATCGTCGTGGAGCATGCCATCGACGAGGTGCTGCTGGCCTATACTCCCACGTGGCAGCAGCAGCTTGCCGCCTCGCTGGCCGCCCATCATCCTCAAGTCCGCGTGAGCGTGGTGCCGTCGCCGTATGAGGCGCTGATATGCACGACTCGGGTGGAGAGCCTGGGCGACGTGGCGGTTGTGCGGGTCGAAGCCGGCGGCGGATGGAGGCAGGAGGCGCTCAAGCGGACGTTCGACGTGGCGCTTGCGTCGGTGGGATTGATCCTCCTCGGGCCGCTGGTGGCATTGCTCGCCGTGTTGGTGAGGCTGACGTCGCCCGGCCCTGTCTTTTTTGCCCAGGAGCGCGTGGGGAGATACGGCAGGCTATTCCATGTCTACAAGCTCCGGACTATGCGGCACGACGCGGAGGCCTCCTCAGGTCCCGTGCTCTCCAGCGGCACGAGCGACCATCGCCTCACCGCAATAGGGCGGTACCTGCGCGCCTTCCGGCTGGACGAGATCCCGCAGCTCTGGAACGTGCTGCGCGGAGAGATGAGCCTGGTAGGCCCGCGGCCGGAACGTCCCTGTTTCGTCTACAGATTCGAGCGGACGATTCCGTTCTACGGTAAGCGCCACGCGGTCCGTCCCGGCATCACCGGCCTCGCCCAGGTGTGCGGCGGCTACCACACGGATGCCCGTGACAAGCTGCGCTTTGATCTTATATATGCGGCAAACTCTTCGCTCTGGATGGACGTGGTGATCCTCATCCGCACCGTCCTCGTGGTCTTCGGCCGCCGCGGCTAACGGTCTCACCTGCATAATGGCAGCCAACGATCAGCTTGTCCTCGCCCCCAATGCCCTGGAGCGGTCCGGGGTTCCGGGGCGGATCTCCCCTCTCCTCATCATTATTCTCGGTCTCGCGCTGCCGGCCGTGCTCGGCTATGCGCTGGCGACGTCCAATGAGGCGATGGTTACGGGCGTTGTCATCGCGGCTGCCGCAGCGCTGGTGCTCATCGCCAAGCCCTTCTGGGGACTCCTGGGCGTTATCGCGCTCATTTATGTCCGGCCGGAGGAGGCGATACCTGCCCTTGCCGGGATGCACTTCACGCTGCTCGTTTCCCTGGTAACGCTGGTGGGCATGGCCGTTAAGCTCTCTATGGACCGCCAGAAGCTCGTCCGGACACCCTTGAACTGGCTCATTCCGGGTTTTGCCTTGATCGGCGTGCTGTCCACGCTCGATACCGGGAACTCGGCGGAAGCGGCTCAGGATTTAGCCAAGCTTGTCATCCTGGTTCTGGTCATTATCAACCTAATTCGGACGCCAAGAGACCTCCGCGCCTTCGTCACAACCCTCATTGTGTTTACCGCCTTCGTGGCGGCCTACTCAATCTTTCTGGAGGCAACCGGCCACTCGATTCAGGATCAAGATACGGAGCGTTCCCTTGCCACCGGAATCTTTGGAGACCCCAACGATCTCGCGGCCACGCTGGCGGCAGGACTGGCGCTCATTGTATCCCGGATCATGCAGACGCAAGGTGTCCGGCGCGCCGGCTATGCAGGCCTGGTCCTGCTGCTGCTATACGCGATCTTTCTCACGAATTCCAGGGGCGGGCTTCTGGCAATCATCACCGTATTTACCGGGTATCTGATCGTATTTAGCCGCAAGCGCTTCCTGGGCATTCTGCTGGCCATTGTGGTCGCCGCTGGATTCCTGGCCTTCGCGCCGGGACGGATGGGGGAGATGGACAGCGGTGAAGAGTCTGCCAACTCCCGGTTCTGGTTCTGGGACACGGGAATCAGCATTATGAAGGATCGCCCGCTATCCGGTGTGGGATATGGCCAGTTCCCGGATTACAACGGGGGCATGACGGCCCATAACTCCTTCGTCCTGTGCTTCGCAGAACTGGGATTGCCCGGATTCTTCTTCTGGATGGGGAGCCTCTACTTCTGCTTCCGCAGCCGCAAGCCGGCCGTGGAAGGAGAGGTTCAGGCGCGGCCCGATCCCACCCAGATGGGGATACGCATCGCCCTGGCAGGGTTCCTGACGGCCTGTTTCTGGCTGTCCCGCACCTACACGCCCATCCTATACATCCTGATCGCTCTGCCCATCGCCTCCAATACCTCCGCTGCTGAGAGCGCTTCAAAACCTCCCTTGAGGTTGAGCTGGCCGCGTGAGGCCCTCAACATTGCTGCGCTGTGCGCAGCCTCCATCGTCTTCATCCAATTGATGGTGGAGCACTACAAGTAGCCGGCCCGCAAGCCGCAGGGTTCAGCCGTCAGCGGCATTGCACAGCACCGCTCACCCCGGCACGTGATCAATGTGTTGCGGCCCGTGCCGGCCGCCGACCTGCGAGAACGTTGGTAACAGGATTGAATGACAGGAGTGTATCACCAGATGGCGGTTGACTCCACGGCCGTACCATATAATCCAGCTTTGTCCGAGGTGCACTATTCGGCTCACGGTCATCTGGGCCTGGGGCTGGCGGCCTGGCGCGACATGATAGCTGAGTTGATCAGCAGCCGGGAGCTAACCTGGCGGCTGTTCCTGCGGGATTTTTCGACCCGGTATCGGCAAAGCTTCCTGGGCTACGTCTGGGCCGTCTTTCCCGCACTCATCACCACGGCCACCTTTGCGTGGCTCAACCGCTCCCACGTGCTGGCCATCAAGGGCACGGACCTCCCGTACCCGGTCTTTGTGCTCCTGGGCATGACCATCTGGCAGCTCTTCGCGAGCGGTCTAACCGGCTGCACGCAGAGCCTGGTGGGCGCGGGGGCTCTGATTACAAAGATCAACTTCCCTCGCGAGACGCTGGTGCTGGCGGCGTACGGGCAGTCTCTCTTTGAGTTCCTCATCCGGGCGGCCCTGGTGGCCATCGCCTTCGCTGTGTATCGCACGGCGCCTGCCTGGACCGTTTTGCTGATCCCCCTAGCAATGGTCCCCCTCTGCCTGTTTACGCTGGGACTGGGCTTCCTGTTCTCGCTGGTCAACGGTGTGATACGGGACGCTGGCCAGGTCGTTACCTTTGTGCTGACGTTCTGGATGTTCCTCACGCCGGTGGTCTATCCGGCTCCGACACACGGAGCCAAGAGCTTGATCAATGTCCTGAATCCGGTGAGTCCGTTCGTTATCGCTGCGCAGGACCTTACCAGCAAAGGGCATCTGACCCAGCCTGGCGGCTACGCGATTGGCTGTGCGATCAGTCTGGCACTGTTCCTGGTTGCCTGGCGGGTCTTTCACCTTACTGAGAAGCGGATTGCCGAGCGCGTCTGAGCGGGCGCACAAGCAAACGGAGAGCATAAGAGAATGTCGGATGTTCTAGTGCGCGCGGAGCACGTCTCCAAGAAGTTCTGCCGCAACCTCAAGCGCGGGATGCTCTATACGTCGAGCGATGTAGCCCGCGAGCTGGTGGGTATCCGCTGCCAGACCGAAAAGCTGCGGCGCGGCGAGTTCTGGGCGCTGGATAACGTCTCGTTCGAGCTGAAGCGCGGCGAGTGTTTGGGACTGGTCGGCGCGAATGGGGCGGGCAAGAGCACCCTGCTCAAGGTGCTCAACGGCATCATCCACCCCGACACCGGCAGCGTCCGCATCCGGGGTCGCGTCGGCGCTTTGATTGAGGTAGGCGCCGGTTTCCATCCCATGCTCACCGGCCGCGAGAACGTCTATCTCAACGGCGCCATCCTGGGCATGACGAAGCGGGAGATCGACCGCAAGTTCGACTCGATCGCGGAGTTCTCGGGACTGTCTGAGGAGATCCTGGATGCCCCCGTCAAGAGCTACAGCAGCGGCATGTTCGTGCGGCTCGGGTTTTCCGTCGCCGTGCATACCGAGCCGGACGTGCTGCTTACAGATGAGATCCTGTCGGTTGGCGATATACGTTTCGTTGCACGATGCCGCAGCAAGATCCAGGAGCTACGTGATAACGGCACAAGCATCATCCTCGTCTCGCATGACTTAGGGTTGATCGAGACAGTGTGCGACTGGGGCATGTTGATCTCCGACGGGAAGTGCGTCTCAACCGGCACGTCTCGGGCCGTCACGACGGAATACAGAAAGCGGCAGATCCGCGCGGAGGCGGAGGTAGCCCCACGCGAGCTGGCGCAATCCGGCCTCGAGTTTGTGTGCGGCGAGTTGATCTCGGAAGGCGGCGAAGCCGTTTCTTCCGTAGTCTGCGGGGAGGACGCTACACTCCGGTTGACCGTTGCGGCGAAGGAACGAATAGATTCCGGCTATATCAGTGTGTGGCTGCTCCGGGAAGAGGATCAGCAGTGTACAGGCGTTGGATGCCTGGAGATTGGCCGCCACATCGATCAGCTGAGAAGCGGTGAGCTCATTATCCGGTTCCGGTGCCAGACCATGCCGGCCCGCTACAGGTTGGGTCTCACATACTCCACCGACGGCGTTATGGATGTTCATGCACAGGCAATGCCGTGCCAATTCACCGTTACGCCGCAACCCGGCAACCCATTCACGGGCGGCATGTTCGCCATGGACGTGTGGGCGCATTATGCGGGAGGACCTGCCGCGCCCACTATCCCTGACACACACGGTGACTTCTGTAGCACCGCTATTACGCTTCAGCGGAGTGACGCATGATACGAGTTGGACTGATTGGTTACGGATACTGGGGGCCTAACCTGGCCAGAAATTTCCACCGATGCGCCGACTGCACGCTGGTTCGCATCGTGGATATGGAGGCGCGCAGGCTGGAAGCGGTCAGGCGAGATTGGCCCGGCGTGGACACGTCGATCTCGATGGAGGACGTGACCCGGGCGCAGGATATCGATGCGGTCGCCATCGCTACCCCCATCCGCACGCACTTCGATCTTGCCCTAGAGGCTCTTCAGCACGGTAAGCACGTCTTTGTCGAGAAGCCGATGGCTGACAGCGTCGAGCGGTGCGAGCGGTTGGTAGAGGAGGCCAACCGGCGGGGACTGATACTGGCGGTAGACCATACCTTCGTCTATACGGAGGCCGTCCGCTGGATACGCAGTTTCGTCTCCCGAGGCGATCTTGGCGACCTCTACTACTTCGACTCGGTCCGGACCAACCTTGGCCTCTTCCAGCGTGACGCCAGCGTAATCTGGGACCTGGCGCCGCACGATCTCTCCATACTCCACGCCGTCGTGAACCGGCCTGTGCTCAGCGTCAGCGCGACGGGATCCTGCCATGCCGGCAGTCGTGTGCCAAACATCGCTTACCTCAGCCTGGATCTGGGTGACGGCGCCATGGCGCATTTCCACGTCAACTGGCTCTCTCCGGTCAAAGTGCGCCAGATCATGGTCGCCGGCAGCAAGCGGATGATCATTTTCGACGACATCGAGGCCAGTGAGAAGATCAAGGTCTACGACAGCGGCGTATCCATAGAGCATCAAGATGCTCAGGGCCAGTACCGGATGCTCGTGGACTATCGTGCCGGCGACATGTTCTCTCCGGCCCTGGCGCAGCGGGAGGCGCTCCAGACCGAGGTCCAGCACTTCGCGCGCTGTATATCCAGAGACGAGAAGCCGGAGACTCCGGGCGAAGCCGGGCTGGCCGTGGTGCGGATCCTGGAGGCCGCCCAACGGAGCCTGGAGCGCGGCGGCGAGCAGATCAAGCTGTGAGCGACCTGCCGACGTATAACCGGGTCGCCCCGGACGTGAAGCTCGGACGGGACGTACGCCTCTTCGGATTTGCGAACCTGTACGGATGCAGCATCGGAGATGGGACGAAGATAGGAACGTTCGTCGAGGTCCAGAAGAACGCGTTCATCGGCGCCCGCTGCAAGATCTCCAGCCATACCTTTATCTGTGAAGGCGTGACCATAGAAGACGAGGTCTTTGTGGGCCATGGCGTGGTCTTCATCAACGACCTGGACCCCCGCGCAACCGCGGCGGGGGGAGCGCTCCAGACCGAGGCGGACTGGGAGGTAGTGCCCACCCTGGTCCGCCGGGGCGCTTCCATCGGCAGCGGTGCGGTGATCCTGGCAGGCATCACCATTGGAGAGGGCGCCCTGGTGGGAGCGGGCGCCGTCGTTACCAAGGACGTTCCCGCAAACGCGGTAGTAGTCGGCAATCCGGCCCGCGTGCTCAAACAACGGACATCATCTGGGAGTTAAACAACCAATGAACAACACGAACAGCAACCCCGGGCAGGTCATCGCCGCCGAGCCCAAGCTTCCCGTAGTGGACCTGCGGGCTCAATACGCCACGCTGCGAGACGAGGTCGCTACGGCGCTGCAGGAAGTCGCCGACAGCATGTACTATGTGCTGGGCCCCAAGGTGGCGGAGTTTGAGAAGGCGTTTGCCGCCTACTCCGGCGCCAAGCACTGCGTGTGCGTAAACTCCGGCACGTCCGCGCTCCACCTGGCGCTCATTTCGGCTGGTGTAGGCCAGGGCGACGAGGTCATCACCGTACCCATGACCTTCGTAGCCACCTCCTGGGCGGTGAGCTATGTGGGCGCAAACCCCGTCTTTGTGGACGTGGACCCCGCCACCTACACCATGAACGTGGAGCAGGTGGAGAAGCAGATCACCCGCAAGACCAAGGCCATCCTGCCCGTGCACCTGTACGGCCAGCCGGCGGACATGGAGCCGCTGATGGAGATCAGCGAGCGGCACGGCATCCCGATCATCGAGGACTGCGCCCAGGCCCACGGCGCCAAGTATCGTGGCAAGGGCGTGGGCACCTTCGGCCAGACCGGCTGCTTCAGCTTCTACCCCGGCAAGAACCTGGGCGCGTACGGCGAGGGCGGCGCGGTCGTCACCAACGACGACGGCATCGCGGCCCGCATCCGCGCCCTGCGCGACCACGCGCAGACCGAGCGGTACTACCACGACGAGATAGGCTTCAACTACCGCATGGACGGCTTCCAGGGCGCGGTACTCGGCATCAAGCTCAAGTACCTGGAGTCCTGGACCGAGTCCCGCCGGCTGCTGGCGGCGCGCTATAAGGAGCTGATGGAGGACCTGCCCATCCAGATTCCCGCCGAGGCGCACGACCGGCGCCACGTATGGCACCTGTTCGTGATCCTGCACCGGGAGCGGGACCGCATCCAGAAGGAGTTGGAGGCCCGTGGCATCTCCGCCAGCCTGCACTATCCGGTTCCCGTGCACCTGCAGAAGGCGTACCGCCACCTGCGGTATCGCGTGGGCGACTTCCCGGTCTCCGAGCGCATCGCCCGCGAGTGTCTGACGCTGCCGCTGTTCCCGGAGATGAAGATGTCCCAGCAGGACCGAGTCATCGACGCGCTGCGCGAGATCCTGGGAGAGATGGCGTAGAGAGATGGGCAATTCGCTGCAAGGAGCAACCGTACTGGTCACGGGGGGAGCCGGTCTCATCGGCTCCCACATCGTGGACCAATTGATAGATGAAGGCGCCGGCGAGGTCCGCGTCCTGGACAACTTTGTCCGGGGACGCCACGAGAACCTCGCGCGCGCCATGGACCGGGCCCCCATCACCCTCATCGAGGGAGACGTGCGGGACCCGGAGACCGTGAAGCGAGCGGTACGGAGATGTGACTACGTCTTCCATCAGGCCGCTATCCGCATCACCCTCTGCGCGGAGAAGCCGCGCGAGTGCATGGACGTGCTGGTGATGGGGACGTTCAACGTCTTCGAGGCCGCCGTAGAGGCGGGCGTCAAGAAGATTGTGTACGCTTCGTCCGCTTCCGTCTACGGCGGCGCGGATGTCTTCCCGACCGACGAGCGGCACCACCCGTACAACAACCGGACGCTCTACGGCGCGTCCAAGGTGATGAACGAGGGCATCGCGCGCAGCTTCAACGACATGTACGGTCTGCCGAGCGTGGGACTGCGCTACTTCAACGTGTACGGGCCGCGGATGGACGTTACCGGCGTCTACACGGAGGTATTCATCCGCTGGCTGGAATGCATCGACAAAGGCACGCCGCCCCAGATCCACGGGGACGGGACCGCCAGCATGGACTTTGTCTTTGTGGAGGACATCGCGCGGGCCAACATCCTGGCGATGAAGTCCGACCGGGTGGATGACGTGTACAACGTCGCTTCTGGTACGGAGACGACGCTGCTGGAGCTCTGGCAGGCTCTGCAGGACGTGACCGGCGACCACAGCCTTACGCCGGAGTTCCACCCGCCGCGCAAAGTGAACCCGGTCCCGCGCCGGCTGGCGGACACCCGCCGCGCCGCCGTGGAGATAGGCTTCCGCGCGCAGGTGAAGCTGGAGGACGGCCTGCGGAAGCTAGCCGCATGGCGCCGGGAGGCAGTTGGCGAGCTGAGGCCCGTGGGCTAAGCCTGCCGGCGGGTCAAACTTTTAGCAAAACTTAAGCACGCGAACGGCTTCAGCCAGAAGGAAGCCGCCATTGGCGGGCCGAAAACCTGACTTCGCCAGTGGCGGCTTTAGGCGCTCGTCTATGCATTATTGAGAAGCGCACCGCAGGCGTAGGGGTGGCTGAAACTATGGACAATTGAGGCTCCCGATGACCCCCATCGTGGACGGACCAGAAAGGAAGGCGTCAGGAGACCACCTCTGTGAGTTCCTCTCGGCAGATTCGACGCTACCCCGAGAGCTGCACGTTCTGGTCACAGGCGGTTCCGGCTTTGTAGGCAGGGCCGTGGTGGCCGCGCTGCTGGAACGCGGACATCGGGTAACGGCCACGACGACCAGCCCGCCCGAGCAGCTTCCCGCGCACCCGCGCCTCCAATGGACTGTCTGGGATGGGATGGCCCAACCGGCGCCCCCGGTTCGGTGGGAAGGCATCGACGTCATCGCTCACCTGGCAGCGCCTCCGCCTCCCCTGACCTTTCCCGACCGGGCCACTGCGCTGTACGAATTGACAGTGGCCGCCAGCTTTCGCCTGCTCGAGGCCGCCCGTACTAGCGGCGTGAGGCGCGCGCTGTTCGCCTCCACCGGCGATGTCTTGCGGGAAGGGGACTGTCCGGCCACAGAGGCGGATATCCTGTATCAGCCGCCGGGCTTCTACGGTACGGTCAAGGCCTGCGGGGAGCTCCTGTTCCGGTCCTATGAACCGGTCCTTTCGACGGCTATTCTTCGCCTCTACCACCCTTATGGCCCGGGCGGCGAGAAATTCCTCGTACAGAGGTTGATGCAGGCGGTGCGGGAACGGAAGGAGATTACGATAGACGGGCCTCAGGGAATCCTGCTCAACCCCATCTGGTCCCAGGATCTCGCCAAGGGAATATGTCTGGCCGTCGAGTCGGAGGAGGTGGGCATATTCCACTTTGGAGGGCCGGAGTACGTCACGTTGCGACGGCTCCTTGAGCTTATGGGCGAGCTGGTTGGCGCCGAGCCGATCATTCGAGTGGGTCCGCAGCGCCCGTCCGGGAGCCACGCCGGCTCCTATGAGCTCACGCGCAGGCGTCTGGGCTTCCATCCGCAAGTCTCGGTCCGCGATGGCCTTTCCATGCTGTTGACCCTGGCCCGGCTGCCAGATACGCCGACTGCGCGTTAGCGCAGAGACATCTCATATACAGTGTCGAGGACCGGCACACTTGCCGGGTCCTCTACGTCCGGCGCAGTAAGGCCGAGGGCAAACTCTATGCAATTATCCAGGTACATCTTCCGGTGCAGCCGCGCCGTGCTCTTTCTGAGCTTTTTTGCTCTTCTCTCCACGGTCGCCGTGGCCCAGTCGGGACCGGCCGGCGTTCTCAGGACCGAGAACTCTAATCTCGGCTCAACAAACTGGCAGATCACCAAGCCTGCCTCATCCGAGGAGATAGAGGGATATGCGTCCCTCACCAGCGTCAACCGCGGCGGACAGATCTCCTTCTACGTGAACACCGCCGAAAGCACTTATACTCTCGAGGTCTACCGCATCGGCTGGTACGGCGGAGCAGGCGGACGGCTCATGTATGGCCCCGTGCAGCTCAATGGCACGAAGCAGGCGATCCCCAATCCGGACCCCAACACGGGAATGGTAGAGTGCCGGTGGCTCAACCCTTACACGCTCAATGTCCCCTACAACGCGTCGGACCCAACCTACTGGTGCAGCGGCGTCTACCTGGTGAAGCTCACGGGCAACACCAGCGGCAAGCAAGCCTACATTCCCTTTGTGGTGCGAGACGACGCCC
>CAYNFH010000137.1:0-18290 GCA_964396385.1 uncultured Chthonomonadaceae bacterium | reverse complement strand
GCCGGCTGGAGCGGTGCCCTTCGCGTCCCCCGCTTCGCTGTGGGAGCACTGGCACCTGCTTGGATCCCAGGTGTTTCCCCAGGGATACTGACGCCCATCCCGACCCCGCGCGGCCTTCTCCCACTCCCGGTCGGTGGGCAGTCTTACTCCAGCCCACCTGCAGTATGCCTTCGCGTCCTCCAGGCTCACGTTAACCATCGGGTGGTCCTCCTTCCATCCCCAGGAGGGCGGTTCTGGCATCTGTCGTCCCGTCTCGCCGCAGAACTTCCGGTACTGGGCGACCGTTACAGGCCTCTTGTAGATCCAGAATCCGGACTGCTCCACGGTTCCTTCCGGCAAGCACTTCCAGTCAAGTGACGCCAGCTCGTCATCTCCCTGAAGGAATGAGCTGGCCGGAATCCAGACCATCTCCGCCCCGTCCTTTGGGTTCAACTTCGTGGGACCCGGTCTCCCGGAGGGTGTAACGGGAAGTCCAACTAGCAGCACGTACACGTGCAGACTTCCGCTCAGTCCTGCATTGTCCCAACGGTTGATGTGGAAGGCTATGCGTTCGCCGGTGTCTTGTTTGACCCGGATCCACTGGAAATAGCTTCCCGGATAGATGCCATCGGGATACTGCTTGCCGTCTGACGGACGCCACGAGTCGGCAACGGCTCCCCAGCGGTCCCCGCAGCGATACATCAGGCAGCCGGATCCGAACCGGGAGTCGTGCGATCCGTGAAAGCCCTGAAAGCCGCCTCCACGGGCATCGCACATAGTCCCATCGGCGTCTATGGTCCACCTGCCGGTCGCCATCACGGTGACGCGGAAGCGATGGTTAGGCACGACCACTCCGGAGTCTGTCCAGTCCGCGCCCGCATCCACGTCCACCTCCCTAAGCGTGCAGAGGCGGAGGAACTGGTCCGCGCGCATAGCAAGACCGTACTTGTCGTCCGCCATCCAGGTGTTGATGCCGACGAGCCGCCCCTGGCTGTCGAAGAGACCGCCGCCACTGCTGCCGTGCTCGATGAGAGCGTCGTGGACGAGGACGTCGAGAGTATTCTCACTGCCTGGCATCCGCTTCAGGATCTTGCCGATGGTGCACAGGAACTCTTCTTCCCGTGGATTACCGCAGGCGTACACGGGTGTCCCCGGCGCCGGATCGAAGCTGGGAGCGAGCTGCGCAATCTCCAGGGTTTGGTCCGGATCGTGCGCAAGCAGGAGCGCCAGATCTACCATCGACTCCTCGTTGCGATAGTGCGCCAGGATGCGGGCATTGAGCTTGCCGGCGTCGCCCTTCCACGGCTTGACGGTTACCGCCGGCGATACTCCGCCTTCGTCTTCCGGCTCGATAACATGCGCGTTGGTCGCAATCAGGACCTCATCCCCCAGCCGCTGAAGGGCCACTCCCGAGCCGTGATACCCGTAGGGGCGACCGGTTTCTTTGTCCTTGCCGATATAGGCTTCGACCTTTACAGTGCAGCGCCGGATCTTCTGGAAGAGCGCCAGTTTCTGAGCATTGGTGAGATCATCCCTGGGCGGCTGCTGGGCTGCCGCCGTTATGGATAAGCAGGCCCCGACAAGAACAACGGCCACGGACGCCAAGCTTGAACGTCGTAACGTACACGCACGCATATACTGAGAGCCCTCCTGAATAGAATCCGGCCGGTCCGTTAAAGTGATTATCGGTGGATTCACATTCACAAACTGGTTTTCCTCCGAGCGCAGCCCGTATGGTGGCCATCGAAGCTACCCGAACAACAGGTGAATCTGCCGGTGAACCATCGCGGCGCCTGCCGCGACCAACGTATGCGAAGGCCGGACAGGCGGCCAATAGCGACATACATTGGGAGAGAATCCAACATGAAGGCGGCAATCGTTCCAACCGGAGTTACTTGCATGCTGATGGTCGCAGCGTCGGCTGCTCTGCGCGCGGACGGGCTGGACTGGAGCCCGCCGTCCACCAACTTCCACCTGCAGGTCAACCACCAGCCGCCACCGCAGCAGCCCAGCTATCACTACAGCACCTCCACTTCTACGTCTACCTACCACGCGCCTCGGCCGAGGCGGCAGACCGTAACGCCGATACCGGGTCAAGCGTTCCTGGGGCATCCCCACGTACTCTACACCGACTACAGCGGCCACGTGGCTCCGGAAGAGGGCTATCGCTGGGCGAACGACAGGCGCGGTGATTTTCGCGTCGTCTCGGTTCCGGGCGCTCCGTACAAGGGTCATCCCAATGTAGTCTTCACGGACGAGCACGAGCATGTCGGGCCCGCGCCCGGCTACCACTGGCTGACCAAGGACAAGCGAGACTTTCGGGTAACCGCCACGCCGGGGGCGGAGGTTCCGAACCATCCCCACGTTGTGTTCGCGGACGAGGATGGGCGTATGAGGCCCGCCGACGGCCATCGTTGGGTCAATGTGGAGGGCGCGATGGCCGGAACCGACCTGCGGGTGGAATCTGTCCCTAATGCGCCAGTGACGGGCTTGCCGAACGTGGTCTACTATGACGACACTGAGCGCATGATGCCCGCCACGGGATATCGGTGGGCGAACTTCGCTGGCGCTAAGGCAGGTATGGACTTCAGCGTAGAGCCGATCCCGGCCATGCAGCAGTAGCAGTCCATGCGGGAGGCCGGCGATCCCGTCCGCGGCACGGCACCAAATCGTCGCCGGGATGCCTGCCGGCCCCCAACATCCATCGGAACAGTGCGCCTTCAGTGTTGCGTCCTACCGAGAGAGCTTCAAGTAGGAGGCGCCTTCTGGCCGGTGCCGTAGCCCAAGAGTGCCCCACCCGCGTAGTGACGCCGCATGGCGAGCACGCGCTGCACGAGTACTGCTTTCCCGTTGCGGGACGTGAGCTGCGCGTGTTGCACGCGGGCCTCATCCTGACCTACGAGGACGAGCAGCGGTTCCTATTCGGGCCGGGCCGATACATCCCGTTCGGCATCACTCTCTGGCCGTCCGCCATCGCGCTGGCATCCGAGGTATCCGACCGACCGGAAGAGCTCCGAGGCGCGAGGGTGCTGGAGCTGGGCGCGGGGGCGGGGCTACCGGGTCTGGCGGCGGCCGCGGTGGGTGCCATCGTGGTCCAGACGGACCGGCACGAATCGGCCCTCGCGCTCTGCCGCCTCAACTCGGAGCGCAACGGACTGTTCGGCGACGGGCCATTGGAGCTGGACTGGGCGCGCTGGACTCACGCCTCGCGGTACGACTGGATTCTGGCTTCGGATGTCCTCTACGCGGAGCCGATGCGCCCTCACCTGCGCCGGATATTCGAATCCAACCTGGCGCCGGGCGGCCGGGTGCTCCTGGCGGATCCCTTCCGGACCGGCACGGTAGAGTTCCTGGAGGCGATGCAGAGGGACGGGTGGACCGTGACCGCCTCTCGGTGGAGGCTGGGAGAGGCGGACTCGCCCCGCGTGGTTGCCGTCTACGAACTCGTGCCGCCTACAATTCTAGTGTGACTTGAGTGTGTCCGCCAGGAGCGGGATTCCGCGGCGGATGGTGGGCTCGTCCGTGGACACGAAGGTCATTCTGATGGTGTTGGCGCCGCCGCCAGCCGGGTAGAAACCGGCGCCGGGCACGTAGACCACGCCCCGCTCCAGCGCTTGCGGCAGCAGAGCGGCGGCATCTATCTCCGGCGGCATCGAGAGCAGCACGAACATCCCGCCCTGAGGTCGGGTCCAGCTCGACCAACCGCCGAACGATTCCTGTAGCGCCTGGAGCATAGCGTCGCGTCGGGCGCGATAGCTTGCGCGGAGGCGCTCGATTTGAGGCTCCAGGAGCCCCTCCTCGCAGTAGCGCAGGGCGATACGCTGGGTGAAAGAGCCACTCGCGAGATCTGCGAGCTGCTTAAGGTGAGCAAGTCTAGCGACCAGCTCCGGCCGCGCGTAGAGGTAGCCCACGCGCAGCGCGGGCACAATGGTCTTGCTGAAGGTGCCGGTGTATACGGCCAGCGGATTGTCCGCCAGGGCCGCGAGCGGAGGGATGGGCTCCCCATCGTACCGCAGGTCGTGGTACGCGTCATCTTCGAGGACCGGCGTACCGTGCTCCGCCGCCATCTCCGCCAACCGCTGCCGGCGCGCGAGGCTCAGGGTGATGCCGGTGGGGTTCTGGAAGTTGGGCAGGGTGAACAGCAGGCGCGGATGATGCTTGCGGATGAGCGCGCCGGCCCGCTCCACGTTCATGCCATCTGAATCGAGCGGAACGGTCAGGTAGCGTGCCTCGTGGCTGTCGAAGATCTGGATGGCGGCCAGGTAGGAGGGGGTCTCCAGCAGCACGGCGTCGGCGGGGTCCAGAAACGCGCGGGCGGCGAGATCCAGCGCCTGCTGGGAACCGTGCGTGATGAGCACGTGCTCCGGCGTGGCGTCCACAAGTCCCCGGCGGCGCAGCATCCCCGCCACCCACTCCCGGAGCGGGGGATGGCCCTCCGCGGGACCGTACTGGAGGGCAGCACCAGTATCCTCGGCGAGTATGTCCTGGGTGATTCGCGCCAGTTCCGCCGCAGGAAAGAGCGCGGGATCCGGCAGGCCGCTGGCAAAGGAGATAAAGCTTCGTCCCGCTGTGGATTTGAGCAGCTCCATGATGGCGGACGCGGTAACGCGCCTCATGCGTCCGGCTAGCGCCGAGGCTAGCGCGCTCTTCGGAGTGCCCGGTGACTCTGCCACGGGAGGTACGGCAACTTCCATGGTTCCCGAATTCGCGGTCCGCCGCGCGGCCTCCTGTCCTCTGGCTCCCTGCGGCACTAAACGCACGAACAGCTTGCTCCGGTGATGCAGCAGCGAAAGCGAGCCGTCCGCTCCAGTGAGGGAATTCCCTCACACCTGTATGCTCATCCTTCACAGCGCTGCAATGCCGTGGAGATGCGATTCTGCACCCTCAGTTTGCCGCCAGACCGGGAAACCCTCCTATGGCCCGATTACGCGTCAACTTGCGAGCGACACCGACCGTAGCTCGCGTAGCTTCGTGATCTGCCCCAGGTGATACGCGTTGTGGATGAACCGGCTCAGAATCTCGATCAGCGGGCTCCAGCCTGCCCCCTCGCGGTGTATCCTACACTCAACGAGCACGGCGGACGGGAGGGTCCCTACCTCTGTGCGTAGCGCGGTGAGCGCAGCCCGTAAGCGGTTCTTGGTTTCCTCCCATGCCGCTTCATCCGGGGGGTTGGGCGGCGAGGGCCAGGCGCCCTCCGCAGGCCGGCTATGCTGGCCGCTGCGTATCCGCTCAATGCCGTTCTCCGTCCAGGCGGACATGTGGAGGACAATGTCCCAAATCCCTTTCGCGCCCGGATCGGCCCTCCAGAGCGCCTCCTGGGCCGTCACGCCCGCGAGCGCTTCCTCCACAGGGTTCACAAAGTCCTCCCGGGTGTGGGCAAAGTCGAATGCCATCAGGACGTCTCGACGCAGCCCCTGTTCGTCCATCAAGCCCTCCTCTCAAGAGCGAGAGAGCGGCAACCTGGCATCTCTCTTCGGCCGCCCTCTCTGCGCGATTTCCCTGCAGGCGTCGAAGTCCGCCCCCTGGATGAGCTTGGGTCCAGAAAGAATGACGCCGGGCTATCGACGCCGTAGGATGGCGCTGCAGCGAAGTTAGTCTGCCGCAGGCTCCTTCCCAGCGCGAGAGCGAAGCAGGAGCGGCAACACTCGATCCAAGAGAAAGCTGATCACCACATGCCGCTCCGCAGGCGTATCCGCCTCGTCCACACCGCAAACCAAACCGCCGGCTTCCTGGTAGAGGGCGAAAAGCTCGTCCGCCGCGAGCGCGCGGTCTACCACCCGCTCGTCGCAGTATCGGTTGGCGGCTTCCTCCTGTGAGACCCACTCAGCCCAACCTATCAACAAATCCAGCAGTCGCGCGGATGGAGTCTTCTCGGTGATCCGCACATCGGATGCCGCCGACCGTTTCATTGCTCCCTCACGCCGGAGCGCCGTAATGCTGAGTTCCACGGCGGTGCTGGAAGTCAACCCCGGCTAGCGGACCGTCTTCCCGGCGGTCCGCCTCGATGCGGAACGGCGGGCCGTTCCGAAGATTGCCCGGGCCCCGCCTCCGGACAGGAGCACACAAGCTCATCGCACTGAGAGGATAGTACAGTGGTTGCGGGTCAGGCAAGGGACTCGGGTCGCTGCACGCGAGCGAGGACCGCAACGGTCAGAACGTCTTCCGCTGGAACTTTCGCTCGCACCGTCACGATGAAGTGGCCCGCATCCTTACCCGCGAGCTCCAGACTGAGCTCGGCATCGCCGTCAATCCCGAAAGCCTTCAGGAAGTCCTCCGCCTTCGCCTGCAGCTCTTCAGCAGCGCGCGTATTCTCGATCCCATTGACGAACCTAGGCAGGGCAGTCTGGGCAAGCACTACCACGGCGTTGGCCTCGCTCATCCTCTTGTCTCCTCCAATGCATTCCAACGACCGCTAATCGATCCCGTACCGCCTCCCCCGCCGGGCGGCCGTTTCGTCAGTCACCACGCCGAACACGACTTAGACACGCGCCTTCGAGATCGGGACGGGCTGCGCATCCAGCTCGACCCTAACGTTCTCATATGTTCCGTTTATCGTAATGAGAGTCATCGGCGTCCCTCCAAGATGAGAAGGGCCGGAGCGCCAGGACTCGGCCCTCCGCGTGGCGCGAGCGGGGATGACGAGACTTGAACTCGTGGCCTCCTGCGTGACAGGTATGCAGGTCTCCTACCTGTCCAAAGTGCCGCATCCACGCTCGTTAGAGTCGCTACCTATGCCTCCAAACCGCACCGATTCTCAACAAGGCAGGAGGCCAGAATTCCTCCCAAACGGGCTCCTGACTTCTGGCACCCTACAGTCGTAAACGCACGAATGGCCCGCCTCACAGCCCCGATACGAGCGCTGAGCAGGCCATCCGCTCCAGCGAGGGAATCCCTCGCATTATGTATGCGCGCCACCACGGTGCCGCGTGGCCAGCGCCCTAAGCTGTTACTCGGTGTTCAATGTTGAATCCGATAAGTCCTCCAGCTTGGTCTCTCGCGAAGGTCGGGCAGGGTCCGGCTCGCTCCTCGCCCTTCAGCTTCTGTGTCGCCCTGAACGCCGGGTCTGCAGCGCTATCGATAGGCTCGTAGCCAGTGCCTCCAAGCTCCTGCACGCTGCGCTTCCAGTGCTTCCTCGCTAGCCGCCATGGCAACCAGTCGCTCTGCAGGCTGTAAGGAGGCGCAGAAGCAGTGCGTAGTGACGCTGCTGGACGAATGCTGGGGATTTGGTCCCAGGCAAGAGGTGCTGGAGCCGATGCTGCCCTACTGCGGCTAAGTCCTGCCCAGCCTGGACGATATGCTCGCCATCTATTCGGCGGCGACGGCCGAAGAGATTGCCGGGCGGTTGCTCCGCCGGGGCGGTCCGGCGGACCACAAGTGAGGCCATGTGGGCAGGAGGAATCACGCGAACTTCTCCCGAATACACAGAGGAATCCGCGGCTGTTCTGATCGCCTTCGGATGCTTCGGCCGGGACGGAGTCCGTGACGAAAGGATGCCCCCACATGCCATTACACCGCAAAACGTGGTTTCGTCTATTGCTTCTGCTGGCGCTGCTTTCCCTAGGCGCAGCACGCCGGGCGCCGGCCCAAACGGCGTATGCATGGGGCCAGAACGATTACGGCCAGCTTGGCAATGGCACCACCACGGCCCGCGCCGTGCCGGACCACGTGGTGGACCCTGCAGACCCAACGGGGTTCCTGCAGAACGTCGTGATCCTCGGGTGTGGCGGCCGCCACAGCATTGCGTTAAAGACTGACGGCACCGTCTGGGCATGGGGATTGAACGGCCAAGGGGAGCTCGGCGATGGAACCACCACGTTCCACACGACGCCGGTCCAGGTGAAGGATTTCACGGACCCCACCGGGTACCTGCACAATATCGTTGCAATTGCCGCAGGAGCGAACCACAACCTCGCGGCTAAATCGGACGGCACCGTGTGGGCGTGGGGATACAACAGCGACGGCCAGCTCGGAGACGGCAGCACAACCAACCGGCTGGCGCCCGTGCAGGTCAAGGACCCGACGGATCCGACCGGGTTCTTGCAGAACGCCGTTTTGGTAGCCGCGGGGACGTTTCATAGTCAAATTGTCAAAGCGGACGGGACCGCTTGGGCGTGCGGGGAGAACTCCTATGGCACTCTCGGTGACGGTACCAATACCGGCCGGACATTGCCCGTACAGGTAAAGGACCCCACGGATCCCACGGGCTACCTCCAGAACGTGGTCAGCGCCTCAGCCGGCCTGCGCTTTTCCGTACTGCTGAAAGCCGACGGCACCGTCTGGGCATGTGGGTGGAATGGCCTCGGCCAGCTCGGTGATGGAACAACCGCGAACCGTTCAACTCCCGTACAGACGGTAGATCCAGCCGATCCCACCGGAACTCTCCAGAACGTCGTGAGTTTATCCGCTGGCGGATATCACAGTCTGGCGTTGAAGCCGGACGGAACGTGCGCTGCGTGGGGCGACAACGGTTACGGCCAGCTAGGGGATCCGACGGCGCCGACCATCCAGAGCACCCCGATAACGGTAACCGATCCTACCGACCCCAGCGGCTATTTACAGGGCGTGGTTACCATCGCTGGAGGTTTTTCGCACAGCCTGGCGGCGAAGGGCGACGGCACCGCCTGGGGATGGGGACTCAACGATACCTACCAGCTTGGCGACGGCACCCGGACGACCCGCACCGTGCCCGCCCAGATTGGAACGCAGCGCTCCGGCTACCTTCAAGGCGCGGTCGTTCTCGCAGGAGGTCAGGTCCACAGCCTCGCGGCCGTTGCACCATAACTCTGCGCTCGGCGCGACTCGCTGAGTACCTGGGCGGTCGTTACCAGGTGACCCGCCACAGTCAAGTCCTCGATTACCTCCTGGGCTTGAATTTGCTTTGCCGGGTCAGTGGGATCGTGAGCGTAGATGAATATGTTCGTGTCGACCACGGCCGGAATCCGTGACCTCATGGCTGGCGCTTGGGCTGCGGTTCCAGCTCGTTTATTCTCTCCTCATAGATCTCGCTCCGGTCAAACTTGTAATCACCGAAGTTGATCCCCTGTCGCATACGGGCCAGCATCCGTTTGACGGCGGCCTCGCGTTTGGTCTCGGCGCGATCGCCTGAACCGGCATCGAATACTACCTTCACCCTTGCCCGCTCGATGCCGACTGGCTTCTGGTCGAGCTCCACCCTGCCGTACTCGTAAGTCCCATCAACCGTAATCAGGCCCGTTATTGCTCCTCCAAAGCAGCGGAGGGCCGAATCGTGGGGATTCGGCCCTCCGCGTGATGCGAGCGGGGATGACGAGACTTGAACTCGCGGCCTCCTGCGTGACAGGCAGGCGCTCTAACCGGACTGAGCTACACCCCCGAGTATGCGGTTGTGGCCGTAGAGTGGGCGAAAAGGGACTCGAACCCCTGACATCTTCGGTGTAAACGAAGCGCTCTACCAACTGAGCTATTCGCCCCCACCCGCCAAACGGCCTTGACGTTATACCAAACGCCGCACGTCCTTGTCAACGGCCGATCCGCGCCGGCACGAGGAGTTGCCGCCGCCGGATGCGAACATACCCGTGGCGGGCGCACCGATTCTCCCCGGCAGAGTACGTACAGGTGCCGTAAAGCAGATCCCTCGCGGAGCTCCTAAGGACATGGGTGTACTTTGCGGATGTCTTTCGGCCCACCAACGGACACAGGTCTGCTTCGCTGGTCAGGATGACGGGCCAGGCGTCGGCACGATGTTGGGGAGCTGTTCGACAGCGTACTGACGGTACAGGACGCACTTGGAAGAGAGGACATAGAGAATGGCCAGATACTACCTCGCCGCGATAGCGGCAGCACTCATCCTCCCAGGCGTGGCCGTGGCGCAGCCCGGACAGGCGCCCTTCGGGCCGGGAGGGACCGTGGGGATTGGACGCCGCATGGCGCCCCTCACGCCGGAGGCGCAGCGCAAGATGGCCCGCATCAACGCCCTTCGCCAGCTCAGCGCCCAGCACTTCACCGCCCAGGACCTGAACGCCGCTCTCACCGGCCTCAGGGAGCTGGAGCAAGCCGACCAGGAGCTCGCGACCACCCGGGACCGACTCCTGGACCAGGAGCTCAACGCGCTCCTCTCGGCCGGGCCGGACGCCGCCCCGCCCGCCAACATGGAGGAGCAGATGAACCAGGCGGTGGAGCAGCACCAGCAGCGCCAGGAGCAGGTCTGGCAGCGGCTCACGCAGGGCCTCGGCCCGGACAAGGCCGGCACGCTGCGGAGCATTGTGGGCCAGGCGCCGCACATGGCGTTCCCGCGACCCGGCGGACCGGGCACTCCGTTCGGCGGGCCCAGCTCCACCGGAACCGGCACCGTCAACGGCCCGAACCCCTTCGGCGCCCCCGGCGGGACTCCCGCGCCTGGTGGCCCGGGCGGACCGGCAGGACCAGGCGGCCCTGGCCGCTTCCCCGGAGCGCCGATACGGCCCGGCGGCATGATGGGCATGCCCGGGATGTTCATGGGCGCTCCGCTCACCGTCGGGGATCTTGCGGACCTCATTCAGCAGCGATTAACTGCTCTGAAGAGCCGGTGATTCTCACCACAGAGGGCACAGAGGACGCAGAGGTTCTGATGAGGCGATGAGGGAATAAGGCGGGGAGGCGTGGCCGGAATCCGGACCTCTCGTTCCATCATCCGCCTTTCTCTGTGCACTCTGCGTCCTCTGCGGTTCATCCGCCTCTCAGGTATTTGATTCCCTGCTCGGCGTCTTCCAGGCTCAATTCCAGGATGGCCGGGAGGTCCGCGAACAGCGGGTGGCGGATGAAGCGGCGCAGGCCCTCGCCGATGGTGCCCTCCCCGGGTACGGCGTGCCGGTCGCGGTGGCTGCCGCACGGCGCCTTCGCGTCGTTCAGGTGCAGCGCCGTCAGGTAGGGCGTCAGGCTGTGGGCCTCAAGCTGGTCCGCCAGGCGGTCCGGCGCGTTGGGCTCGCACAGGTCGAAGCCGGAGACGTGCAGGTGGCAGGTGTCCAGCACCAATCCCAGCGGTCCCGGGCCGCAGCCCACGCCACGCGCCACCTTACCCAGCTCTTCCACCGTCTGGCCCAGCTCCGTGCCCTCCGCCCCGTTCTCCAGCAACACGCGCGCACCGGGCTGCAGCTTCTTCATCACGTCGCCCAGCTTGTAAACTACCGCCTCCACGGCCGCGTCCTGCGTTGCGTGACCCTTGGCGTAGCCCACATGGAAGCAGACCCCTGCCAGCCCCAGGGATGCGGCCAGGTTCGCGTCCGAGGCCAGCGCGCCCGCGGAGCCGTTGCGGATACGCGGGTCCGGCGAGCCGAGACTGGTCAGCATGGAGGCGTGGACGATGCCCCAGAGCCCCTGCCCCTCCGCCGCCGCGCGGTAACCCTGCTGGTCGCCCTCGTCCGGGACGCTCTCTTTGGAGAGTCGCCGCGGATCCCTCAGCGTCGTCTGGAATACGCTCTGTCCCAATTGGCCGAGGATCGGCGGTATGAACGACAGGGGCGGATCGATGTGCGGACCAAATCGCGGCATTTGGAATCCTAACTACATGACTACCGACTATTGACTACTTCCCATTTGGCCGTCCGCCCGAATTACTCCTGTCGCGCAATTTGTGAAAAAATGCGCAACCGGAATCAGATGATGTATCGTATAATCCAACAAAGGTCCTTCTCCCGCGCCCTGGAGGATGCGATGCGTACGCCCGCTGCCCGCCTTCGACCTGCCCTGTCCTTGCTCTGCGCCGCTGCTCTCGGCCTTTTCGTCGCCCGCACGCCTTTGGTCGCGGCGACCTCTGCCACCATCGGCGCCCATCCGGCCGCCCTGGCTTTTCGCGACCTGAGCGGCGCCGCCCACTCGCTCACGACGGCTGCAGAGCTGCCTGCTGTCTACCTGTTCCTGGGCTCAGAGTGCCCGGTCAGCAACAGTTACACCCCGCGCATCCTGGAGCTTGAGAAGACTTACTCGGCCAGAGGGTTCCACTTTCTCGCCGTCTACCCCAACGTACAGGACACCCCGGAGAAGGTCCAGAAGCACGCAGAAGAGCGCGGATATACCTTCACAGTGGTAAAGGACGACGGTTCGCTTGCCAAGCGTCTTGGCGCCACAGCCACGCCCGAGGTGGTGGTGCTGGACTCCACCGGCGCCATTCGCTACCGCGGGCGCATCGACGACAACCTAGATTCCACGCTCGTCCACTCTCACGATCTGCGCGATGCTCTGGAAGCCGTCCTCGCGGGCCGGCATGTTGCTCAGGCGGAGACAAAGCCGTTCGGCTGCGTGATCATGTCCTCCAGCCGCACCGGCCATGCGGGTCCCATCACGTACGCCAGAGACATCGCTCCCATCCTCCAGAAGAACTGTGTCGCATGCCATCGGAAGGGGCAGGTCGCCCCCTTCGGGCTGGAGAGCTACAAAGAAGCGGCCGAGTGGGCCAAACAGCTCAAAGCGGTAACGGCCGCCCGCACCATGCCGCCCTGGAAAGCCGATTCCCACGGCGAGTTCTTGGACGAGCGGCGTCTCACCACAGCGCAGATCCAGACCATCGGCGCCTGGGCGGACGCGGGCGCTCCTGCGGGGAACCTCAAGCAGACGCCGGCAGAGCCCAAGTTCCGGGATGGTTGGCAGCTTGGCAAGCCGGACGTCATTTTCGGTATGGAGCAGCCCTACACTGTAGAAGCGGACGGCCGAGACGAGTACCACTGCTTCGTGATTCCCACCCATTACGCGGAGGACCGCTATGTCTCCGCTGTAGAGGTGCATCCCGGCAACCGTGCCGTGGTTCATCACGTCATTGCGTACCTGGACCTGAGCGGCAAAGCGCGGGAGCTGCAGGCCAAAAGCCCCGGCCCCGGCTACACCAACCCCACTCCGGGCAGCGGCCCCGGCTTCTTCCCTGTGCTCATCTTCGCCGGATGGGCGCCCGGAAACGAGGCGCGGTTCCTGCCGCCGGGCGTGGGGGCTCTGTTGCCCAAGGGAGCGGACATCGTGCTGGAGGTGCACTACCACAAGGACGGCAAGTCGGAGAAGGATCAGAGCCAGATAGGGCTCTACTTCGCCAAAGGTCCCGTGGATAAGCGCGTGCGGCTCCTGCCAGTGGTGAACCCCTTCATCCGCATCCCGGCCGGCGACGCCCACCACGTGGAGACCGCCTCCATGCCGGTGATCCGCGACATCACGGTGCTCGCCGTGACGCCACACATGCACCTGCTGGGCCGCTCGATGAAGGTAGTCGTGACGCTTCCGGACAAGAGCCAGACGCAGCTCGTGGACGTTCCGGACTGGGACTTCCGCTGGCAGCTAACGTACGGGTTCAAACAGCCGCTGAAGCTGCCGAAGGGGTCGGTGGTGAGCCTGGAGGCGGTCTACGACAACTCGGATGCGAACCCGAACAACCCCAGCCATCCGCTGCGGGAGGTGCGTTGGGGCGAGCAGACCACCGACGAGATGTGCCTGGCGTTTGTCACCTACACGGCGGACGAGGAGCACTTGACGCAGGGGAAAGCGGTCCCGGACATCTTCGACTTCGCACGGCGCAGCCGGAGATCGGCCAGCAGTCAGTAGTCAGTAGTCGGTAGTCAGTAGGCCGGAGCGTCGTCAGGTCCTTCTACTGACTACTGACTACCCGATTGACTGGGTGCGGCAGCGGCCGGCCTTCGAGGCCGGCGACCAGGTTCTCGGCCGCCAGAACCGCCATCCGCGTGCGGGTGGCCACGGACGCCGAGCCGATGTGCGGCAGGACCACCACGTTGTCCAGCATCAGGAGCGGCTCATCGTCCGGCAGCGGCTCGGTCTCGAAAACGTCCAGCCCCGCCGCGGCAATCCGCCCATCCCGCAACGCCTCGTACAGCGCGGTTTGATCCACCACTGGGCCGCGCGCCGTGTTGATCAAGATGGCCGTCCGCTTCATGCGCGCAAACTGCTCCCGGCCGATGAGGTGGTGCGTATCGGGCGTCAGCGCCGTGTGGACGGAGACGAAGTCGCTCTCCTCAAGCAGAGTGTCGAGGTCCACCGGCCGCGCCCCGTAGAGCTGGTCCACCTCCGGCTTGTCCGTGCGCGTGGCATAGAGGATGCGCATATCGAACCCGTGCGCGCGCTTCGCCATCTCCGTCCCGATCCGGCCCAGGCCCACCAGCCCCAGTGTGGCGTGGTGCACGTCCATGCCGGTCATGAACATAGGCGACCAGGTCACCCACTCGCCGGAGCGCACGGCGCGGTCTCCGTCCACAATCCGCCTCGCCGTGGCCATAAGCAGCGCGAAGGCCAGGTCCGCCGTGGTCTCGGCCAGCACCCCGGGCGTGTTTCCCACCGGAATACCGCGCTCCGCGCAGGCATCCACGTCGATGTTGTCCACCCCTACCGCCATCTGGCTCACCACGCGCAGCTTCGGGGCGCGGTCCAGCAGCTCTGCGTCAATGCGGTCCGTCAGAAGGCAGAGCAGGCCGTCGGCGTCTGCAACCCGGGTCAGCAGAACGTCGCGGGGCGGAGGAAGCTCCTCCGGCCAAACCTCCACGTCGGCGGCGCTGCGGATAATCGCCAGCGCCTCCTCCGGCAGCACGCGTGTGACGAGAGCCCTCATTGTCAGTAGTCAGTAGGCAGTAGGCAGTAGGCAGCAGTCAGTAGGACAGGGCTCTGTAATCGAACGTTCAACCTTAAACCTTCAGCCCTCATGGACAGTATGCTACCTCCACCCCCTCCGCGGAGAAGGTGTCCTGGAGCTGTGCGCAAAGTCGTAACAGCCCCGGCATCACGGACGCCGAGTAGCCCACGTCGATCACCACGGTGGTGCTGCCGTCCGCCAGCATCAGGTCCTGCGGCGTCGCCCCGCCGGTAACGAACGCCCCCGCCCCGGAGCGGTTGGCGGGCCAGAACAGGCCGTCGCTGATGCCGCTGGCCACCGCGAGCGAGGCGATGGGGAACTCCGGCCGGTGCGAGCAGCGCAGAGCGTCTGTGCCAAGCGCGTCCTGTACCTGGGCAATTACCGTCTCAAGCGAGACCTTGAGCGGCAGCTCCCCAATGCGTCCGCGACCGTACATAACGCCGGGGTTTTTCACGGTGTAGACGTCGTACGCCACCTCCTCGTACGGGTGAGCGTCCAGCACGGCCGCGATGACGCCCTGCAACTCGCGCTGAGGGACCACCATCTCCAGCCGCACCTCCTCCACGTTCTCGAGACGGCCCACAGACCCGATGGTCGGCTTCGCACCCGGGTTGGGCAGGAACGTGCCGGTGCCGCGCGTCTGGAAGGAGCAGTGACTGTACTTGCCGATGCGGCCCGCCCCGGCCTCCGCCGCCGCGCGCAGGACCTGGCCCGCTGCCGCCGGAGGTACGTACACGGCCATCTTGTACTGGGGCTCGAACGTGGTCGGCTGGATGGCGACTGTGGCCGCCAGGCCCAGCCGTTCCGCCAGGCTGTCGTCGAACCCGCCCGGAGCGGCGGCATACGTATTCGCCAGCGCGTAGTAGTTGATGCGGTGCTCGAGCAGGTAGGAGAGCTTGCCGCCGATCGGCGTGTCTCGCCGCACGGCCATGACGGGCTCGGTGATGAGCGGGGCGGAGGTGATGAGCAGCGCCTGTTTGCGGGAGGCCGCGGTGGAGAGCGCGTCGAAGGTGGCCATGGGCGCCACGACCACCGAGCTGATCTCGGCCGTGGGCGCGCCGACCTGAAGGCCGTAGGGCTGCTCCGGCACCGCCAGGTTGGGCGGCGCCAGGTATTCTAGGAAGTCGACGATGCCCGCCGTGTTGAGGGCGCGACGGCGGCGCCTACGGGGCCGGTCACCCGCCGGCTCCTCCATGCGGCGGGGAGTCACGCGGCCGCCTCCAGGTAGGTCTTGAGCGTCCGCGCGTACTGCGGGAAGGCGACCTCTGGGTCGGCGATCTCCGGATGCCACCGCTTCTCCCACTCCAGTGAGAGCCACTCCGGCCGCGGCCCCTGGGCGGGCGCGCGCCGCAGCAGCCGGATCATCTCGCGGACCGGCACATCCCCTTCGCCCAGCAGGCAGTAGGCGCCATCGCGGCTGTCCTTCACGTGGGTATGGCGCAGATACGGCGCGAGCTCGGCATAGGTCTCTTCCGGCGCCTCTCCCTGGCGATAGGGATGGTGGAGGTCCCACAGCGCGCCCACGGAATCCGATGCCACCTGCCGCAGCGCCCCCGCCACCTTCGCCCCAGTGGAAAAGGAGTCGTGTGTCTCCAGCACCAGGGTCACGCGGTGCTCGCGCGCGAAGGGCGCCAGCTCCGAAAGCGCGCCGGCCACGCGTGCGGCGGCCTCCTCCTGGCTCTCCCCTTCCGGCGCCGTGCCGCCGAATACGCGCACGAGAGGACACCCAAGCTCCGCGGCGAGCTCCACGTAAGCGCTCGCCTCGTTGATGGATCCGGCGACGCGGTCCGGGTTCGCAAAGCTGGAGGAGGCGCCGAGGCAGCAGATGGCCAGCCCCGCGTCCTCAAAACGGCGGCGTGTATTGGGGCGCTGGGAGGCCGAGAACTCGGGGGATTCGCGCAGGTCCACGTGGGGTCCCAGCCCCCGAACCTCTACTCCCTGGTAGCCGTACTCGACGGCGGCGCGAACCACCTGATCCAGGGTCCATGATGGGCAGCCAAGTGTAGTGAATGCGAGCTTCACGGGTCCCTCCTGCGGCATGCCGAGTATATCAGACCGCCTTCACCCTGTCAATTGACGGCTTGACAGTGTTCTCATTACATGCTATGAATCATTACAAGATGATTTGACATAGTCGGCCAGCCCCAGGCCGCCGGACCTGGAGTCCGACCACACCCACCTCACGGAGGCTATGACAATGTCCGAAGAAGAAAGTGGCACGCCACAAACTGACCTCTCACCTCTCAACTCTCAGGTCTCACCCTCCGACGACCTTCTCACCCTCGACGAGGCCGTCCAGTTCCTGGGCACCAGCCGGCCCACCCTCTACCGCCTCCTCAGCAGCGGTGACCTTCGGGGCCTGAAGGTGGGCCGGCAGTGGCGGTTCCGACGCGCCGACCTCACCGCATACATGGAGCGCGCGCCCGCCGCGCTCGGCACTGCCGAATCGCGCGAGCTGGAGGAGGAGCTCCGGTTTTTCGAGCAGCAGCTCGCCGATACCGGAGTGAAGTCCGTGGAACCGCAGACCGATTCTGCCGAGGGCGGAGAGCCGCTGGCGCGGCTCGCGCACCACATCACCAACCTGGCGATCGCTATGTGCGCCAGCGACATCCACCTGGAGCCGGCCCGTGACGGCGGCGTCACCTTCACTATGCTCCGCTACCGTATCGACGGTGACCTTGGCGAGGTGCGCCGGATGCCATTCCGGCTGCACGAGCCACTTATCCAGACGTTCAAGCAGATGACGGAGATGAACCTGAACGAGAAACGCATTCCGCAGGACGGCCGCTTCCGGACAGAAAGGCAAGGCCGCCAGTTCGATCTCCGCGTTTCGCTGGTTCCTTCGCTCTATGGGGAGGCTGCGGTTATGCGCATTCTGGACCGGACAAGCGTTCTTATGGGGATGGACGCGCTCGGCATGGGTCCGGAGGACCTGCGCCGAGTACGGGAGGCGCTCGCGCGACCTACCGGCCTCATTATTGCGACCGGGCCCACCGGCGCGGGTAAGTCGACCCTACTCTATAGCTGCCTGGAGGAGGTGGCCTGCGAATCGCGCAAGACCATCACCATCGAGGATCCGGTAGAGTATCAGATGCCGTACACCACTCAGATCCCGGTGTTCCGCAAGACAGGCGTGACCTACCCCGTCGCGCTCCGGACCGCGCTGCGGCAGGACCCGGACTACGTGATGGTCTCCGAGATCCGCGATCTCGAAACTGCGGAGCTGGTCGCGGAGATGGTGATAACCGGCCACCTGGTGATGGCCTCGCTGCACACGGCGGATGCGCCGAGCGCCATCCAGAGGCTGGTGGATATCGGGGTCGAGCCCTTCCTGATAGCGGACGGGCTGAGGTGCGTGGTGGGCATGCGCCTGGTGCGCCGCATCTGCCCGGATTGCAAAGAGCCGGCACAGCCGGATTCCGCAAAGCTCCAACGGATCCGCCGCGCGGCCGTGATGGGTGGATACGAGATGCCGGCGGACGCAGTGTTCTACGCCGGACGCGGTTGCCCGCGCTGCATGGGCCGGCGGTACCGGGGCCGAATCGGAGTGTTCGAGGTGCTGGTCAATGCGCCGCCGCTGGCCGCCGCCATCGCCTCGCGCGCGCCTCTGGAGGAGCTCCGCCAAGTCGCTCTCATGGCACAGCCTCCGATGCGCACGCTCGTAGCGGACGCGGCCCGCAAGGCCGTGGAGCTGCGCACCACCCTGGACGAGGTATCCCGAATCGCCGCGATTGGAGGG
>CAYNFH010000136.1:0-18356 GCA_964396385.1 uncultured Chthonomonadaceae bacterium | reverse complement strand
GGCTGCAGAGGGGTGCGTCGCCCCACGGGGGATGACCATCACGTCGCCGTCCTGCCAGGCCATGTTACGCAGCTTCGGCCGGCTCGCCGGATATGGTATCTCGCCAACCCCATAGTCCACCTGGGGCGCGTACTTCTCCATGTACATTGCGACCCACTCCCCTTCCAGCGACATGGCGACTTTGCCCGTGGCTATCGGGTTCTGAGCGGAGTCCTGCCGGCCGAAGCTGCTCTTGAACGCGCCTACTGCCGCCCTCCCGCCGAGTCCGTCCATGAACGATACAAGCGTCTGCAATGCCGCTATGTTCTCGGGTGCGTCCAGCGAGAGTCTGCCGCTGCCCGGGTCGGTCAGGTTCGCGCCAAGCATGCAGAGCAGCATCGCCGTGTCGTCCGGAATGGGCAGAAATCCGAGCCGGTCCAGGCTGCCATCCGGGCTTCTGTGGGTGAGGACTGCCGAGAGCCTGAAGAGATCCTCCACCGTGCGCGGAGGCGAATTCGGATCCAGACCTGATCGGCGAAACACCTGGCGGTTCCAGTAGAGAGCGTGGGCATCTCGCGTCACCGGCATGGCATATAAGCGACCGGCGTAGCGGCCCTGGGCGATGCAGCCGGGCAGGAAATCCGTATCGCGGAAGCCGGAGCGCCTGTAGAGGCTGTCCAGCGGCGCGAGCGCGCCGTTGGCGGCCAGCGGCCCCACGTCGCTCGTCCCGTACAGATACGCCAGGTCCGGCGGAACGCCCGCCACGATGGCGCGAGTCAGCTTTTCCTGCTGCAGCGAGCCCACATTGCGCACGCGGAGGCCGGGATGCTCCCGTTCAAAGCGGCGGCAGAGACGGAGGAAGGCCCGCTCCTCCATGCCGGTGGGCGCGGACCAGATGGTGAGGGTGTGCGGCGCGTCCGGCGCCCGGCAACCGGTTAGGGCGGCGAGGGTCAGCAAGAGGACGAGGAGACGGAAGACGGAAGACGGGGGACGCACGGAATCCAGGATGCACACGGAAGCTGTTGGACGGCAGACGCCGCGAAACCTCCCGGAGACTGAATCGGCCCGGGCGCAATGCCCGGGCCGAGAGTTCCCGTCAGCCGCTACCTACCAGCGATAGTGGTGATGGCGGTAATGCCGGGTGTAGTGGTGCCGATAGGAATGGTGCCGGTACGAATAGGACCGGTACGAATACGACCGGTATGGATAGGAGTGGTGGTAGTAGTAGGCTGCACGCTCCCAGCGATGCCGGGCGTTGATGCTATCCTGGTACCGCTTGTAGGCGTATGCGGTGCCGGCGAGGCCTAGAAAGGCCGGGACCTTGCTGCCTCCGCGCGTGAACAGGTAGGCGGTTAGAGCGCCCAGCCCCAGCGCCGTGTTACGCCGTCCCTCCTCGCTGGCCCGAGCAGCAACGGGCGCCAGGGTGGCGCCCCCGATGAAGATTGCGGCCATCGCCGCCGCGAAGATTCTGTTGTTGGTTCTCATTGTGCGAAACCCCCGTCCAAAGCTGATTGTGCGCCGCGGACGGACGCGGCGATCTCTCTAGTACGGTATAACGACCGGGGACCGGCCGTGTGACATAACGGAAGACGGGGAGGCGATCGAGGCTGTTCCAGCACCAGCTCACGCTCGGATGAATGCCGGTATGTCTAACAGGTTACTGGAGCGACTCCACGATGCTCCGGACGGTATCCTGTCGAAGATTGCCGATGAGAGTGTAGAGCATCTCTTCACCGAGCCAGTGGACCACGCCGTTGCGCAGGCGGGGAACCCGCTTGGGGTGGGCGGCCCGCGCAGCCTGTCCTATGCGCCGGGGAGGGATCGGTGTCTCGAATATGGTGTAGGTGTTGACGCCGTCTGTGTAGCGCAGGATGGTTGTGGCGCGCTTGGGCGGCGTCCGCTCCACCCACACCCCACTCAGGTGGAAGCCGGCCGGTACTGCCGGCTCCCGAATGGTGTAGCCGACCTGCGCCTGAGCGGCCCGGACGTTAGGTAAAGGCGCCCGCTCCGGCAGCAGTGCCTCGTGCGGCACGTTCGGCAGGGTATTGGGCTGGAACTCGCCCGGGGCGAAGACCGGATCGTAGTTGACGCTTGTAAAGAACGTCTCCGATACAACTCTGCCTCGCGGGTCCAGGTTCTCGTACCTCAGGCGGACCCCCGTTGCCTGATCGATCCAGAACTTGAGGTAGAAGGCGCCGCCCGCCAGCGAGCGCAGCTCCACGATAGTCGCCATGTGGCCGGCGACGAGCTCCTGCCCCACCACGCGTACGGACACCGTTCCCTTTCGGACGCCCTGGATGATCTCGCGGGCGCGCGCCTGGAACTCCTCCGCCGGGGCCACGCCTTCCTGGATCCGGTTCTCAGGGGACGGCTTGTAGTGGAAGAACCTGCCCCCACTGATCAGGATGGTCTCTCCGCGCAGCTCGGCCGGGGCCAGGTACTCCATGCGCTGGCGGCCAGGACCGGCGTACCGGACGGACTGGCGAGTCTCCCGGACTGCGCCTCCCGGTTGGAGCAGACGGGTGATCTGCTCGCCCGTGTACTGCTGCCGGATGCCCTGCCGGAGGTAGAACGCGATGACGCGCTGCGCCTCCTGCGTGGACGCGTCCGGAACGGCCCGAAGCGGCCGGACCTGCGGCCGTGGCTTTACCATCCGGGGCCGTTGGCTTAGCGCGGGCTGCACGATGACGGCCGCGCAGACGACCGCCAGGATGGTCTTGAGTCTGGTTTGTGCCGGTTGCGAAACCATTTTGCTAAAGAAAAGGGCCAGGGCGGCGGAGCGGCCTGGCCGGTTGCGCTCCTGTATTAGAACGTCAGTCTATCTGGCTCGCCGGGTCCGGCGCCGCGTCGGCGCTGGCGTGAGCGGTCAGGTTCGCCGCTCCCAGGTCGGCCAGGGGATCGCTCGCTGAGATGGCCACGTTCTGGCTGGCGGCCTTCTGCACCGCCGCGCGCACGGCGCCACCCTGCTGCAGAACCGTGGCGGGCGGATGGCTCGGCGGGAGCAGGAGCACCGCCGCAAGGCCGCAGGCGGCCAGGGCCGCGCCCCAGGCCGGGAGCACCCTCGGTAGGAATAACCGCCCGATCGATTCCTTCCAGGCGCCCCGCGCCGGCTCGGGCTCCACAGTCGCCAGACGGTCCTGGAGCCTCTGCATGAACTCCGCCGGCACTTCCAGCCGGGGCGACTCCTGGAGGAGCGCCACCGTTCGCCTCATCTCGTTGAGCAAACGCGTGCACTCGTTGCACCCCGCGAGGTGGCGGTCTACCTCCCAGGTGTCCCGGGCGGAGAGCCGGTTGTCAATATATTCGGACAGCAGAGGCTGTACCGTCTTGCAATTCATGATCTTGCTCCGGTGCGCGCTCAGTCGGCCATGGAGCCGTCTACGTACGACCCTAGCTTCTGGCGCAGGGCCATGCGCGCGTTGAACAGGCGGGACTTTACCGTCCCCAGCGGGCACTCCGCGATCGAGGCGATCTCCTCGTACGGAAGTCCTTCGATATCGTGCAGCAGCACCACCGTCCTCAGCTTCTCCGGCAGAGACGCCAGCGCTCGCTGCAGCTCAACTCCCAGCTCCTTGTTCAGCAAAAGGCGCTGCGGATCGAACCGCTCGTCCGGAATCTCGCGGTCCGTCTCTCCCTCTTCGTCCAGGTCCTCCCGTTGGAGAGAGGTGGTGAGCGCACGCGCCTTGCCGCGCTTCCGGTTGAAATCGATACACAGGTTCGTGGCAATCCGGAAGAGCCACGTGTTGAGCGAGGCGCGGCTCTGGAACGACCGGATGTTCATATATGCCCGAACGAACGTCTCCTGTGTCAGGTCTTCCGCGTCCGTCCCGGGGCCTATCATTCGGCTGACGTAGTTGAACACGCGGTTCTTGTACCGCGAGACAATCTCATTGAACGCTGCGGCGTCATCGGCCTGGCATCTGAGAATGAGCGCGGTGTCCGCGTTCGCCACAGCGATCACCCTATCACCCCGGTTCCGGCACTCGGCCTCTGCTCTGTCTGCATACCGGGTTCTTAGACGAAGCGCAGCCGCGAAAGTTCAGAATCAGGTCCAGCGCGCGTTCGGGCCAAAGTCGGCGTCGTAGTAGGCGGAAACGTGGTCGCCCGGCGGGATCAGGCTGTCGATGCGCTTGCGATCCTCGTCCGTGACTTGCACGTCGAGCGCCTTCAGATTGTCCTCGAACTGCTCGAAGGAGCTCGGCCCGATGATGGGGCAGGTAATCCCGGGCTGCGCCATATTCCAGGCAAGCGCCAGGGCGGTGGGAGCGCAGTCCTTTTCTTCGGCCAGGTGCACGAAGCCGTCGATGACATCGAAGGCGCGCTCGGTGGCGCGAGTGGAGGGGGCGCCCTTCTCGTAGCGGGAGCCAGCGGGAGCGGGCTCGCCGCGGCGATACTTGCCCGTGAGCAGCCCTCCCGCGATGGGCGACCAGGGGATCACCCCGAGGCCGTAGGTGCGGCACATGGGGAGGAGCTCCCGCTCGATGCGCCGGTCCAGCACGTTGTACGGGGGCTGCTCGGAGACGAAGCGGTTGAGCCCAAGCTCCTTGGAGATCCACAAGGACTCCACGAGCTGCCAGGCGCCGAAGGTACTGGTGCCGATATAGAGGACCTTGCCAGCACGAATGAGGTCGTCCAACGCGCGGAGCGTCTCGTCGATGGGGACGCTCGCCTGGGGACGGTGGATCTGGTACAGGTCGATGCGGTCCGTGCGGAGCCGGTGGAGCGAACATTCACATTGCTGCCGGATGTGGTAGCGATGATTGCCCCAGCCGTTCGGGTCGTCGGACATCTTGCCGTGGACCTTGGTTGCCAGCACCACGCTGTCCCTGCGGCCGTCGGTCGTCAGCGCCTTGCCCACGATCTCCTCGCTCGCGCCCTTCGTGTCGCCGTAGACGTTGGCGGTGTCCAGGAAGTTGATGCCCCGGTCCATGGCGGCATGGATGATACGAACGGACTCCTCCTCCGGCGTGCCCCATCCAAAGTTCATGCACCCCAAACAGAGCGGGCTGACCTGTACGCCTGTCCGGCCAAGAGAACGGTAGTCCATAGAAATGCTCCTTCTCTTCGGTATGCTAAACTACTGCCGCGAGACATCTGTGCAGTACGAATCCGTGGCAAGAAGGCGCGCCACGACCAACAGACTACCATGTGTGGACGATACTACCTCAATACGCCGCCGGCGCAGTTGATGGACCGGTTTAAGCTGGACTCGACGGAGACTCAGAACGCGCCCGGGGAGAACATTGCGCCAACGCAGCAGATCCCACTCATCCTGAACGAGGCTCCAACCAGTCTTTCCGTGGCCCGATGGGGGCTGGTGCCGAGCTGGGCCAAGGAAATCAAAGTCGGGAGCCGCATGTTCAACGCTCGGGCAGAGACCCTGGACGAGAAGCCGGCATTTCGCGCCGCGTTCAAGCGGCGGCGATGCCTCATACCTTCGGATGGCTTCTACGAGTGGCGTACAGAACCGGACGGCCGGAAAACGCCGGTCCAGTACACGCTCAGGAGCCACGAGCCGTTCGCCTTTGCCGGGCTGTGGGAGCTGTGGAAGCCGCCGGACGGCGGCGACTGGCTGCGCACCTGCACCATCATCACGACGGAAGCCAACGACCTGGTGCGGAAGGTGCATGACCGGATGCCGGTGATCCTGCTGCCGGAGTACGAGGAGGCATGGATGGCCGCGCCGGAGGATGCTTCCGAGCCGCTCCTCTCACTGCTGCAGCCGTATCCACCGGAGCGGATGACCGCGTCCGACGTGCCTCCCGGCGTGCTTGGTCCGGTGCGCGGCGCGAGCCGCTCAAAGGCCGCCCAACTTCCCCTGGATTCGCTTTAGTTGGGCAGGAAGAGCAACCCTGAAGGATGAAGGATGAGGGATGAATCCAGAAGTTCGGATAAGCGAGTACTGAGGAGGTGTTGGAAATGAGCTCCAGGGGATTGACGAGGCGTGAGGTGTTGGGAGCGGCGGTGGGGACGGCCATCGCAGCGGCGACCCCTGCCGCTGGCCAGGACACGCCGCCGGAGCGCAAGGGCCGATTCCATAAATCCGTGTGCAAGTGGTGTTACCCGAACATCTCGCTGGAGGACCTCTGCACTCACGCAAAGACCATGGGCATCGAGTCCGTGGAGCTACTCGGCGAGCACGAGTGGCCCGTCGTGAAGCAGCACGGGCTCACCTGCGCCATGGCGAACGGCCCGAGCGGCATAGTGGACGGCTGGAACAGGACGGAAGACCACGACAAACTCGTAAAGGAATCCGAGCGGCTGCTGCCGTTAGTGAAGGACGCCGGCCTGCCTAACATGATTGTCTTCTCCGGCAACCGGCGCGGAATCTCGGATGATGATGGACTGGCGAACTGCGCGAACGGGCTGAAGCGGATCATGCCGCTGGCGGAGAGCCTGGGGATCAACGTCTGTATGGAGCTGCTGAACAGCAAGGTGGACCACCACGACTATCAGTGCGATCACACGTTGTGGGGCGTAGAGCTGGTGAAGCGGGTCGAGTCCCCCCGGTTCAAGCTGCTCTACGACATCTACCACATGCAGATTATGGAGGGAGACGTCGTGGCGACCATCCAGAAGAACCGGGAGTCCATCGCCCACTTCCACACCGGCGGCGTCCCGGGTCGCCACGAGATTGATGACACGCAGGAGCTGAACTACCGCCGCGTGTCTCAGGCGCTGGTAGACATCGGCTTTACAGGGTTTATGGCACACGAGTTCATCCCCCGCCGTGATCCCATGACTTCCCTACGCCAGGCCGTACAGATCTGCACTGTTTGAGGAGGACGGGAATGGGGCCGGTTAAGATCGGTATCGTGGGCGCGGGAAGCATCGGCATCCGGGGAACGCTGGAGCACCTCGTCATGCCGGATGTGCAGGACCGCGTGGTGATGACGGCGGTGTGCGATCCGGCGCCCGGACGCGCACAGGCGGCGGCCGAAAAGTACAATGCGGGCCGCGCGTTCGAAGACTACGACCAGATGCTGGCGGAGGCAGATATCGACGCGGTCACGCTCTGCACCCCGATCGGTATCCACTACGAGCAGGGGCTGAAGGCGATCCGGGCTGGAAAGCACGTACACTTCAACAAGACCATGACGGTCACCACTGCGGATGCCACGCACTTGATAGACGAGGCGAAGTCGCGAGGCGTAAAGCTGGTCGCCTCCCCGGGCCAGATGCTCCGGCCGCACAACCGACGCATCCGTGACATCATCCGCGAGGGCACCCTGGGCAAGCTATCCTGGGCGGTCACGGGGGCCGCGTTCGGCAGCTACCATGAGAATGAGGGCCTTCGGCAGGGCTCGGACCCGCTCAGCAATATCGACCCCACCTGGTACTGGCGTACGCCCGGTGGCGGACCACTGTACGACATGACCGTATACGGCCTGCACTCGCTCACCGGCATCCTGGGGCCGGCGAAGCGAGTTACCGCCATGTCCGGGATCGGGATCAAGGAGCGCGAGTACAAGGGCAAGAGCTACCCGTGCGATGCCCACGACAACACGCTCATGGTATTGGACTTCGGCGACTCCCTCTTCTCGTTCGTCTACGGGACGTTCGCCGGCAGCGTAGCCCCCTTTGGCGCACCCAGCTTTTTCGGGAGCAAGGGCACCATCGTAGGCAAGGAGCTGAACGGTCAGCCGTTCGACTATCCGCGCCGGGAGGAGGCGCTCACGTTCCCGGGTGGCGACCAGTCCATCCTGCCGCACGTGACTGGCAACCACCGTGGCAAGGGCGAGGAGCACGTATTCGAGGACGTGATGCAGCTCGTAGATCTTGTACGTGAGGGTACGCCCACGCCGTCCACCGCCGAGCACGCGCGCCATGTCATCGAGATTATTGAGGCGGGGTACCGCGCCGCCGAGACCGGAAAGACGCAGGACCTGACCACGACCTTCGAGCAAGTATGAGGGATGAAGGATGAGGGATGACTCCACAGCCCGCATCCCTCAACAGTAGACCGTCTTCCCCGCCACTTCCCGCAGCGGCCAGCACGCCTCTTCTCGCCAGCGCCATGTCCCCCCGGGCGCTGGCGGTCGGGCTAGTCTGCGTGGCCGTCACGTGCGTGGTGGTGTGCTACGCGGAGCTGGTGGTCGGCAAGATCCAGATAGGCTTCTTGCAGCTTCCGCCTGTTGTGGTCGGGATGCTGGTCCTGCTCATCGCCACGCAGAGGCTCCTTCCCCGCCTTTCGCCCGCTCTTCGGCTGCGTCCCCACGAGCTCTTCACCGTCCATGTGATGATGCTCTTGGCCTCTATGGTCTCCTCGCGCGGCCTGCTGGAGAAGCTCATCCCGCTCCTGGTGGTGCCGAACTACAACGCCACCGATGCAAACGGCTGGCAGCGGCTCTTCTTCCCGTTCATTCCCCGGTGGGCCGTTCCGTGGGATCCCAACGGACCACCGAAACAGATCACCGCGAATCGCTTCTTCGACGCGCTCCGACCGGGTGAGCATATTCCCTGGCAGGCGTGGGTCGTGCCCCTCGCCGCCTGGGGTGTGTTCGTGGGTCTCATCTTCTTCGCGTTCCTATGTCTTGCCGTCATTGTCCGGCGTCAGTGGGTGGACAATGAGAAGCTCGCCTTTCCCCTGGTTCAGCTACCGCTGGAGATGGTGCGTAGCGCGGATCCCGCGGAAAGAGAGACATTCTTGCGGAACGGGCTCACCTGGCTCGGCTTCGCCCTGCCGGCCGCGGTATTTGGCTTCAACGGTCTCCACCAGTGGTACCCGAGCGTACCCGAGTTTCAGACCGACATTGACCTGAACGCTCTCTTCCCGAACCCGCCCTGGAACGCGATGCTGTTCCTGCACATGTACGTCTCCTTCGCGGCGGTCGGGTTCTTCTATCTGCTGCCCACGGACCTGCTGTTTTCGTTATGGTTCTTCTTCGCGCTGGGAAAAGCGGGCGACGTGATCGCGGCCAGCATGGGATATGAGCCGGAGGTGATGCCGCTCTACGGCTGCCGGCTCTTTGTGGGCTACCAGATTATCGGCTGCTACTTCGTGCTGGTCGGCTATATGATCTGGACGGCCCGTCCGCACCTCGCTCACGTCTGGCGGGAAGCAACCACCTTCAGGGCAGGGCCAACCGAAAATCGAAAATCCAGAATTGAAAGTCAGGAGCTTCTCTCTTACCGCACAGCCTTCTGGGGCCTCTTCGGCGCGCTGCTGCTGGCTGCGGGCTGGATGCGGCTACTAGGCATGGGTTACTGGCTGGCCCTGTTCGAGCTTTTCATCATGCTATTCGTGGTGGCCCTCGTGATGGCACGGAGCACCTCGGAGTCCGGTATGCTGATGACTGAGACTTCGTTCCGGCCCATCGACGTCTACCGGATGATGGGAGACGTGCGGCAGCTCGGCGGCGCGAACATGACGGGCCTGGCGTTCCTGGACGGCCTCTGGATGCGGGACCAGCGAGGGCTTCTGCTGACGGGGTTCCTGGACAGCATGAAGTTCGCGGACGGGGTGCGGGTGCGCAGGCGATCGCTTGCAGGGGTCTTTGCCTTAGCCATCGCTGTCGCACTGGGGATCTCAGGCTATCTGCACGTGAGCCTGCCGTACCGGCTAGGGGCCGTGCAGATGTACAGCTACGTCTACACCGGAAACCCCGTGTGGGCATTCAATGACGCGGCAACGGTGCTGAACGGATCGCGGCCACCGCTCCCGTGGTTCGCCACGTTCAACTTCTTCATCGGCGCGCTGGTAACGGTCGCGATCGCCAGCCTGCGCGCACGGCTGCTCTGGTTTCCGCTCCATCCCCTCGCCTACGCCCTCAGCGGCACCTGGACCATGACAGTGTTCTGGTTCGCCTGCTTCGTGGCGTGGCTCTGCAAGGTCTTTATTCTGCGCTATGGGGGGATGAGGCTCTATGCCCGGCTGCGCCCGTTCTTCCTGGGGATGGTGCTGGGGGAGTTCACTATGGCTGTGCTGTGGACGCTTCCCTCCCTCTTCTGGAGGACTCCCACCCCGGCATTTCCCTGGCCGTAATGGAGTGTCAATCAACCCCGAGGGCGAGATGGAGGGCTAGTTCTACGCGGTGACCAGCTCTTCGTCCGGGACCATCTCGGCGAGGCGCTGGTTGGCGTCTACCTGGTGCAGGACGGCCTCATCCGCGACGAGCAGGCCGTCCTTGAAGCGGATGATTCGCCTGGCGTGCTCCGCGATCTCCTGCTCGTGGGTGACGATCACAACCGTCTTCCCTTCGCGGTTAAACCGCTGGAAGATGGCCATAATCTCCTCGCCGGTGCGGGTGTCCAGGTTGCCTGTCGGCTCGTCGCCGAAGAGGATGGGAGGGTCGTTGACCAGGGCGCGGGCGATAGCTACGCGCTGCTGTTGGCCGCCGGAGAGCTCGTTGGGCTTGTGGTCCATCCGAGAGCCCAGGCCAACCGATTCCAGGCAGCGGCGGGCGATCTGGTCGCGGTTCTTGGCGCCGGCGTAGAGCAGCGGCAGCTCCACATTCCGCAATGCAGTGGTGCGGGCCAGCAGGTTGAAAGTCTGGAAGACGAAGCCGATCTTGCGGTTTCGGATGTCCGCAAGCTGATTGTCGTTCAGTCGAGCTACCTCGATGCCGTCCAGGATGTACGATCCGGTGGTCGGCTTATCCAGGCATCCAATGAGGTTCATGAAGGTGGACTTTCCGGAGCCGGAGGGACCCATGATGGCCACGAACTCGCCTCGCTCTATGGTAAGGGAGACGTGACGGAGGGCGCGCACCTCCATCTTGCCCATGCGGTAGGTCTTGCTGAGGTCTGTGACTTGGATCAGGGCGTCGGCCATCATGGGCTCCGGGTTCTACTTGCCTGCCTTGAGGTGGGCGATGAGATCGTTCATGCCCTGCTTGATGCGATTCCCCATCTCCGGGTTGAGCTTTGCCATAGGGTTGGAATCCGGGTTCAGCGGATTGTACTCCCTGGGATCCGGCATCTGGAAGTTGCCGCGTCCGGGTCCCCCCGGCCGTCCACCTCCGGGACCGCCGCCCGGCCTGAATCCGCCGCCGCCAAATCCGCGCCCACCCTGTCCCGGCATCTGCGCCGTAGCCAGCTTCTTGAGCTGCTGAGTGTTCAGCGGCGACGTAAGCTGCATCGCGACGTGGCGCGCCTGGTCGTCGGTCATCACTGGTTTGTTCCGCCACGCCGTCAGCACCGCCAGGACCTTTGCGCCCTGCGCTTTGTTGAGGTGCAGCGCCGGGTTCGGGTCCTTCTCCAGCATCTCGATCCCGCGCACCGTCCGCTGCACGCTGCTCACGTTGGGATGGCTCTGGCGCCACTTCTGCCAGGCCTGGAACTTGGCCATCATGGCCGGGTTTGGTGGGCCTCCGAAGCCGCCCTGAGCCAAGACGGCGGAGCCGGAGAGTGCGAGCAGCGCGGCTGGCGCTGCGACCTGCAGGATTCTCTTCATGCGTATCTCCTTTGAGAACAAGGTGCAGATAGGAGCGCCGCCCTATTCGTAGCGCAGCGCCTCAATTGGGTTGAGCTTTGAGGCCTTGAGGGCCGGATAGAAACCGAAGAACACGCCTACCAGTGCCGAGAAGCTGAAGGCGAGCACCATCGCCTCCGGCGAAAGGGCCACCGTCCAGTTGTTGGCCTGTGCTACAAACAGCGAGCCGCCGACTCCAAACGCCACTCCCAGGAGCCCGCCGGTGAGGGACAGGAACAGCGCCTCCAGGAGGAACTGCGCGAGAATGTTGCGCCGCTTGGCGCCGATCGCCTTCCGGACCCCGATTTCGCGGGTCCTTTCCGTAACGGACACAAGCATGATGTTCATGATCCCGATACCGCCCACCAGCAGCGAGACTACCGCGAGATAGGTGATGAGCGCGGAGAAGGTGTCCTGCTGCTCGTTCTGTGTGGCCGCCAGGTCCGCCTGGTTGAAGATGATGAAGTCCGCGTTCCCCGCGGTTGGGATCTTGTGCTGCTTGCGCAGCGCCGCATCCAGCTCGTCCTGCGCCTTATCCATGAGCGCTTCGGAGCGGGCCTGGCAAGTGATGTTGTTGATGAACTCCCTCCCGAACACGCGGCGCATCCCCGTGGTGACCGGGACATAGACCGAATCGTCCGGATTGCGGAAACCCTGTCCGCCCTTCTCCTGAAGCAGCCCGATTACCTGGAAGCTCTGCCCCGCGATCCGGATCGACTTCCCGATGGGAGAAGCCTTATCGAACAGATCCTGAGCCGTGGTATGGCCGAGCACGGCCACGCGCCGGTACGACTTCACGTCCGCCTTGGTGAAGAAGTGCCCCTCCTGGATGGGGTGGTTGGAGATGATAGGATAGTCCTCCCCCACCCCGTTGATAGACGTGAAGCTGTTTTTGTCCTTGTACTTGACCTGCTGGCTGCCATTGACCTGCGGCGACACCCGCGCGATGCTGGGACAGGCGCGAAGTATCGCGTCGGCGTCCTGCAGCTTCATGGTCTGGATGGACCCGAAGCCGAAGCTGACGCTCCTCTGTCTCTGCTGGCCCGGCATGGCTGTGAGGACGTTGGTCCCCATTCGCCGGATGCTCTCGGCAACCGCCTGCCTGGACCCCTGCCCGATGGCGATGGCGATGATGACCGCTCCGACCCCAATGATGACGCCAAGCATCGTGAGGAAGGACCGGAGCTTGTTGGCGCTTAGGCCCCGAAGGGCCATGGTGATGCTGACCATCGTCGCTACCTGCCGCGGCCCCCACCGAAGCCGCCCATTCTGCCGCCGGGCCCTCCGCCACCAAACGGGCTGCCGGCGTTCTGTTTGACCGGCTCGATGGTCTGCGTGATCACCACGTCGCCCTGTTTCAGGCCGCTGGTCACCTCCGTGGCATCGTTGCCCTCCAACCCGGTTTCTATGGGCCTGCGCACGGGCGTTACGTCTATGAGGGTGTTCGGATCGACGGGAGTGCCGCTCTTCGGGTCCGCGGGCGCGGGCTTGCCGCCCTTGGCGATCTCGACGTACTTGCCATTGTCATCCGTATGGATGGCCTCGTTCGGCACGTTGAGCACGTCCGGCTTCTTGTCAATAACGAATTCACAAGTGGCGTTCATGCCGGGCTTCAGGAGCCGGTAAGCGGGCACGTCGTTGTTCATCTCCACCCGCACGTGGAACTGGGTCACGTTCTGGATCACGTCCGCCTGCGGGTTAATGAGCGTGACCTTGCCCTCAAACGGAACGCCCGGATACGCGTCCATGTTCACGTCTACCGCCTGGCCCACGTCTACGTTGGCGATGTCGGTTTCATCCACGGTGACATCCACGTACATCCGGCGGATGTCGCCGAGCTGGACGATGCTGGTCCCAGTGGAGTTCAGGGAGAGGCCGGAGGTGATCATGGTGCCGGCGTCCACGTACTTCTTGAGGATGATGCCGTCGTTCGGGGCTGTTACTCTAGTCTGTTTGAGTGTTGTTGTGGCGTTCTGGAGGCTGGCATTGGCGCGATCGATGGACGCCTTCGCCGTCCTGATATCGTAGATCTTGATGGTGTTATTCGCCTGGTCCGCGATGGCCTGGTTGAGCACCTGTTGGGAGACGGCGACCTGCGCCTTCAACTGCTTCACCGATGCCTGCGCCTCTGCCAGGGCGTGCTTCTTGCTCTCGACATCTACCGCGCTGGCCTGTGCGTTCGCAAGCTGGGCCTTGGCCTGCGCCACTTTGGCATCTGCCGCAGCTACGTCGGCCTTCAGCTCGTCGCTGATCGTATCCACCTTCTGCTGCATCTGGTCGACCTGGGCCGCGTTGACATCGTATGTCGCCTGGGCATTGTCCACCACCTGCTGGGAAACAAAGCCCTTCTCCAGGAGCCGCTTCTGGCGGGTAAGGTTCGCCTCGGCGTTCTTCTTGTTCGCGACTGCCTCTGCCAGAGCGGACCGGGCCGCCGCGATATTTTGCTTGTTGGTGGCGTCCAGCAGGTCACGGGCCTTCTGGGCCTGGTCCTCGTTGGCCTTGGCGGTATCGATGTTCGCCTTGGTCAGCTCAGGCTGGGCTTTGTAGGCTGCCTGTGCGGTCTCCAGGCGGGCCTTTGCCGCGTTCAGATTTGCTTTCGCGGCATCCAGGGCGGCCCGCGCGTTCTGGATGGCGATAGAGCTTTGCTGGACCTGCAGAGTCTGGATTCGCTCGCTCTGCTCCTCCTTCGCCTGCGCGGACTCCGTATCGGCCCTTGCCTGGTCGTACGCCAGGCGCGTGTCGGTGGGATCTATCATCGCGATGACTTGCCCCGCCTTTACCTGGGTGCCTACGTCCACGAGGAGCTTAAGCACCATGCCGCCGGCCTTAGACTTGATGTCCGCAAAGGTCCAGGGCTGGAGCGCTCCGGTAGCGGAGACGGTCCTCTTGACCTGACCCGTACCAATCGTGGCCACCTTGTACTGGATCTTTTCCGGCTGGTTGGCGGCCTGGACCTTCTTGACGACGTAGCCGGCGGCCACCACCGCGACGGCAACGACGATAACTGTGATGATGGCGCGTTTCAAATCTTTCCTCCTGGGAGGTACGAGTCGTTCTGGCCAGTCGCGCGGCTGAGCTGCGCGTCAAAGGTGTAGAAGTCATAGTTTGCTTGCACCGAATTCGTCTGCGCGGTAACAAGCTGAGATTGGGCGGTGATAACGTCCAGGATGGTGCCCGTACCCTCCCGGAGAGACTCAGTAGCTGCCTGGTAGTTAGTCTGCGCGGCGGTCAGCGCGGCAGCGGTCGCGGTGATGCGACGCCGCGCCTCTTCCCGGTTCAGGTAGGCCGTCTCGACGTCCGACTGCACCTGCTGCTTGGTAAGGTCGAGCTGGCGTCGGGCCTGCTCGAGCGAGGCTTTCGCCTCCCGGACCTGTGCCCGGGTCAATCCCGCGTCAAACAGTGGGTAGGAGACGCCTACCGTAAAGTTGCGGTTCTCCCCCGGATCCGGGTCCACGCGATATCCCTCCTGCACGCTAGAGTTGACCTGGACGCCGGCGTTGATGTTCGCAATCCGCACTTCGTGACGGTTGGTGTCGATGGACGCCTGCTCCCGCCTCAGGTCCGGCCGCTGGTCAAACGCCAGCTTGAGGTAGTCCTGAACAGCGCGGGTATCCGGGGTCGTAGCCGGAGTGGGCAGTGTTACGTCCGGCACGTTCAGCGGCAGGTTGTTGATCACGCCCATCGAGTTCTTGAGCGAGGTGTTCGCGATCTGCACGTTGTTCTGGGCCGCCAAAAGCTGCACCAGGGCGTTGTCGTAGTCGGCCTCCGCCTGGAGGATGTCCTTGCGCGCTCCGGTACCGACCTCCGCCGCGGTCCGCGTGAAATCCAGCGTCGTCTTCGCGTTGTCCACGTTGGACTGGGCGACCTTCACCAGCGCCATGGTGCGGAGCAGCGAGTAGTAGCTGGTGGAGACGTTCTCAATCACCGACTGGCGCACGTCCCGCACGTTGAACTCGCTCCCCTTGCGGGCGTACTTGTTGGCGATGACCGTCTCTTCGCGCTTGCCCATGTCGAAAATGAGCTGGTTCGCCGAAATCTGGGTCACACTCTGCTCGAAATTCCCGGTTATGCTCTGACCGTTCACTCGCTGCGTGGTGAGCTGGTTGCTATAGCTGTAGCTCGGCGCGATGCTGGGATAGTACGCAGCCTGTGCCTGGGTAACACGCGCTCGCGCCGCCTGAAGCTGCGCCTGGGCGATTCCGATGTTGGCCTGGTTGGAAAGCCCAATCTGGATGGCCTGCTGCAGCGTGAGGGGCTGGGTAAAATCGTAAGTAGGCGCGGGCTGTTGGCTCTGCTGCGCCTGCTGCTTCTTCTTGCTGGCGCAAGCAGGCGATACCGCCCCAAGCGCGAGCAGAAGGCAAACAGCAACACGCACAGTCAGGTTCATCTGGCAACGGTCCTTTCCTTCGCAGATAGATGGGAGGCTGGAAGCCTCGCTGGGTGGACGGTGACGGCGCACGGGCAGACGGGCCCTCGCGAGAGCAGCAGTGGATACCGGCTCACGGACTCATCCTAATCTGACGGCCGGTCTGAGGCTTCGGTGACACACCGGAATCTGCCCCGGCGCACGCTGCCTGCCCGCGCTTGCCGGTCAGCTCGACCAGCGGGTCCTGGGACAATGGCTGATCCCGACTCTCGCCGGCTGCCGCGCGTTCGGCGGCATCCGCCAGTGCGCTCAGGGATTGGATGACTTTCTCGATACAGCCCGGCTCCAAGGAATCAAGCGCCGCCGCCAACGTCGCCTGGCGCGCGCGCTCCCCTTCCAGGTGGATGTCGCGAGCGACCGGGGTCAGGTGGAGCCGCACCACGCGGCGGTCACGCTTATCCGGGCGGCGCTCGACGAGCCCGCGGCGGACCAGCCGGTCAACCAGGTGGGACAGTGCGGGAAGCTTCACGTGAAGCCGCTCGCCGAGCTCATGCATCTTGCTGCCCTCGTGACGGGCTATGCCGTGAAAGCACCGGAGCTGGGCGATGGAAAGATCCGCAAGGGCGGGAGGCGGCCCCTCATGGAACACGAGGGGCACTACTACCCGATAGAGCTCGCGCTGCAGGTCGGCGAGATGGGTGGAACAGTTAGTCATGGGTTGCGTCTCAGGGAGTCGGCTGGTTCACGGACGGCAAATGTTTACTTCCGTCAACATTTTACATGAGGCAAATGGCGGTGTCAAGCAGAAGGTGAGAGGTGAGCGCCGGAAAGTATGACCGACGAGTACCCTAGGGGAGGCGGAAGGAGATGGGGCCGCAGCGGAGCAGGGCCTGGCAGGCGAGCCGGGAGCGAGGGGTTAATCCCTGCGCGAAGGTGAGACGATACTGCTCGGGCTCTTCGGGCGGGCTGAGGCAGTCCCAGCCCTCTTCAATCACCACGTGGCACGTAGTACACGTGCAGTTGCCGCCACATTCGTGCTCCAGGTATAGGCCTGAATCCAGGGCGGCGTCCAGCAAGGTGTCGCCCGGCCCTCCCTTGAATACGTGGCCGACCGGCAAGAACTGGAGCTTAATGTCCTCCCGGAGCGCCATTCTGCTACCGCTGGCGAGCGACCTCGCGACCGAGCGCGGAGGCTGCTTCCCCGATGCGCCGAGCGGCACGGTCGATCTCGTCCTGCGTGTTGAACCGTCCGATGCCAAAGCGCACGGTGGACGCGGCCTGCGTGTTGGAGAGGCCAAGCGCGGCCAGAACGTGGGACGGAGCCGCAGACTCCGTGGAGCATGCCGCCGTGGTAGAGAGCGCGATCTCAGGGGCTTCGGCAAGAAGCCGCTGACCTTGTAGGCCCTCGAACAGCAGGCTGAGGTGTCCCGGGAGACGGCGCTCCGGATGCCCGTTCAGGGCCACGCCGACAACCTGAGCGATTATCGCGACCCTCAGTCTCTCCCGCAAGGCTGTAAGCCGCCGTGTCTCGTCCTCCAGCTCCTGCATACAGAGCTCAACCGCCCTGGCGAGCCCGACGATGCCGGTCACATTTAGCGTGCCGGACCGGAAGCCCTGCTCATGGCCGCCTCCGTCGATGAGCGGCTCGAGCTGCACGGCGCCCTGCCGGACGTAGAGCGCTCCCGCCCCTTTGGGGCCGTAGATCTTGTGCGCGGTGAAAGAGGCTAGGTCGACATTCATGGTATCCACGTCGAACGGTAGCTTTCCCACTCCCTGGGTCGCGTCGGTATGGAACAGTACCCCGCGCTCGCGGCAGATGCGCCCGATAGCGCCGATGTCCTGGACCACCCCTATCTCATTGTTCGCGTACATCACGGTGACCAAAACGGTCCGCGGTGTGATGGCCGCAGCGAGCTCCTCTGGGTCGATCAGCCCGTCCCTATCGACTCCCAGGTAGGTGACGTGGAAGCCTTCCGCTTCCAGCCGGTGGCAGCTATCCAGAATCGCCTTGTGCTCCGTTTTGACGGTGACGACGTGGTCTCCGCGATCTCGCAGCGCGTGAGCCACCCCCTTGACGGCCAGGTTGTCCGACTCCGTCGCGCCGGAGGTGAAGACTATCTCCCTCGGCTCGCGCGCTCCGATGCTGCCCGCGATACACTCCCTGGAGCGCTCCACGGCCTGCCGCGCGGCTTGGCCGAAGGCATGGCCGGTGCTCGCCGCGTTCCCGAACATCTCCGTGAAGTAGGGAAACATCGCCTCCACCACCCGCGGGTCTGCGGGCGTGGTGGCGTTGTTGTCGAGGTAGATGCCGGTTGAGGGTTGAGGGTTGAGGGTTGAGGGTACCGTTACACCGGCAGACATAGGTTACTCCTGGGGGCTTGGGAGCCGGACTTCCAATAAGGTAGCGCCGGGTTCCGATGGTACGGCGGCGCAGGCTCCAACGGCGGCTGGCAGTAGCATGGACTCGCCCAGGCACATCTTATAACGCGCCCCCGCGTGGAGAATGTCGGCGGCTCCGCACATGGCAAGGAGAATGGTGGCGTTGCCTTCTACGCCCACAGTACCTTCAGTGTTGAGCGTGACCCGGTCGATAGCGAA
>CAYNFH010000135.1:0-18704 GCA_964396385.1 uncultured Chthonomonadaceae bacterium | reverse complement strand
ATGCGTGCGGACCACTATCGCCCCCGTGCAAGGGCGAGGGCGGGGCTGCGGACCGGAGCGGGCTGCGGGACCCCGGGCTTGAGCGCGCGCCAGAGCATCCGGTTGAGAACGGCGGGCCGTACGCGGTCGTAGTGGGAGAAGTCCAGCCCCGCCGCGGCCACCGCGGCCGGCCCGGAGGTGGGATTCCGCGCCTCCATATCCACCCGTGCGGGGAGCACCGTGTAGGCGGTCATGTCCGGCTCTGGCGCGAAGAGCTTCGTCATGGGTGTGGCCGCCGCATCGTACTGGCTCATGGGCGGCATCCCCAGCAGCATCTCCATGGTGCGCACCATGGAGGACGTGGTGTAGAGCGTGTGGTCCACCGAGCTGCGCTTGATGTAGGGCGAGATAACCAGCCCCACCGTGCGGTGCGCGTCCACGTGGTCCGGTCCGTCCTGCGCATCGTCCTCGATGACGAAGATGGCCGTATCCTTCCAGAACCGCGAGTGGGACACCGCTTCCACGATCTGGCCCAGCGCCTGGTCGTTGGCGGCCACGTGCGCAATCGGCGTGTACTTGCCCGGGGAAGTGCCCTGCGTGTGGTCTTCGCCGAGCGACATGACGATGAAGCTTGGCCAGTTGCCGCTCTCTTCCGCGGCATGCAGGTCCTTCAGAAAGATGCTCACCCGTTCCGTATCGTGCCGGTCGAAGGAGCTCTGGCTCCAGGCGAGCGACGCATGGCCCTTGAGACCGGAGAGGCCCGTGAAAACCGGCGGCGACTTAGGCGAGGACTTGAAGCTGGAGAACTCCCCGTAGCTGTAGTAGCTCAGCCCATGCGTCCGGCAGTTGTCCCACAGATAGCCGCCGGGGGAGGCGGTGAGACGTTCGTCCGCGTCCGGCTCGCCCCTATCGCTGTAGCTGTTGACCCATGCCTTCTCCGTGAAGTCCGTGGCGTAGGCGGCGTCGCACCACTCGTGGCCATCCTCGGAGACCTCTCCATTGCAGTAGAGATTGTCCAGGAGCACGTAGTCGTGCGCCAGCCGGTGCGCGTTGGGCGTCACGTCCGCCCCGAACATGGTGAGGCTGGGATCTCCGTTCCCCTCCGACACGTCCCCGAACACCTGGTCATAGGTGCGATTCTCGCGGATGATGTAGAGGACGTGGCGGATTGGAGTCGTGAGTCGGGAGTCGTGAGTCGGGAGAGCTGACGACTGACGACTGACGACTGACGACTGGCCGCCTGGCGCATTGGCAATGACCTGGTGGGTGTACGTGTCGAGCTGAGGCAGGTCCGGGGCGGGCAGCACGTTGATGTGGCCGCTCAGGAGGGTGCCGATGTACTGGCCCTGGCCGCTGTTGCGGAAGGCCAGCCCCTTGCCTGTACCGGTGTAGAGCCGGCGGGAATCGGGCGAGACGGCGACCACGCTCGGATACCAGCCCGTGGGGATGAAGCCGCGGACCCGCGACTCCGTGGGGCTGGAGACGTCCACCACAGCCACGTCGTTGTTGCCGGCGTTGGCCACGTAGAGTCGCTGCCCGTCCGGCGAGAGCGCCAGCGCGTCCGGGGTCGAGCCGACCGGCGCGTGCGACTGGAGCGAGGTGGTGATCGTCTCCGCCACCTGGCCGCCGGAGATGACGCTGACCGTGTTGGCCCCCGCATTGGCAACGAAGATCCGGCCATCCGTGCCGTAGGCCAGATCGTCCGGATGTGCGCCCACGGGGATGCGGGTCCTCTCGCGCAGGGTAACCGCGTCCAGCAGGCTGACCGAGCGGCCGCCCCAGTTGGTGACGGCCACCTGCTTCCCGTCCGGCGAGAGCGCTATCGCCAGCGGCCGGTACCCGACCTTGACCGAGTTGCGGACCTTGAGCGGTGAGCCGCCCAGCCGGTAGACGGCGTCGGTCTGCACGTTGACCACGTAGAGCGCGCCACCGCGCCCTGATGCCAACCCACCTATCCAGGCCTGCTTGTCCTTGCCCGCGGGCAGGGCCAGGTCCGGAAGTGCGGAAAGGCGGCTGCCGTTCCAGGCAAAGCGGCGGATGGCAGCCGGGAAGACGGCTGCCCCGGCAGTCTTCGATTCCAGGGGAGCTTTTGCGGCAACTCCTCCGCCGGAGACGTAGAGGACGCCGGACTGCGGGTCCAGGCACATGCCGTCCCAGGTCCGGTCCAGCTTGACGGTCTGGACCACGCGGTTAGCGCGGGTGTCCAGCACGCTGACGCCGTGGTCATGGTATCCGCCCTGGTTGACGAAGAGGTACCGGCCGTCCGGCGACCAGACCGCCCGCATGGGCATGTCGCCTGGCAGGGCGACGCTCCGGCCGACCGGCGTGACGCGCCAGCCATTGGGCAGGCGGATGCCCGCGGCGGCATCCTCCAGATCCGGATGGTCCGCCATCCACTCAGGCCGGGGCGGCCGGGGAGTCTCGCGGCTGCGCCGCCAGGAGACGGCCTCGAAGGTGGTCTCGGCGTCCGCGGAAGGGAGCGCGGCGAAGTGCGTGTTGACCACGTATTTGCCGAGCGAGAGCCGCTGGAGGTCCATGATCTGGCGATGCACGGTTACACCGAGCGCGGGGTACTCCAGGTCGTCCACCGTTACGCCGGCCGGGTCCTCCTGCGCTCCCTCAGGCGCGCGGAGGGAAACGACCACGCGCGGATCCACCGCGGATGTGCCGGTGGCCGTGATGATGCCGGCGACGATGCGGCGCGAGCCCGTGGAGGAGAGATACCGGGCAGGAACCGCGCGCACGATACCGGCGGACGCGGGGGAGTGGTAGCCGGCCCTGACAAAGTGGAACACCGCCGGATTCTGGTAGCTGCTGTCCCCCTGGGACAGACCGTACTGCGCCCTGGGCGTGCTGCCTCCGCCGGGCAGTGCGTCGATGTCGTCCACCAGGAGGTCGAAGCCGATGGGCTCCTTGAGCCGCTCCGCGGTAACATTGTCCAGGCTGGAGAACGGGATGCGCATCTCCAGCGTGTATCCGTCCGGCAGAGCGCGGCCCGCGATCTGGAACGGACCGAGCGCCTTCACGCGCTGGTTCCCCGGCTCCCAGCGGACTGGGCCTCCCGCGCGCGTGGGAGCGGCGATGAGGAGCTGGTAGACGCCGTCCGTGTATTTGGGATCACCCAGGTGCGCACCCGCTCCGGAGAGCGGTCGAACGTCCAGGAAGAGCTGGATGCAGTCGCCTTCATAGTAAGGGGTACGGGTGACGATGGAGGAGTCGACCACGCGTACGGCGAGGTAGAGCGCCTCGGAATCGTGAAGCAGCTTGAAACCGGCAGCGTCCTTACCGCCGGCCAGCGCGTACTCCGGCGCGTCGTCGAGTCCCTGCGCCACGCAGCCGCCGCCGGCCCGCAGCGAGCCCCATTCGGACAGGTCTCCGTCAATCACGGGAGCATGGCCCGTTACGAGGCCAATGGGCAGCGCCTCGCCCCGCCGCTCGGCCGCCGCAATGCGATGCTGGAGCGTGGCGGCATCCTGAGCCCGAAGGGCGAGCGGGGCCGCGACGGCTGCGAGCACCACGAGTACGGCCGCGAGACCGACCCGTAACCAGCGGTTCCGACCCTGAACACCTGAACACCTGAATACCTGAACACCGTGCGCGGCCATAGTTGGGGCTCCTCGGGGTGGTAGTACGATTGGGGATCACCGGTATTATACCGGGTTGAAGGTTGAAGGTTGAAAGTTGAGAGTACGCCGTACTAACTGCAGTGGCGTACTCTCTTGTATAGCTAGAAACTATAACAGTAACTGCTCTTCCGGACTTCAACCTTTAGCCCTCAACTTTCAACCCACATGTTGATCATTGGCCTGATGTCAGGCACTTCGGCGGACGGCATAGACGCGGCGCTGGTGGAGGTGCGCGGCAGCGGCCGGCGTCTGCGGGCGGAAATCCGCGCGTTCCTGTGCGTGCCGCACACCGCGGAGATGCGGAGCGCCATCCTGGCGCTGTGCGATCCGGACCGGGGACGAGTGCCCGATCTGTGCGCGCTGAACGCAGCGCTGGGAGAGCGGTTCGCCGAAGCGGCGATTCTGGTGGCCGGGGAGGCGGGAGTACCGCTCTCGGAGGTGCGCGCCATCGCCTCCCATGGGCAGACGGTGTGGCACCAGCCGGAGCCGCTCTCGGCGGGCGGCGTGGAGGCGCGCGGCACGCTGCAGATCGGTGAGCCGGCCGTGATCGCCGCGCGAACCGGCCGCGCCGTCGTATCCGCGTTCCGTGCGGCGGACATGGCGGTGGGGGGCCAGGGCGCGCCGCTCGTACCTTACCTGGACTGGGCGCTCCTGACCAGCGGTCGGGAGGCGCGGGCGGTCCAGAACATCGGGGGTATCGCCAACGTGACCCACCTGCCCCGTGCAGCGCGGCTGGAGGAGGTGCTGGCCTTCGATACCGGCCCCGGCAACATGGTCATCGACGGCTTGGTCCGGTCGCTGACGGGCGGCGAGCGGGGTTACGACCACGATGGCGCGTGGGCGGCAACGGGAGAGGTGAACACCCGGCTGCTGGAGCGGCTGCTGACCCACCCCTACTTTGCCGCGACGCCTCCCAAGACCACTGGGCGGGAGCTATTCGGCGAGCCGTTCGTGGCGGAGCTGCTGCGCCGGGCCCGATCCATGGGGCTGAGCGACGAGGACCTGCTGGCCACCGCCACCGCGCTAACGGCGGAGAGCATTGCCCGGGCGTACCAAACGTGGCTCGCTCCACACGGCGGCTTCCGGACCGTGATAGTGAGCGGAGGCGGCAGCCACAACCGGCCCCTCATGCGGATGCTGGCGGAGCGACTGGCGCCGGCCCGGGTGATCACCAGTGCCGAGCTGGGCATCCCGGACGACGCCAAGGAGGCGGTAGCCTTCGCCATCCTGGGCTATGAGACCCTGCGTGGCCGGCCCTCCAACGTTCCCTCCGCTACCGGCGCCTCCCGGGCCGCCATTCTGGGCAGCATCACTCCGGCACCGGTTTCTGAGTGACCTTGTCCGCGCCCAGATTAGAGAGACGGTCCGCGTGGGCGTTGTTGGCGCGGCGGGTGTGGGTGATGGTGGCACGGTCGAACTGCGCGAGCAGCGCCATGGCGCGGCGGTAGAGCGGGAAGAGGTGCGCGGCCTTCACGGCATACTGGCCGTTGAGCTGGCGGGCCATCAGCTCGCTGTCCGTGATCACGGAGATACGCTGGCAGCCGAGGGCGCGGGCCTCCTCCAGCGCGCGGATCAGCGCGCTGTACTCGGCCACGTTGTTCGTGGTGATCCCCAGCGGTTCCGCCACCTCCTTCACCACGCGGCCCTCTGGATCGGTCAGGACGATCCCCATGCCGGCGGGGCCGGGGTTGCCGCGGGCGGCGCCGTCTACGTGCGCGGTGAGGGTCTCCATCACGCGGGGAAGCAGAGGAGACGGCCGCAGTTCTCGCAGGTCTCTATGCTATCGGTCTCTTGCAGGCGGCGGAGCAGATTGGACGGCAGATTGGTGTGGCAGGCGCCGCACCGGCCGTCCTCTATCTGCGCGATACCCACCCCGCCCTTGCCGGCCCGGATGGATTCATAACGCTTCAACAGCGGCGGAGGAATGGGCTTTGCCGCCTCCTCGCGCCGGGTGGTGAGCAGGCGGATCTGGTCGGCAAGCGCCTTGGAGGCCGCCTTGTGCTGGGCCTGCTTGGTGGCGAAGGCCGCTTCCGCCACCTGGAGCTTGGACTTCGCGTCGGCCTCCTCGGCGCGGCGGGTCTCTATCTGCTCCATCAGCTTCAGGATCCGCTCGTCCAGCCGGCCGCGCTGGTGCCCGAGCGCCTCTATCTCCTTCTGCATGTCCATCAGCTCTTTGGGAGAGGTGACCTTGCCGCCGTAGAGCTTCTTCTCATACTCCTTCTTCTTCTGCTCCACCGCCTCCAGCTCCAGCTCGGAATCCCGCAAGTCGCCCTGGGTCTCGTGGAAGGTCCGGTTCATTCGCTCATACATCACGCGCGCCGTCTCCAGCGCGGCCTGCTCGGCCCGGCCGGGATCGAGCGCCTGGTACTGGCGCTGCGCGAGTGCCAGGGCGCTGTCCACCTGCTGGAGCGCATAGAGTGCGGTAAGAGACGGATTCATGTGCTCAATTCCCAACACCGAAGACCCGACACCTGACACCCACCCCGTCATTGTACCGCGGGGCGGCCTCAAGTCGGCGCTCAGGTAAACTGGGAGCGGCTTGCCGTCGTACTGTTTCCGAGGACAACTGTGAGCGACGAACCTGAAGATACCGGCCGGTTCGAGGCCCTCCTGGCGAGAGCCCGCGAGCTGGCTGAGAGCGTGTTTGCGCCGAACGCCGCCGCCACGGACCAGGCGGACGGCCCGCCGGAAGCGAACATCCGGCGGCTGGCGGGGGCCGGCCTGATGGGACTGACCACCCCGATCCCCTACGGCGGGCACGGAGCGCCCGCCTGGTTGCTCCGCGCCTACACGGAGATTCTCGCGCGGGCCTGCGGGGTGACCACCTTTGTACAGGGCCAGCACCAGTCCGCGGCGGCCATGATTGCCGGCGGCGAGAACCAGGCTTTGAAAGAGGAAATGCTGCCGCGGCTGGCCTCCGGCGAGTTCCGGAGCGCCGTGGCGTTCTCCCATCTTCGCCGGCCCGGCCCGCCAGCCATGCGAGTTACGCGCGACGGCGAGGCGTACGTCTTCAACGGCACGGCGCCGTGGGTCACCGGCTGGGGCGTGATGACCCACGTTGTGCTGGGCGGCACCCTGGAGGACGGCCGGCTGCTCTATGTGGCGATCCCCCTGGACATCGGCGAACCCCTCCAGCCGTCCCCTCCCATGCGGCTCTGCGCCATGAACGCGTCCGGTACCGTCTCCCTCACCTGCCGCGACCTGCGCGTGGGACCGGAGCGGGTGATGCGGACCATCACGCGGGAGCAGATGGCGCGCAACGACGTCCGTGCGATCCTCGGCGTAACCCCGCAGCCGTTCGGCGTGACATCCGCGTCTATCGGCTGGCTGCGCGCGCTGCTGCGCACCCGCGCGAACCCGGCAGCGGAGGCCGCGGCGGGGGCGCTGGAGCGCGAGCTAAGCCGGCTGCGGTGCGAGGCGGAGGCATGGTACGACCGCGCCGATGAGCCAGACTTTAAGGAGAATGCCCTCCGCATCCGCGCGGCCGCCATCGACCTGGGCGTCCGGGCGGCGCATGCCGCGCTGGCGGCCAGCGGCGGCGGGGCCAACGCCCTGAGCCACCCGGCGCAGCGGCTCTTCCGAGAGGCCATGTTCTACACCCTGGTGGCGCAGACCCCCGATGTACAAACCACCACCCTGTACCGAATCGCCGAGGCCATGTAGCCAGGCGGCAGGCGGCAGGCGGAGCGCAGACGACGAGAGGGTCTAAACACCGGAACGTGCGCACGGGCAGTAATGAGACACGCAAGATTGGAACATCGTACGCGGCGGCACGTGCGCACGGACAAAGGTCCTGCGCTGAGTGACCTGTCGGCCGAGCGTCCACCTACGTGGACGCGGGAGAGAGTGAAAACGAATGCGGGAGAACAAGCTGCGGGTAATTGTGCATTTCGTTTGGGCGACGTGGGACCGGCAGCCGCTGTTGACTCCAGAGTTGGAGCGCGAGGTGCACCGGTACATCACGGCGGTAGCGGAGGACGACGGCTGTCCGGTGCTGGCCATTGGCGGCATAGAGGACCACGTGCATCTGCTCGTCTCCCTCTCCGCGACCATCTCGATGGCTGAGTTGATGAAGCACGTTAAGAGCGGTTCCTCTCGGTTGGTGAGGGAGGAGCTACGGCCGGGAGATTGGTTCCAGTGGCAGGGGCACTACGGCGCGTTCAGCGTCAGCCCACATGACAGGGCTACCGTCATCGAATATATCCGACACCAGAAAGAGCACCACGCCTCCAATGATCTCTGGCCCGCGGTGGAAAGACCCACCGAGGAGTACACTGTTGAAGACTGTCGCTGACTTTCGTGTCGGCGCAGGCCGACACTCGGCCGAAGGTCACCCAGCCGCGGACCTTTGTCCGACGGCCGTCTCGCCGCGAACGCCGCTGAACCTGTTCTTCTCCGTTTCTGCCGTCCACGGTCCCGGCTCGCGCCTGATTCTGGTTCAATGATGCCGGGCCCGAATGGCATCGGCCCCACACGTTCCCGGCAAGGGAACCGGCTGCTGACGTGCTGCGGCTTCTTAGTGGGCCTGCCGGTGGCCGCGGGATTGATCCTGGGCGCGATTTTCTCGCTCCACAACCGGCGGCCGGAGCTCGTCATTCCCTCCCACGCGCTGCCGAAGCCGAATGGCTACGACGACTTCGTACGCGCGGGACAGCTCGCGTCGGCGATGCAGCACAAGGCTCCAGCGTCCATGATACAGCCACCCTCTCAGGCTCAGCTATTCGGAGTCTGTGCCGCCTGCGCCAAAGACATTCAGCCAGCGCATTCGGTTCTCCGCCGCGCGCTCCGAGAGCCATACTTTCACCCAGCCATCCGCTCTGCATTCGATGCGTTTACTCGGAATGACGCTCTGTTCCGTGAGATGGCGCGGGAGTTAACCGGTGAGGCAGAGTATTACGAATACATCAACCAGCCCGGCAAGGCGGCAGACACCCTGCTCGACGGGATGGAGATGGGAGCAACGTTGCCCCGCGGAGGTTCGCTTATTACGGATTTGGTGGGGATCGCTGTGGAGGCGATCTGCGCACGGCCGCTGGATCGAATCATCCCGCGCCTTTCACCGCAGGAGCTTCGCCACGTCTTAGGTAGGCTCGATCGCATCGAGGCAAAGCGGTCATCCTTCGCGGACGTGCTCACCGAGGACAAGTGGACGAACGCAGCGACAATCCTGGAGTTTATCCAGAACCCAAACATTCGCCCCCTGGCTATCCTGACTGGCCACGGTATCGGACCGGACGGATTTCCGACAACGACCTGGAGTGAGCGTTGGGATGCCATTGGATTCGCGTTCGTGAACAAAGAGAAGTTGCTGCGTGAATTCCTGAGCTATGAAGATGCCGAAGTTCCGGAGGCTCGGAGGCCTTACCACTTGGGAGCATCCGTGAGCGCTCCGAACAGCGTCTTCACTTTCGATGCGCTTCGCGAGGCTTGGCCAAAGCATCTGATCCCGCCCACGGTCGCCCGGCTTCTCCGAACCGAGGTCGCGCTCTACCTGTACCGGGCCGAGCACGCCAGGTTTCCAACAAGCCTGGCGGCGCTCGTTCCACGGTACCTGCCCGCCATCCCCGTGGACCCATTCACCGGCGCGGCGCGGCGGCCGTTCCGATACCGGCCGAAGTCGACCGGATTCCTGCTCTATAGCGTAGGGCCGGACATGCGGGACGATGGCGGGATGCCGGTGCGGTATCCCGCCGATAAGCCCGGGGACATCGTCGCGGGCCGGATGTGGCCGGTAAGGAAGCGGCCATGAAGCTGGAACGGGTGGCGATTCCGGGGCCGGGAGTCACGCTGGCGGGGCTGGTCTACACGCCGCGGGAGATAGGGGGCCGGTGTGTGGTGCTGTCCCACGGCTTCACGGCCTCCAAGGAGAGCATGGACCTGCTCGCGGCCTACCTGTGCGCCCGCGGGCACACGTGCGTGACATTCGACGCCCGCGGGCATAAGCTGGGCGGGAGCAGTGGAGAGCTGAACCAGGCGGACGAGGTGGTAGAGGACCTCCGGGCGGTGGTGGGATGGACGCTGGGCCATCTCCATCGCGAGTCCTGCGTGCTGGCGGGCCACTCCATGGGCGCGCTCGCGAGCCTGATCGTGGGAGCGGATACGCCGCCAGTGGAGGCGGTGGCGGCCATCGCGACGGGGCTGACTCCGACCACGGGGTTCCGGCAGCCGGTGGGGCTGGCCATGCTCTCGCAGCGGTCCGACTACGTGGCGGGCGCGACGGCGCAGGCGATCCTGGAGGGGTTCGACCGACTCGGCGCCGGATGGAGCTGGCCGCCGGAGAAGCCGGCGCTCTTTGTGGCGGCAAAGGGGGATGCGGTGGTGAAGCCGGCCCGCATCGAGGAGCTGGCTCGCCGCGCCGGACCAAGGGCCGAGTACGCGGAGGTCGAGGGTACGCACCTGGAAGCCCCCACCCGCGCCAAAGGCCCCCTCGCCGCCTGGCTGGAAAGACTGAGGGGGTGAAGGGGTGAAGGGGTGACCGGAGCACGCAAACAGGAGGCTCCCCGGTTCTATCAGAAACGCCCCTCCAGAGCGATCCAGTGGGAGCTCCCACATCTCACCCCCTCACCCCTTCACCCCCTCATGTTCTGTCGAACGCTTCCGCGTACTTCAGGCCCGTGCCGGTGTTGAACAGGACCACGGTCTCGTGGGGCCGGACCCGACCGGTCGCCAGCAGGCGGCGCAGGGCGGAGAGACAGGCGCCGCCCTCCGGGCACGCGCACACGCCCGTAGCCGCCCCAAGCGCGCGGGCGTCGGCGAGCAGCTCCGCATCGTCCACCGCCACGGCCTCTCCCCCGCTCCGGCGCAGGATGTCCAGCATAATGAAGTCCCCGATGGCGCGCGGCACCCGGAGGCCCGCGGCGACGGTGTGGGCGTTCTCGAAGGTCCCGGCTTCCTGCGCCCCCCGCTCGAACGCGCGGACGATGGGCGCGCAGCCCGCCGCCTGCACGCTCACCATGCGGGGTCGTTTCGAGCCGATCCAGCCGAGCGCCTCCATCTCCTCGAACGCCTTCCACATGCCGATGAGGCCGGTGCCGCCTCCAGTGGGATACAGGATCACGTCCGGCAGCTCCCACCCCAGATCCTCCGCCAGCTCGTATCCCATGGTCTTCTTGCCCTCCACGCGGTACGGCTCCTTCAGCGTGGAGACGTCGAACCATCCCTCCTGCTCCTTGCGCTCCGCCACCATCCTGGCGCAGTCCGTGATGAGGCCGTCCACCAGCGTCACGTGGGCGCCCGCCAGCTCGCACTCCAGGCGGTTGGCCAGCGGCACGTCACGCGGCATAAAGACGTGCGCCTCCACTCCGGCACGGGCGGCGTACGCGGCCAGGGCGCCTCCGGCGTTGCCGGCGGAGGGAACGGCGAGCTTCCGCGCTCCGAGGTGGACCGCCATGGCGACCGCCACGGCCATGCCGCGCGCCTTGAAGGATCCGGTGGGGTTGACCCCCTCGTCCTTCACCAGGAGTCGGCCGGGTTCCATATCGAGGCCGGCGGCCAGCCGGTCCGCCGGGATAAGTGGCGTGCCGCCCTCGCCCAGCGACGGTGGGTCGACGTCCGCGGGCAGCGGCAACACCTCGCGGTAGCGCCAGAGCGTGTGAGGGCGATTGGCAATGGATTCTCGGCTCATCGCCCGGCCGGCCGCCGCGAGGTCGTACTCCACGCGCAGCGGCGTGCCGCATTCGCAGAGGTTAATCAGCCGGTCCGCCGGGTAGGTTCGGCCGCAGGAGAAGCACGTGAGATGGGTAGTGAACATGGCTGGACCACGGACCACGGACCACAGACCACAGACCACTCCCGGAGTCCGTGGTTTGTGGTCTGTGGTCCGTGGTCACTCCTTTACATAATCTCTCCCCACGCCCATCTCTTCCGGGGCGTGGAGGCGAAGCATCTTCAGGTGCACGTCGCCGGGCACGTGGCCCTGAGTGGCGTTGGACACCAGGTACATCACGGCGAAGGAGAGCGGGACGGCCCAGATGGCCGGCTGCTCCAGCAGATTACGCACGAGCGGTGAGAAGTGGACCGAGAGCACTTTGGTCTCGATCAGCATATGGACCACGATAGCCCCAACACTTAGCAGGCCGCCGCTCAGCATGCCCAAGGCGGCGCCGTACTTGGTGAGACCACGCCACCAGGAGCCCAGGAGCAGCAGCGGAAAGTAGGAGGCCGCGCCGATGGCGAACGCCCAGTTGACCATGACCGCGATGTCGAACGGCTCGACCAGCATGCCGAGCCCCATCGCGCCTGCCCCCAGGATAATGGCGGACAGCTTGAACGCGGCCAGCCGCTGCTCGGGCGTGGACGCCGGGTGGAGGATGCGGCCGTAGATGTCGTGCGCGAGCGCACCGGCCATGCTCACCAGCAGGCCGGAGAAGGTGGACATGAAGGCGGCGAAGGCGCCGGCGCTGGTGATGCCGGAGAGGATGCTGGCGAGCAGCTTGTTGGATAGGACGTTGGGCAGCGCGATGACCAGGCTCTCCGTCTTGCTGTTGGCGTAGAGCACCGGGTCTACGGCGCGGCCCACGGAGCCCCAGACGGCCGGGAAGAGATAGAACGTCCCGATGAGCACCATAACCCACAGCGTGGTACGCTTGGCAGCCCGCCCGTTGGGATTGGTGTAAAAGCGGACCAGGATGTGCGGCAGCCCGGCCGTGCCGCAGACCAGCGCCAGGATTAGGGAGTACGTGTAGAGGAGCGGGTAGCCCCACTTATCCGTAAGCGTGCCGAAGGGCTGGACCCAGGTGCGGTTGGTCGGCGCGTTGGGGATGGCATCGCCGGCCTGGAAGACGAATTCGGCGGGCTCCTGCAGCTCGATGCGGGCGGTGGTCTTCTCGCTGGCCCCCGCTACCACAAAGACGTTGTTATCCCGGGTCACTCGATGGGTCTGGGCCTGAACAACCGCACCGGGCGGAAAGGAGCCGGCCGGAGCATCCGGAGTAGCAGGTCCGGGCGGCGGGCTGAGCAGCATGTCCGGGTAGATGGGATCCTCGCCGGGCATCGGCTTGCGGCGCGGCCCCACCGCGTGCAGCTTGGCACCGTGCGGCAGGGTGAATGTCGTCACGCCCGGTCCGAAAGCCACCACGTTGAGTGGGGCCTTGGAGATCCCCGACACGAGCAGCGGAGCGGTGTTGCTCTCAAAGCGCGGAAAGTCGCGCGCGTTCTCTGCGGCGGCGGCCACGTTCTGGTTGTAGCCGCCGACGTAGGCCATGATGATGAAGATGGGCGCCGCGATAGCGAACATCTTGGCCCAGTACTGAAACGCCTGGACGAAAGTGATCCCCTTCATGCCGCCGATGGCGACATTAAAGGTGATAATGGCGCCCACGACCACGATCCCTACCCAGTACGGCCAGTTCAGGATCTGGTTCATGGTGACGCCGGCCCCTTTCATCTGGGGCATGGTGTAGAAGAAGCCGATGAAGAGCACAAAGGTCACCGCGATGCGGCGGAAGAGCGGGCTATCGAATCGGCCCTCGGCAAAGTCGGGGATGGTGTATGCCCCGAAGCGGCGCAGCGGACCGGCGATGAAGAGGAGCAGGAACAGGTAGCCCGCCGCGTAGCAGACCGGGTACCAGAGCGCGTCGTACCCGTTCTTCATGATGAGCGCCGCCACGCCCATGAAGGAGGCGGCTGAAAGATACTCGCCGCTGATGGCGCTGGCATTGGAAAAGATGCCCACCGAGCGGCCGGCGACGAAGAAGTCGGAGGCGGTTCGCGCGCGGCGCGTGGCCCAGATGCCGAGGCCCACCGTCGCCACGACCATCAGCAGGACACCGAAAAGAGGGATTGCGTGGGTCATGGATGCGAGCGTTGGCCCCCGGCGTCCGGATCGACAAAGGCTGGCTTCACGTCCCCTACCCCTTCCGGCTCCAGGGGCTCGCCGGCTTCCACTCCCAGGACCGCGCGCCAGTCCACGCACTCCGCCTCTATGCGGTCAGACTTCGAGATGAAGAGCCAGGAGAGCAACCACGTTATGGGATAGAAGAGGATTCCGAGGAAGAGCCAGCTCGCGGTGAAGCCCAGGACGGAATGGCCCGCCTGGTTTGGGAAGAAGTAGTTGAAGAGCGGCAGGCCCAGGAGCAGGATGAGGAAGATGGCTGCGATGCGCAGGCTGAGCTTGCCCTGCCGCTGCATTACAGCGCGCGCGAGACGCGCATGCTCCTCCTCCGGCGCCCGATCCAGATATCGGCCTCGCTGCTCCATCCGTACCTTTCCGCCGTTGATTCGCGCCTGCATTCGGCGCGCGACGGCGCGATACCTGCCGCCTGGTTAAGGCGCTTTAACGAAACGCTTCCGTCACTGGAGCGGCGGCGCCCTCCTGGATATGGACCGACCGGTCTACGGGCTGGGGGCCAACGGTCTGAACTTCCCCGGTAGGCCACTGTATCTCGATGGAATCAACCTTCGTTGCGCCGCCTAGACCGAACAGGAGTCTGCGGTCGCTCTGGGAGAGGTAGCTGCAGGAACCCTTCACGAACTGCGTGAACGCCTGGGCTCCCACGCGCACCCGAACTCGGGCGCCATAGGCGTCCCGGCTGCTCTGCCGGCCCTCCAGCCGAAGCCGCAGCCAGTGGTTTCCGGTACGGTTCTCGTTGTGCAGCAGGGCCGGGCGTCCGTCCTGCGGCTGGCTGCCCGCGGTGGGATCGCCGCGGTTGGTGGAGAGCAGGATGTCCGGGTGTCCGTCGTTGTCGAAGTCGCCCCAGGCCGCGCCCCGGTCGATTCGGGGCACGCGGAGCGCGGCGCCCGCGGAGGCCGTCACGTCCTGGAACGCGCCGTGGCCCGTGTTGCGGAGGAGCAGCGCCGGCTCGCGGTAGACCACTCCGGTCTGGCGCAGCTCCACGTCACCCTGGATGTGCCCGTTCGCAATGAAGAGGTCCTGCCAGCCGTCCCCGTCGTAGTCCAGGAACAGCACGCCGAAGCCAAGATAGTACTGGCTGGCCGCGCCGATGCCGCTGCGGGCGGCCTCGTCCAGGTAGTGGCCGGACTCGTCGGGACGGTAGAGGGTAGGCTGCTCACCGGAGAAGTTGGTGATGATGATGGAGGGGTGGCCGCGGTTCTGCTCGTCCGCCACATCCACTCCCATGCCCGCCTTGGCCCGGCCCTGCTCCGAGACGGCAATGCCCGTCTCCAGCGCCACCTCCTTGAACGTACCGTCCCCCTGGTTGTGGAAGAGGAAGTTGGGTTCCGTGTCGTTGGTCACCAGGATGTCCGGCCAGCCGTCCTCGTCATAATCGAACGCGATCACGCCAAGCGCCTTGCTGTGGCGGTTCAGGATTCCCGCCGAGGCGGACACGTCCGTGAAGCGGCCTCCCCCATCGTTGCGGTAGAGGCTGCAGCGGGTGCCCGGATACTGCTCCGGCGTGGCGTAGGACGGGTGCACCCCGTCCAGGCTGAAGAAGCGGTTGGTGGCGGGGGACCACTCCACGTAGTGGCAGACGAAGAGGTCCAGCCGGCCGTCGCGGTTGTAGTCCAGCCAGGTGGCACTGGTGGCCCAGCCGGGGGAACGCACGCCGGCCTTGGTGGTAACGTCGCGGAAGTACCGAGCGGGGGAGTGGGCGAGTGGGCGAGTGGGCGATTCCGGAGTCGCCCGCTCCCCCGCTCCCGCGCTCGCCCGCTCATTGTGGAACAGCCGGCTGCCGCCCACGCCGGTGATGTAGAGGTCGTCGTAGCCGTCGTTGTCGTAGTCGCCGACGGCAACACCCATACCGTACATCTCTACGTTGAGCCCCGTCTGGGCGGTTACGTCAACGAACCGGCCGTGGTGGTCATTGCGGTAGAGGTGGAGGGTTGGGTGTTCAGGTGTTGCCCCCCGGCCCCCAACTTTGGGGGAGGGGGTATTCGAGTGTTGGGTATTTGGCCAGTAGTCGCCGTTGACCAGCAGGATGTCCTGGTAGCCGTCATTGTCGTAGTCCAGGAACGCGCAGCCGGAGCCCATGGTCTCCGGCAGGTACTTCTTGCCGGTGGCGCCGTTGGTCTGGACGAAGGAGATCCCCGCTTGGACGGTGACGTCCTGAAAGGTGATGGGCGGCGGCGCGGGCGGACCGGACGGCGCCTGCACGCCCCCCCGCCCACACCCGGCCGCTACCAGCATCATAGCCGTTAGGCCCCTGAAGCCGATCCTCTCACCTCTCACCTCTCACCTGTTCCCAACCAGCACGTGCTCGTGGATAGGAAGTGATTCCAGGGCGTCCGCGGGGTGGGTGCGGCGATATTCGGCCAGAAGCTGCTCCGGCACATCTACCTCCTGCAGGGTGCGGTAGACCGCCTCCTCCCGGCGGGCGAGAGAGAGGCGGTTAAGGCGGCGGTAGCAGAGCATCAGGTTGAGATGCGCGGAGACGTCGTCGGGGTCCACGTCCAGCATGCGCAGGAAGGGTTCCTCGGCGGCTTCGTAACGGCCGGTACGATAGAGCGCCATCCCGATGTCGAACCAGGTCTCGCGGTCCCGCGGGTAGCGCTCGGCCAGTGGGCGCAGCAGGCGGAGCGCGTCGTCGTACTCCCCCATGTTTAGTAATGTGCGGGCGAGCCAGGCCTGTGCGCGCGGGTCGCCGGGCCGGAGGTTGAGCGCCTGCTGGAGTTGGGCGCGCGCCGAGAGCAGGTCGCCTTCCTCCAGGAATGCCCGAGCCAGGCCGATCCAGTTCTCCGGATCCTGCGGCCGCAGGTCCCGCGCCTGGGTGAAGGCCGCCCGCGCCTTCCGCAGGTCGCGGACCCGCAGGAGTGCTGCGCCGTAGCGGTAGAAGCGCGGCGCGTCGGCGGGGTTGTCGCGTTCGCCGGCACTGACGCTGGCCACCTCGACACTGGCTCCCCCAGTATTGGGGGCCTGTCCGCGGATTCCTATCTCCGCCGCATCGGCCGCCAGACCCACCGCCGGCGCAGCGGATGGCAGGCCGGAGGCGGGATCGATGCGCCGGTAGAGCAGGCGGGCCGTGAAGCGGAGCGGGCCCTGCGCGCCCGACGGCACGATGAGGCGGTAGCGGGCCACGTCCGCCCCGCCCGCGGGAATGAGGCGGCGGTACAGGATGGCGACCATGGAGTCCGGACTGCCGCCGGTGACCCGATGGCCGTAGCGGCCCAGCGGGAGCAGGCCGTAGCGGTGGGGCGCCGCGCTGCGGAGGAGAGTCCTGCCCTGCCCATCCTGTACGCTCACCTCCAGGTAGGCGTCGCGCAGGTCCGGAACGCCGGTGGGAAAAGCGTGCCCGATGAGGCGGTTCTCCACCAGCACGTCCACCAGGGTGGTGTCGCCCGGGGCGAGATAGGCGGTGCGGCGGTCCAGGGGCGCTTCCACCTGCTCCGGCCCGCCGGGGATGGCGGACTGGCCGCGCAGCGCGAACACCTCGACCTGTACCGGCGGCAGCGCCGGCTCCGTGTCATGGTCCCGCGCTCCGCCGCGCCGGAGTGGCAGATGGCAGTCCATGCAGGTCCGGGTGGTTGCGGCCACGCCCATGGCGTGCAGCGACTCCCCGCTGAAAGGACCGGCCTGCCACTCCGGCCAGGTGTCATCGTAGTGCAGGAACCGATAGTGGTTCTGAACCTCCGTGACGCTCAGCCGGTGGCAGGGTGCGCACATCGCCTGGGAGATGTTGTCCGAGGACGGTCCGGCGAGGCCGGCGACGTGGGGCGCGGGCCGCAGCCGGATCAGGAAGCCGTTCACGGACTCCCGCCAGCCGGGCGGCGCGTCCGCCCAGGGATACCGCTCTGGAGGGGCGTAATCCGCCCGGCCGTTCCCTTCCGCGCCCGGCACGGAGCGGATGGAGTGGCAGGAAAGGCAAGAGGGCGTGGTTCCAGAGTCGTGAGTCGTGAGTCGTGAGTCGTGAGACCGGATTCCGGAGTCTCCCCCTCTCCCCTTCTCCCCTTCTCCCCTTCTCCCCTTCTCCTGTCTCCCGCCTGCCGCCTGATGACTGACGACTGACGACTGACTACCGGCGACTGACAGCGCGAGCGGCGCATGGCAGCCCTGGCACCAGCGGATGCCGGTGTCCCCGAGGCCGGAGTGGGCGCTCTGCAGGGCCCGGAGGTAGAGTGGATCGCGGCCGGCCCGGGCGTGGATGGAGCGGAGCCACTGGTGGAGCTCGCCGGGGTGGCAGCCAGGCCGGCCGCACTGCTCCGGCGGCGGTGTGCGGCTCCAGGAGCCGGTCAGCCGGGTTCCGGCCGGGAAGAGCGGGTTGCCGGCCTGCTCCGGGGTAGTGGCTGTGAGCGAGCGGTAGTACGCGTCGGCGGCATAGGAGGCCGCCCCTAAAGCTCCGGTAGCGGCCAGGAGGAGGATGAGGACGGACATGGAGGTGACGGAGGACGGTGGACGGGAGACGGACGGATGAAGCCGGAGGGAGAGGAGGAGGGCCGCGGTTCCGGCGATTATGTGCAGGTAGAACACCGCGGGAATCCGGCCGGTGCTCCGGCCGGCGAGCGCCCAGGCTACGAGCGCGAGCCCGGCCGCAGCGGAGATGGCGAGGAAGATTCCACGTGCGCTCAGCGGTCGGCGAGGCCCCAACGCCCATCGCAAGCCGAGGATGGCGGCCAGGACCGTCCCGGCTGCCACGTGCCAGAAGACGACCGCGGAAACAGCCGCGCCCATCCGCTCGCGGGCAAACAGGTAAAGACCCAGACCGGTTAAGCCCACGGACCAGAGTGTCGCGGATGAGACCGTTTGGCGCGATGGGGGTGTCACGGGGTAAGTTGCTGGCTATGGCACAGGACGTTTACCGGCTGGCAGACCGCACGCGAGGCACAATCGTGGCGGAGCGTGTCACGCGTGCGCGCGGTCCCATTGCCCGCACCGTGGGGCTGCTCGGCCGGCGAGAGCTTCCGGTCGGGCATGGGCTCTGGCTGGACCCGTGCAACGGCGTACACACGCTGGGCATGCGGTTTCCTGTTGACATCCTTATTCTTGACGCGAACCTCTGCGTGCTCAAGATCGTGGATGCGCTGCCCCCGAATCGCCTGCTCCCCGGCGTCCGCGGCGGGCGCAGCACGGTGGAGCTGCCCGCGGGCTCCCTCGCCGCCGCGGGCGTAGCGGTGGGGGATGAGATGGAATTGATTGAAGGTTGAAGGTTGAAGGTTGAAGGCCGGAGCCGTCTTGTAATAGTCTCGCGCTGAAGACACTAAGAAGGT
>CAYNFH010000134.1:0-18738 GCA_964396385.1 uncultured Chthonomonadaceae bacterium | reverse complement strand
GTTTCCTGCAGCCCTGTGTGGGGTGGGCCTCTCGGGCGAGCCTCCGCCGCCCGGTCGTAGAAGCGCGAGTGTGCGTTGCGAGAGTGCCGGGCGTCGCCTCACCCTGCCGGCCCTCCCCCGGCGCGCGCCCGAGCCTCGTCCGGCTCGGGAAGCGGTAGCGCGCCGCATCCCGCATGCGCCGGAACGCAGCCGCACCGCGCGGCTGCCTGGATTCCCGCTGCACCGCCTGATAGGCGGATGAGCAGGACTGGGAGTGCGGATTTTGGCTCGCGGGCCAAAATAGGCAGCTCCACTCTTACAACGGCAGCGGAGGGGTTTTAGGTGCAAGTGGGGGTGGCTGGAGCTGGTGAGGGGGTGAGGGGGTGACCGCCACGAGTGAGAAGCGGGGAGGGACGGATAGCGGGAGGTCCGGAGGAAACCGCGAGCGGGGAGCCGAAGCCTGCCGCATGACCACAGAAACCGCTGAGGAGACGATGCCTGTTGCGGTCAGACGCCGCCGGTGCCGCGCGGTCCCCTGGCTCGTGGCTGGCAGCGGCCTGTTGGCCGTGCTCGCTATACGTCTTGGCGCTCACAAACCGGAGACAAAGACATATTCCAACGGTGTCTACCGAATCGTAGAGACCGCGCGCCGCTCTTATCGGCTATTGCCACCTGCCAAATGGGGGTTCTACAGGAGCGGAATGTGCGGGTGCGGGACACACTCGACCCAAAGCACGTCCACACTCGCGGTTGGCGTGTTGGGCATTGCAGACGACACCTTCTCAAATTGGACCCCGCTTAAGATAGACGATGCCGGTGTATCCGATCAGCACCACAGCCCATAGCGACCATTGCTCCAGGCCGCGCCCAAACTGCGCACCGTAGTTGTTTGCTGGTGCGGTGTTTGCCCTGCTCGGCGTCTGGTCCTGGTACGCCAGCCGTCCGGCGCTAGTGTGGTATGTGAGCCCGCCGCTCGGCCCTCAGAGGATGCGGCTCCGGCTCATTGTCCCCGGCGGCTGGAGCGGCGGGCCTGTGCTGGTGCAAGCGCCGTCAGAAACACTTGGCGGCGGGCCAGAGTCCATAGTGGTTCTGAAGCCCCGTGTGCCTATTTGGGCGCGGTGGATTCCTTGGCTGAAGTGGACACACGAGGATCCGGCGCTCATTGCACTGGCGTTCGCCGAGAAGCGCGACCCGAGCGAACACACGAGTGTGGAACAGTATGACAGCTGCAACCGAGGTCTTTACTCCATTGCGGAGAGAACAGTGGTCTCAAGGGATAACAGATTTGTAACCGAAGTGGCGTACTTTCGAGCCGACCGCCGCGCCTTCGACGCCACCCATTCCGCCATCTGCAACAGCCTGAGAATAGAGTAGCCCTCCCCTTGTGCGGCTCCGCACTGGTGCGTGGCGCAAGGCGAGCGATCAGGTCGCTGCCAGCGCTCACTGCAGCCGCGGTAGTTCCTGTTTCGCCACCGGCAGGCCGTACTCCAGGTAGAACTGGTCGTCCTTCAGGGTAACCTTCCTATAGGGGTCATAGTCCAGAGCGTACACTTCGCCGGAGGTGTATGCACTGCCCTGGTTGGCGGGGAACAGCGACACGTAAAGGGCATTCTCCCCCAGCGACACGCCGTACTCTACATAGTCGCGCTTCGCCGACAGATCGCTCCTGGCGAACTTGGTGAGCCGTCCCCTCACCGCGAAGGTAATCAGGTGCTCTCTCTGATGGCGTCCCTCAAGAGCCACGTAGCCCGTTATGGTGTAGTCGGTCAGATAGTCGAGAAGGCTCTGGATTCGTGCGACCTTCTTAGCGGGCCTGCGCTTCTTTAGAATTCGGTCTCTCTCCTCAAGGTCAACCCGATAGACAAGGACATCCCTGCCGTTCTTGCGCTGGTAGCAGGATACACGATAGTGAGGTCGATACCAGTTATCGTTGCTCGGCAGTTCTATTGCGTAGGCCCGGTCTGAGCTCCCAACCGGGAACAGCAGAGTGTCATAGTGCTCCTCCGTTCCGAGCAAGTAGAAGCCGGGAGTCCTGGACATGATCCGCTTCAAAAACGCGTATCTCTCGTGCGCGATCCGCTTCGTGGCTGCGGTTCGATTGGGAAGCTGGAGCGCCAGCTCGTCCCGAAAGAAGCGGTTTTCTTCCTGTCCGCGTTCAGCAAATGTATGTGTGGGCGTCATCGAGATTAGCCCGAGCATACAGAAGAGCGGCACCAACCTGAGTGGATGTTTGTGTTTGGTCATAGCGGTGCGCCCTTCTGGAGCTTACCCCCGGAGGAGAACCGGCCTTTGGACCCCTGATTATACCGCCCGTAACGGGATCGGAGGAAACAACAGGCGAGCAGCCGAAGCCTGCCGCATGACGACAGAACCTATCGAGGAGCCGAAGCCAGTGCATGCCCGACGCCGCCAGTCCCGCGCGCTGCCGTGGCTCGTTGCCGTCATTGGGTTGCTTGCCCTGCTGGGAGTGTGGAGCTGGTACGCCAGCCGGCCGGCGCTGGTGTGGTACGTCAGTCCGGCGCTGGACGCTGCAGGTCACCGGATTCGCGTGTTACAGCCGGTCGGTTGGGAAGCGATTTTCAGTATGCCAAGTCCTGCGCCCACGGGCGACGTCCTGATCGAGCCACGGAGAGACCAATGGACCTGGATGCCGCACTGGATGCGGTTCGGACCCTTCGCACCGCCTGAGGCGGACGATCGCCAGTGGCTCTCCTTTGATCCGCGAGGCTTTCATTGGCCGGATAAGAACCTTGGCAGAATAGAAGTCCACCGACGCAACTACGGCGGCTTCACCCAGTCCGTTGAACGCTTCGATAAGAGACATACGGTCGCATGTTATATGGTCTACGGCCGCTCTGATAGTCGAGCCTTCGATGCCACCCATTCCGCCATCTGCAACAGCCTGCGGATAGAGTAGGCCCCCGGCCTCCCCGCCACAAGCCCCGTAGAACGGACTGTAGTCAAGGGAGAACCGGTCTACCCCGATTTACGGCCTGGAATACCCCGAGCCAGTGTCAGCCCCACAGAACCGGTATGCTGGAATCATGGAAGACGAGAAGCGAGTAGAGGCCGCGCTAAAGGCGGTGGACGGCATCCCGACCCAGGCTCTGAAGGAAGGCGTAATCCAAAACCTCCTCACCGCCTGCCGCCGCATGGTCGCAGCCCTACAGGACGTGGGGATGACCGGAGACGCGGGGATAGATGGAGCGGGGGAGCTTGCGTTCAAGGCGTTGCGGAAGATGGAGGAGGACTAGGAGACTAATCGTCCTGCCTACCTCCAAACGCCAACAACCCCCAGACCTTCCGCCAGTCTAGGGGTCATTGGTCGTCGTACAAGGTCAACGCGATGCACCTGGCGGACGTACTGAGCGGCAGCCCGGTTCCCACACTTCCCGAATCCCCGCACCTTCACCAGTGAGCTTCTACTTTGGTTCCTTGTCTCCGATAATGGCAACATGGACAGGCATATCCCGCGCCGGCCCGCGCGCATTACGGTTGTCCGGCTCGCTCTCACGCGGGAGGAGCTGGTACACCTGGAGCGGAACGGCGAAGGCGTGCAGGCTGCCATCAAGCAACTCATACGGCGCGACGTGGCTCAGACGCAGGTAGGGGAGCGGGCCGCGTAGCTAAACTAGAGAGGGGGGCCGGTTCCGGATCGTCCACCTTGGCAACCGGCCCAATGGCGGAGTGACAATGCGACCGATGCAGGGTAAGGACGCCTCCGCTTGCTGTTCCGTTCGCTGCCCGTTTGGCTGCCTGCCCCGGAAGCCGCGCCTGAGCTGCCTGGTGCGTCTGGCTGTGGCATCTATCTGCCTGTTGTCCCTGGTCCACGTCTTCTCCTTTCTGCGATCTGTGGAGCGCGGATTGATGTGCCACGGCAATATGGGCCAGGTGGTGACGGGGCTCCGCATGTATGCTCAGGATTACGATGAAAGGGTTCCTCCCGTCCATAGCTGGATGAACCGAACGCTCCCCTATTGTGGCGTGGAGACCGTGTTCCACTGCCCGGAGGTGTGGGCGCACGATCCGGACGGGTACGGCTACGCTCTGGAAGCGAGCATGGCCGGGAAACGGCTGGACAGGGTCCCGGCAGGCAACCTCACGCCGTTCGTCTTTGATTCCAATCTCACGAGCAAGAACGCGGTGGCGCCGTTCAGATTCGGCATAGCAGATCCGCCTCGCCACCGAGGACGGAACGTTATCGGCTATGTCGACGGGCACGTAGCCCCGACGCGGGCGCGATAACCGGTCGAGGACGGAGCGGACCGGTACTTGCGAGCGACCACCAGGCGAGGGCTGCGCGAGAAATCAAACCCATTTCATGGCCCGGCCCGTATTTCAAGAGATTCGGAGTTGCTCAAGTGCTCTGAGAGGGAATGGGTCGATGCGAAAGCGATGGTGCCGCAGAGGGCTGTCCGCCCGTTGGTTGCTGGTTGCCGCCGTGATCCTGTGTTTGCTCGGCCTGTGGTCGTGGTACGCCAGCCGGCCGGCGCTGGTGTGGCAAGTGGGTCCCGTCATCGACCCGTCTGGTCCCCGTGCGCGGGTGCTCGTCCCGGCAGGGTGGGAAGCACATTCCGTCGACCCACTGTCCTGGAAAGTGTATGCCAAGGACTTCCAACCTGCCCCACCTTCCGGCCCTGTTGAATGGCTCCTCCGGTTGGGACTCGCGCATCATCCGCTGCCTGCCCACGTGGTGGTGGAGGCGTGGACGCGAGACGCCGACCTGGAGTTTGAACGCTCGCTTGATGGGCGCGAGCACGTGTTCAATCAGGATAACGGCGGAACGAGGTACTTCGCGGCTACGCGAGCGATACGCCTAGGGGAGCTTCGCGCCTCGGTTACGGTACAGTGCGCCGACCGCGGGACATACGACGCACTACACTCCGCCATCTGCAACAGCTTGAGGATAGAGTAGGCAAAGGATGTGTCGCCTGATCTACGTATCCACCACCTCCGAGGAGGACCTGGGGGCGGTCGCTTCCGAGCATATCCGGTTCGAGCCAACTACGGCGCAGGATGATGCAGTGGTCCTCGCGCTGCTGGAGCACCCGCGCCGATGGTACCTCACGCGCGAGTTCGGGGGCTGCAGCTGCCACTTCCGGCATTGCATGGCCATAGATTCCCACACGGGCGAACGAATCATAGACTTCGAGCCGCCGCAGCCCTGGCTTCCGGAGGAGCCGGATGACGTGGCCGCAACTGTGGAGGCTTACGAGGTCTTTAGGCGGATTGTAGAGGAAGGGTACTCTCTGGACATTGTAGACGTATGGGCCGACGCCCGCCCGGAGACCGTTGAATCGGTCGCGGTGTCCGTGACTGAAGTTCCCCCTGACAACTTCCGGTTCCACGACGACCGTAGACTTGTGCTTCTCCGCAATAGCTTGAGGCTTGAGTAGGCAGCGCGCTGACCCTCTACGCGCAGGAGCACCAGCCCTTCCGCCGGCCTCCGGGGTTGTAGAGGAAACCACAGGCGGGAAGCCGAAGCCTGCCGCATGACCGCCAATACCACTGAGCAGTCGATGCCGGTTCCGGTCCAACCCGCCCGGTCCCGCGCGCTGCCATGGCTCGTGGCCGCCGTTGGGTTGGTGGCCCTGCTAGGCGTCTGGTCCTGGTACGCCAGCCGGCCGGCGCTGGTGTGGTACGTGAGCCCGCCACTCGATGCCTCTGGCGCGCGGTTGCACGTGCTGGTGCCTCGTGGCTGGGAACCGCACGAGGTAGCATCGCCGGAAGAGCTGATGGCTGGCTACATGCTGCTCTACGTCTCCTTCGATCCGCCACGCGGCGATCTGCCCAAGTGGATAGCATGGTTGATCCCCGGACGCTCTCTCGCAGGGCACCTCAGCCTGGACGTTCAGCGCCGTACCCGGGCCGAAATTGCGTCCCTGCCTCCAGAATATGGGAGCGTTCTGGCAATTGGGCATGAGGAGGTCCAGGAAGTCAAAAACGGCGGGATTGCACACAAGGGCGTTATCTCTCCGGACGGAAGAGTGCTGGCCACGGTCATCTACAGGCGTCTCAACTCACGTGCGTTCGCCGCTACTCACTCGGCCATCTGCAACAGCTTGAAGATAAAGTAGAGTCCCGGCCTCCCCTCCGCGAGCCGCGTAGAACGGAGTCAACGGAGAAGCTGTCTGGCCGGATTTGCGGCCCAGCCCCCCTAGCCGATTCAAGCGCCAGAGAACCGGAATGGAGGAAATAGCCTCGATTCCTCGAAACTGCCGGGCAGGTCGGCCGAGAGACAGGACAGCCCCGGCTCCGGTCACTATCCATGAGTCACCCGAAACCCCCGTATCCATCAAAGGACCTCCTGGATTACCTGGGCCGGATCATTGGCGGCTGGCTGGTCGCTTATTTCGTGGTGCCCATGTTGGCCGTGACTGGCGTATTGCTCATTGCGACGGGCCTCTCTTCGTACCGCCAGTCAGCTTGGCTCTTGGTGGGGCTCGCCTGTGAAGCCGCGGCCGGCGGCGGGATCTACTACTTGGCGAGGGCCACCCGCAAGGGCTGGCAGGCACACAGACTGAATGCGAGCCAGGCCGGGACGCGAGAGGAGCGCGCGCAGTGGCGCCACCCGCAAGGGCTGGCAGGCACACAGACTGAATGCGAGGCTGATGCGGGAGGAGTGGCTGAAGCAGAACGGCAAGCCGGAGAACATCCACCTGCGCCCTGCTGAGCCTGGGGACCTCCTCCGGCCCGCACACGGTGCCGAGACGGACGGAGAGATACTCCTACGTCCCGGTCACGATCAGCGGTAAGCCCCATGAACTACACGGAGCCAACCCGAGCGATCAAGCTACAGCGGACAGACGTGCGGGCAGAGGTCAATAGGCGCCGGTTACGGGAAGCCCTGAAGCGTGGATCGGATTGTGGCCGGCAGAGGGCCGGTGAGTTGTGGGTCTGACATGCCAGTAGGACTATTTGCTGGCGTGATGCGGGTTGATTATGGAGCGGTGTGAGTGCCGTTACCTGTTTTCAATGCTCCACTGGTCTGCGAACTTCTTTACCAGTTCCTCCACCGGACGGCGCAGTATGGCAGACGGGTCCTGGTTGAATCCGAAATATCCGTATGCCCCATCGGACCAGACTGTCGGTATGGCGCCGCCACTAGGCAGATATGCACCGCGATTAAGTCCCAGGAGTATGGAGTAGAAAGTTAGGCCATGGTCCGGATCGGGGCAGCAATAGATCTCAAGGTGGAGTCCGCGGGCTATTCCATCCAGCCTGAAAAGCTCATGGAGGAGCCCCGTGTGCTTGGAAGTCTCTGACTGGTCGGGAGCGTCTACCACTCGGGCGCCGGGTGCAGACCTGGCGAGCTCTGACAGCACCCAGGTACGGACTTCGTTTGGCGGAAGTACAACAGCATCTATGCCGGAGCAGTGGACACTGACCTTGAAACTCGGGCAGCTGGCCAACGGGCGCAACGTGGTGGCCGCACCTATTACCTCGCTCAACTCGCCTGGTTCAAGGCTGCCGACGGTGGCCGGCTGTTGCGTGGATACTCGGGCTAGCGGGACGCCGAGTGCGAACCTGCTAAACATCGTGGCGGTGCTTACGGCGAAGTTGAGTTGCTGGGCGTCCTTGATTTGTGCCGATACGATGCCGACGAACTCGCCGTACTGGTTGAGTACTGGGCTTCCGCTGCTGCCGGGAGAAGTAGCTGCGGAAATCTGAAGGTACTCAATACCAGCTTCCGTGCGACGCGCTGACAGTATTCCTTCGGTGAGGGTGAGCTCCAGGCCATTTGGACTTCCGACGACGTATAGGGGGTCGCCGATGGCCAGCCTGGATGAGTTGCCGATGGGGAGGCCTTTCATCGAGAGGTCCCGGGAGATCAGGGCAACCAGGTCCGCATCCTGGTCAATGGATATCAGGCGGGTCAGCCGGAGCGGCCTTCGTCCCATTTGCTCGGCGACGACCATGTTCGCATCGTGGACAACGTGGAAGCATGTGAGCAAGCCGAAACCGGCGGCGATGAATCCAGTGCCCTGCGCGCTTGCTGTTCTCAGTGTATAGACGTATGGCTTGCTCCGCACGAAGATCTCGCGGGCCGACAGGCTGGTTCTAGTCTGCCGGGATCTGGCGAGGTGAGAGGCGGCGTGACCGGCGGGCTTGCGGGCTCGGGTCGTTTGGGCAGGGTTGATTGAGGAAACCAGGCTCAAGAGCACGAGGATCATGGAGAGCATCGACGAAAGAGCTCCTGTAGGTACTGGTTCTGTGGAGAGTGTCGTAAGGTTCTTCCACATAAACGGGAGTGTTCCTGCTGCCGCCACGGGCGGCAGCAGGTGGACGTGGGTTACAGCGGCAGCCGTCGCTATCTCGCGTTCACCTCCATCCCATTGCGGGGTGTTGAAGACGATCTCGTAGATCTTGCTCATCCCGTACTCGTCTCTATCTCGCCTTCACCGGCATCTCATGGGGGCGTCCGCCGGTCGCCGGGTCATTTCGTCCGCCTCCAGGTAGTTCCGGTGGTGCCTGACCTGGCCGAGGGGTGTGGTGGCAGACGGGTTCGGAAGCTTGTCCTGTTCGGCAGGCTGGTTCGATGCCATTGCCTGTCGTCCTGATTGTCTGCTCCGGATTCTACCCGTGGCGTCTCGCCGCTCTCCACCACTTGGCCGTTCTTGTCCAGGTTCTCCCAGCGTACCGGCAGGCCGTTCTCTACACGCACCCGCAGCACGGTGCCCGGCTCATCCGCCGGCACGTGGGAGAGGAAGTAGTCGGTGTCTATACCCAGGTTCTGCGGCACTCCGGCCTGCATCCAGCTCCGGACCAACTGTTTGATGCGGAAGTGGGTGGAGGCGTACACGTGCGGCGGGTCCGCGGCCGTCCTTTGCGCCAGACCGAGCGCATCCTGCCGCCCCTCTGCGCTAAGCGGGATATTGAGACTGCCCCGCAGCCGCTCCTGAGTCTTGTCCGCGTTGTTGTAAGCCGTCGCCCCATGCCGGCCGAAGTCGATGGTGCCGGATCCCACCTGCCGCATGAGCTGCTGGATGGGAGCCAGACGCGAGGCGACGAACTGGGCTGGCGCTTCGCCCGGCACACCCTCCCGGCTGAGCCCCGGCAGCGGAGAGTTGGGCGCGTGGCGGAAGGCGCGTTCCATGACCGGCACGAAGTCCGCCGAGGTCTGCACGCCCTCCGCTTCGCCCAGGTGCATGGGCCGGAGCCATGGCACCGCCTGGACCGCTTGCCTCTCCACTCCCAGCGCATCCGCTACCCTGTGCGCCGTGTGCAGCGCCCGGTCCAGATCGGAGGAGATAACGGTCGGCTTCGTAGCCCCGCGTTGGGGCCGGGCTTGCTCATCGCTGTTCAACGGTACGTTCATCCACGCCTCACAAACAGTGCGGCCCTGCTCCAGAGAGTTGGAGCAGGGCCGCATAGACGGAAGCTGGCCTAAACAGGATCTATCGCTGCTTAGAGGAGGCGCACCCCTCAATACAGGTGCGGGATATTGCAGTGCGTGAAGTGTTCGCCTCTTGCACTTGAATCCATGACTTGCGTAAGTAGTTGCAATTGTGCCAAGTTTTGAATTCGGTATACCCCGTCGGTTTGGGGCTGAGCACTCGCCAGCAGCTTCATAAGCTGATGCGAGGGGAGCCTGGTGCGGATGGTATCCCATGTCACCGGAGGCACTTAAGGCCGGATGTACTTGGCTACGTCGCGGTTGAACTGCCGTATCGTCTCACCACTCGCAAGGCGCAGGCCGTCGTCACGCACGATCTCGTAGATGAAACGGCCGTCCATATCTACCTGTGCCCGCCCCTGCAGCCGAATTTCGCGGATCTGCTCAGGCGTGGCATTGGTCGGGATTTCGGCTGCATAGAGTGACCTGCCACGGATGATCGCCGACGCAACTCTCACCACCTGCGCGTCGTGTTGGATGGTCCTCTCTGGGTATGACGGATAGGTGTTCGGGTGGGTCGCCAGCAGTCCCACAGCTCGATAGGCTGCCTTGGCGCTGTTCTTATGGTGCTGTTCGCGCTCCAGTCCAAACGAGCCGGTATAAGTGCCGTCCGGCAGCATCCACTGGCTGGCTCTTACTTCACTGGAGGTTCCGTGCTGTGCGATGAGTGCTTCACGGAGGCGTTGTCCCAGATCACCGTCCCCGGGTGCTCCTCCTCGATCTTCAGGAGTTCCCGGCGTACCGCCTCCGTGCCCCCCTGCTTCAGTGCTCGGCTGATACGAATCTGTATCTCCTGGTCCAGCGGATCCTCGGCTTGGTTGGCTCGGTTCATTGCGCTTCTCTCCTCCGGCAGTCGCTACCATCGTACCACGCCGGATGCCTGTTGCCCCTACAGCCACCCTACCGGATTGGTCCAGCATGGCAGCTCCATAGGTTCTTCCGTTGTTCAGAGTTATCTGGTTCCCATTTCCTCCTGTACGGAGGAGTGCAGGTCCTCTGAGGGACTGGCCGGTTGCTCGCGCCTGCGCGGTCCATCTCCTCCCGTCGTAGCGCAGCACCAGAGCAGACCCGGGATCATCCGGCTTCTGGAGGAACACGTTTGGATCGATGCTGTAGTCCCTGGGCGCTCCCTTAGCCATCCAGGCGAGCACGAGCTGCTTGACAGAGGAGTGGGTGACGGCGATGGTCGACCCGCCCTGCCCCTCTTCATGCGCCCTCATCAGCGCATCTATCTCTGGCAGCGTTCTCAGGCGGAAGCGGTCAAACGATTCTCCTCCTGGAGCAGGCTGGTCCGGTGTCTCCATGACCAGCCGCCGGAGGACAGCCCTGGTCTGAGGCGTATAGCCACGGCCGGCCAGGTCTCCCCTGTCCCACTGCGTGAGATTCTCATTGGGCTCCGCCACATTGGCGGGAATCCCTGGATGCTCCGCGATGGGAGCGGCCGTGTCCCGCGCTCTCGGGGCGGTGGACATGATCAGACGCGTTGCTCCTGTATACGCCAGACTGGGGCTACAGATAATAAGGTCCTGCTCCAGAGAGTTGAAGCAGGACCGCATCAGAGGAAGCTAGCTGGTTACTTGGTGTGTTGGCGGCAGGTGCAAAGTGGAGAAACAGCCTCTGCCGGCGCTGCATGTTCCAAGTTACTTGCCCAGGCGGTAGTTCGGTCGTAGTCGCGATTCGGCAAACGGGAGACCTTCCTGTAACTGCTGCTGAAGGTTCCAGATTCCCTGAGCGCCTGCGCTTGATCGCGCCTGCATATCGCGCAGCCTGGCCTCAGCAATCGCCTGCTGTAGTGCTGATGCGAATGGAATGGCGCTCAGCGCGAAGGTCTGCCGAGCCCAGCCAGGCATTATGCGCGCCAGCGGCACCGCCTCATTGGGGCCCATGCTGCCTGGCTCCGAACCGCGGTATTCAGAAGCCTGCGGTTGTCCCGGACCTACTTGCCCTGTTGACGCTTTCTTGCCTCGCGCTCCTCGGCCTCCTGGCGGACTTGCTGGTTTAGCACCTCCGCCATTTCCTGGGCCAACTGGCGGCTCTCCTCCTGAAAGCGGCGGGCCTCCTCCGGGTCGGAGAGTATGGCGGTATACCGGCTCGGATATCTCTCCTGCTTTGTAGGCTCTTTCGACGCCATCGCGTGCCTCCTTCGAGATCTCTGCTTGATTGTACTTCAGTCTTCTGATGTCATCTACAGAGCCAACACGGGCACCACTTGGGTGACTGTTGTCGATGACGTCAAATGTCACACCCGGAGTCTGTCGGTATGCGTCGGCAAGTCGCGGCAGCACCTCCGGTGCGCTAAAGTGCATTCTGAGGTGGTTATCCAACGTCACTACGCGGCCGGTGCTCATCGCGCGCTGAAGCACGCCGGCCTGGCCCCGCACTCCGAGCGCATGGAGCGGCTCACGGTGGACGTACACAAACCTCACTGGCCGGCCGCTCTGCAGCGCCATGTCTATCACACGCTTAGCTCGGTCGTAGTCGGCGAAGGAGCCATCGTAGCGAAGGAAAGAGTCTTTCAGCCCTCCGAGCACTTGCCGGCTGGCGGATGTCTTTCCCGCACCAGAGCCACCTGCCACTATCACCACCGGCCGTTTGTCGGCGGCCAGCTTGGGATCCGTCAGCAAGTCTCGGTACACGGCCTCCGAGACTGCGCTCGCCGGGTTCTTAATCGCGGTCGAATTCTCGGTCCGGTTCTGCACGTACTCAGGGAATAGCTCCCGGGCATTGTCTACGTCTACGTGCCTGAGAAACAGCTCCCTGTACTGCTGCACCAGCTCCGGGAGGTCCCGTTCTACCTTCCGCGCTGCCCGCTCTTCTACGGCTCTCTCGCGCTCATCCAGGCCGGACTGCCTCGGCACCCTGAACCCAGGTGGCTCGTCTCCTCCGGGTGGCGATGGCGGAGCGGGTGGCGGCGGAGGCATAGGAGGTTCGCCTGCCCCTCCAGCACCAGGAGTTCTGCCCGGCCCTGCTTTGGAAGCCTGCCCCGCCTCACGGGACGGGGCGCTGGCTCCCGCGCGCAGGCTCATACGGCCGGAACTCCCAGCCGTTCTCCCCCCGCCGCAGCTCGAATATCTCTCCCGGCCGGGTCAGGCTGTCGATGAACACTTGCGGATTGACAGAGTAGTCCGCCGGCATTCCGTTGGCAACCCAGGCACGGTAGGTGGACAGCACCGGATTGGACACGACCATAGCGGCAGGCTCCGCCCCATTCTCCTGTGCGCGCATCATGTCCAAGAGCGGCGGAATAACACGGGAGGCAAACTGCCGGTGTGTCTCTCCTCCTCCAGGCGGCGTGGTGTCCGGATGCTCCACCAGCTCAAGCACCTTCGCCTTGACCGCATCGGTCCACTTCTGCCCTACCATTCCCGGCCGGTCCCAGCTATCCAGCTCCTGCAATGGCTGCACGCGCTTAGCCGGGTTGCCGGGATGCTCTGCAATCGCCCGAGCAGTATCGATGTGCCTGGAGCGGGGGCCGCTCACTATGCGGCTCACACCGGTGCTCGCCATGGCGGGGGCGATCTCCTGCGTCGCCTGGCGCTGTCCCTCTGCAGAGAAAGGCGTATCCGTCTGCCCCTTGATGGAGAGCGCATCTCCGGCCTTGGCATGCCGTAGTACAAAGATGCTCCGTGTCGACTGAATCGGCTCACCCATCTGCCGCGCCTGCTCTGGCGTGACGGGCCGCTCCGGAGTGCGAGGTGCGCCTCCTCTGAGTGCATATAGACCTGCTCCTCCAGAGAGAACGCCCGCGATAACTGCGTCTGCTGTGCGACCCTGCTTGAGCTCCTCAGCCGCCTGGACTGCTTGCTGCACGGAGAATCCAGCAGAAACCAGCCTCGCCACCAGTGGGCTGAGGGAACTGGCCTCACCAGCGCCCCCTGCCATGAGAGCACTGGCCGGTGTCATAAATCCAAGTCCCGCCCGCACAGCCGCAGATACAAGGTCACTGCCTCTGGGGGTCATGACCTGCGCGGCGCTCTCTCCCAGCCCGAACGGAGTGGTAAAGATCTCACCGAGCGACTTCGGGCCGCCGGTGTCCCCCTGCATAATGGCTTGTGCGCGCTGTGCCTTGAGCGGTAACGGTGTGGGGCGCGTCGTCCTTTCCCGCTCCATCTGTTGCGCCCATTCCTGTTCATGGGCGAACGGCATCGGTTGTGAGGGAGGCTGCACAGTCTGCGAACTTCTGACAAGTGCGCCTACCTGCTTGGGCGACATCCTGGAGAGAGCGCTCATCCGTCGCAGGAGAGGGTCAGAGATGGCCTCTGGCGGGTTCAGCGCTGCCAGCGCCCGGTCAAGCAGCGAGGGGTCGGCCGACTTGGCAGGTCCCATCACCGTCAGCGGGCGGCCCCCATTGTGTGCCTGGAGCACCCGGGCGGCGTACTTGATCATCGCCGGTCCCGGTGCGTTCGTGTTGCGGTAGCCAATCACCACCGGATTCCCGCCGTACGGGTTCGGGACGATGCTCTGGTGGGTGAGCAGATAGTCCCAATCGCGCTCGGGGTGTGTTGCCAACTGCAACATCTGGTCATAGGGGATGTGCGGAGGCTTCAGGAACTGACCGCGCCAGGTATCAAACTGCTGTTGCGTAATGCCAGCGGGGAGCGGTATCGCCGGACGCTTCGGGGGAGATGCCTCGCCGCCGTACTGCGCCTCTACGGCAGCGCTCACGCGGTCCCATGCGTCCACGAGCTGGTCGAGGTTGGGTTTTGCCGCTGTCTGGCGCGGGTCTACCTGCGACGGTCTCCTGCCGTTCGCCCCTGCAGTGCCGGACTGCGGCGCTGGCCGCGCGGGAGAGCTGATGAAGCGCCTCACGCCCGCAAAGTGGTTCCTGTACCAGTTGCCGCCCATGCTGGAGACCGCCAGGCCCCCCTCGCCGCTGGACATGTGCGCGTACTGGCCGTTCCCCAGGTAGATTCCGACATGACTGATCCCGGGCTTGTAGGTGTTCTTGAAGAAGACCGCGTCCCCCGGCCGCATCGACTGCGGGTCCGGAGGCACAAACTGGCCGGCTGCAAACTGCGCCTCCGCGGTCCGGGGCACGTCCCTCGCTCCCAACCTGGAGAGGATGTGCTGGGAGAAGGAGGAGCAGTCCATGCCGTTGCAGCCGGTGCCGCCGAAGCGGTAGGGAGTGCCCTGGTAGGAGAGCACCAGCTCCCGCACCGGATGAGAGCTCTGGTCGGTGAACTCGCCGGAGGCGCGGAAGCTCTCCGGGTGGATGAGCCGCTGAAGGTGCGGGTCCCGCTCGATGGCGTGGGTCATCTCAGCAGGGCTCATCCCGTCCGGAAACTCTATGCTGTGTTCGCCTGGAAGCGTAACGGTTTGGGGCATGGGTGAAGCTCCTCCCACGGGGGCTGCCGCCAAAAGACAGTGCGGCCCTGCTCCGTTGCTCTGGAGCAGGGCCGCATAGACTGAAGCTGGCCTATCGAGAACTATTCGTCTATCCGGTGTCCACCAACACCAGCCATACGGTGTCGTGCACGGCCACTAGGACCGCATAGTGGCCCGCCATCGTGTACTTCGAGGCGCTCCCGTTGAGGGTGCTGCCGTTCGGCTCGATGGTCACCGTCCCGCTGCCCTTGTTGCTGATCTCGAAGCGAGACGCCCCGCCCGGTGGGGGCAGCACCAGGTTGGTGGCGCCCGCCACACCGCCGGTGACGATGTACGTGCCGTCCACCGTCAGCCCGAAGGTAGACCCCTGCGGAACGAGCGTGGGCCGCTGGCGCACGCGCGTACGCCGGGTATCTATCTCGCTCCCGCCGGGAAACGGTTCTCTTGGTCCCCTGATTTCAGGCATGGCTCAATGGTTGAAGGTTGAAGGTTGATGGCTCCGGAATCCGGATTCATCCCCCGGGGCCCGGCCCCCGCCGCTGTCCGCTATCGCGGCCAAGGCGCGGCTCCCCCGTCCTTCATCCTTCATCCTTAGTTCAGCGGTACGTACTCCAGCATGGCCTGCCGGATCTCCGCCTGCGCGACGGTGAGCTGCACGTCCGCCAGCAGCACCCTGCCCACCGCGCCCGGCAGGAACTCTTGCATGAACAGCACCTGTGGTCCATAGATGGTGGGCGGATTCGCCACCTTCACCGGCAGCAGCCGCCAGGGGATGATCGGCGCCTGCTCCTGGTAGCCTGTGTCACTCACCAGCGTGACGGTGCCAATCTGCTGGTAGCCGCCCCGCAGGAACACATTATCTACCGGGGCGAAGTCGCCCCACACCCACAGCCGCTTGGCCCACTTGCGCCGCTCCCGGTCCGGTCCCTCGCCGTCGAACGGACCAAGTATCACCCGATGCCCGCTCTGCTGGATGATGTTCTCGGAACGCAGAGTAAGCATCTTATGAGAGTGGCAGACCGACGTCCCGCGCTGCTGCGGCGTGCCCTGCACCAGGAGCATATCCTCCGGGTACCCCTGCTGGGCGAACACCTGCGCCGCGGAGATGTATCCCCAGCCCGTGTCGCTCCAGCCGCTTGTGAGCACGTCCAACACGAGCGTTCGCATCCCCATGCTGAGGTAGTAACGGTTGTCCTTGAACCACCCTAGCGCCGCCGGCTTCACACTGTCCAGAGAGAGGCCCTGAGCCAGGATGCCCGGGTCCTGCAGCTCCGGCGGAATGGAGGTCCCACCGCCGGGCGTGATGACTGGTTGGAGGGTGACACTGCCCGTGGGAGAGCCGCCGCCCGGAGGCGACGTTGCGCCCTGCAGGGTAATCTGCAGCAGAGTAACGCTGTCGCTATTCGTATCGCTCGGCACTACCTGGTCGGCGTAGTTCACAGTCCAGTTGCCGCCCGCCGCGGCATTGATCGCGGCCAGGTCCGTGGCGTTCAGCGGCTGCTCCCCGCTGTCGTAGTTCGCGGCCGCATTGGTGGACCAGAATCCCGTGGTAGCGAGCGTCTTGGACAGGTATCTCGGTCCGCCGCCGATAGATCCGGCTGTGCGTACGGTGACGCCGCTGTATGTTCCGGCCGGAATAGCAAAGGTCACGGACTGTGGCGCCGGTTGACTCCCCGGCGTCCAACTGAGAGTGAATGTGGCGGGACTGCTCGGTACGGGCATTGTCTGAATCGGTCCTCATGCCTTTTGCGGTAGCCAGGAGTCAGTAGTCAGTAGAAGGGCTCCGGATTCCGGCCATCAACCCTCAACCATCAATCCTCAACCATCAACCCACAGATTGAAACACCGCGCCCGCCGCGTAGCCCGTGAATAAGTTCTCAACATCCAACGATACCGGCTGCAGGGAGAACCCGTCGCCGTAGGAGAGCCGGTACAGTCCGTCTTCGGCCAGGAACAGGAGCCAGTCGTTGCACCGCCGCAGGGTGTCTGGAGCAATGCACCCCTTCTGATGTACCGGCTTCACCGACCACTGGTAGAACCCGCTGAAGTCGGCCACCGCGTCCCCTGTCAACAGGTGATAGCTCCTCTGCTTCCAGATTCCCAGCAGGCTCCCGTAGCTCGCCATGCACATCACCGGATCTCCGGGATCGCTCCCAACGGTCAGCGTGGTTCCCATACTGGGCCTGTCCAGATCCGCCACGCTGCTGAACTGCGTCGGGGCATCCGAATTGGAGACCTGCAGCCAGTTCACGCTCTGCACGGCCGTGGGCGTATCCCACAGGCTCCGGTCGTTCAAGAAGAGGCGCTGCTTGTGAATGCAGGCGTAGGAGGCCCGCCGCGGCGGGTCGTTGTCTCCGGGCAGCGGGGCCGCCACCTGAGCGTTCAGGGTCGAATCGCTCATGTTGTCCACAATGTCCGTATGAAGGCCCTGGCCGTCCTGCGTGAGTGTGCCCGGATCCAGCGTCACCGTCGCACAGCGGTAGTAGACCGTGCCCCCGTTCAGCGTACGGTACAGGTAGATCTTGGCCGTCGTGGCATCCCCCAACCGAATCACCTGTGGGTTGTTCAGGATGTCATCCGGAAACCCCGTCACCGTCGTGTTATCAGGGCTGTTGCGCGGGAACCATACCCGGATGGTGTTCTGCTGGTTGGCCGGATTGATGACCGCGCTGGAAGGGCTGGGCGAGCTCTCCCGCCCCTTCTCGTCTACCCAGGTGTAGCGGTACTGATACGTGCCGTTGAGTCCACCGGCTGCCTGGCTGATGAGCGCTGGCGCGGTCGTAGGCGGCTGGATGCCCAACCGGAACAGTCGCGGATTCCCGTTCACATCCATGACGAAGCGAACAGGAATGAGCCCATTATCCTGCACGATGATCAGCTCATCCCGGTACTGCACCGTCCGCACGTTCCCGCCCACCAACGGATACGCCGTGGTCCAGGGCTGCTGCGCATAGCCAATGTAGGGGAGCAGGATGGGCTCAGTCGCCCTCAGCCAAAAGTTGTTCCCGAAATACGTGACGTTGTAGGCGTAGGTACCGCTCTGGCGGAACACCAGGAGCATGGAAGAAAAGGTAATGCCCGAGTGAAAGAGGGCGGAACTGGGCTCGCGAGGATTGTAGTACCAGGCCACCCCAAACACCGGGTCACCCGCCGTGTTGTTCTCGGTCGCCGCTATCTTCTGGAGGAGGTCACATGGCTCCAGCTTCTTATGGCGCGCGCCGTAGAACCCCACGATGAGAGGAGACTTGCCCTCCTCCATCTGCGCGGCATCCTCCGCCGTCGACATGCCCACAGGGGCGGTGAGTATCTGGTGTTGGTAAAGACTCATAGTGCGGTAGTCAGTAGTCAGTAGTCAGTAGAAAGGCTCTGGAATCCGCATGCTGGCTACTGGCTACTGGCTACTCCTCAGAAGAAGTAGAACGCCACCCCATTGATGGCCCCGCCGCAGGTAAGACCGATGCTGGCGGGCGGCGGGTTGTCGAACGTCAGGACCGTAATGCCGATCTTCGAGAGCGCGATCCCCGTGTCTGCGGTCACGCCCTTCAGCGTGACCGTCTGCGTGTTCCCCGTGGGCATGACAATAATCACGCCGCCGGCCTGCGTGGGTACGCTCACCGCATTGAAGCCGCTTGCCAGATTCAGGATCTGCTGGTTCTGGGGCGTGTACGCATTTACGAGGTTATCCGGCAGGATAGGTTGCGTGCCGAAGTTGCCTGTAAACAGGAGCGAAAGGGCCAGCCGGGACTGTCCCGGCGAGCCGTTCCACTGTCCGATTCCAATGCTGCGATCTGCCATGTCTTTTCCTTTGGTTGAAGGTTGAAGGTTGAAAGCGGGAATCGGGATTCATCCTTCATCCTTCATCCTTCCCTCACCGTCTGCGTCCACCCGCAAACGGCCGGTGAGATTGGAACGTGAACCGAGGCTCGAACTCCTCAATGTTGTCGTTCACCCACTCCACGATTTGCGCGATGCCGGCCTGCGCCTTCGCTGCCCGCGCCTTGCCGCGGGCCTGCATCTCCACGTCTCCCGGCATCATC
>CAYNFH010000133.1:0-18767 GCA_964396385.1 uncultured Chthonomonadaceae bacterium | reverse complement strand
GCTGATAAACCTTCTCTCCTCCGCCTGAGCCGGGAAAGATGGGCCGACTGGGAGTTCCTCGCCGACCAGGTAGGCGAGGACATCGGCATCGTGGCCGGTCAACTTATGTGCCACGCCGACCGCCTCTACGGCCCCAACATCAGGCGCCGCAGACTCTCTCTCGCCGACGTCTCGCGAAGTCGTAGGCCTGAAGCACCGGGGGAAAAGAACCACTGAGCTAAGCATCGCAAGGTAAGCGCATAGCGGTTCGGTGTGCATGCTCACACAGAGTGGCGCGGCGGGAGCCCCGTCCTCCCAGTAGCTTGCCACCGAATCGCTTAGCAGTGCGTGCTTAGCACCGTAATCGGGGCACACCGGTTCTCCGGTGACCACAGTCCGTTCTACGGGGCTTGCGGCGGGGAGGCCAAGGTCCTACTCTATCCGCAGACTGTTGCAGATGGCGGAGTGGGTGGCGTCGAATGCGTAATCCGGCTGGCGGGCATATATCACCAATGTTTGAACACGGACTGACTTGTCCACAATCCACCTGCACGCGAGGCGGGAATACTCGCCGTCCGGCAGGACGCATTCGCCGCGGTTAGGATGAAGCCCTATAGGCGAGCCGATTTCTCTCGCCGTAGAGCACGCGTAAATGGAGCACACACCGGGCCTTTCTTGTGCGTGTGGAAACCACCCGAGCCACTTTGGCCACTCGTCATCAGACGGTTGAAAGACCAAGCTGAGAAAGCCATACTGCGAGTAATCCTGGACCGCCCAGTGGGCCGGTACCAGCACCCTGACCCTGGACCCGTGGCTGCCAATCCGCGGGCTCACGTACCACACCAACGCCGGCCGGCTGGCGTACCAGCTCCACACTCCTAGCAGCGCCAGCAGCCCGGCGCCCGCTACCAGCCACGGCAGCGCGCGGAAGCGGCGACGTCGGGCCAAGACCGGCATCGGCTCCTCAGCGGCTTCTGTGGTCATGGGGCAGAGGAATACCGCGAGCTACTCTGTCGCTCCTGCATTTCGTAGAGCTGCCTCGATCTGCTCAGTTCTGTGAACCATCCTCATGAATAGCGTCGCCGGTCGTTGGCGGTCCCTGCTCTGGATGGCCCGGGCTGCACGTAGCCAGTCATCCCGTGCATCTTCAGCTACCTTAAGCGCTGTCCCCTCATAGCCGCCTCGATCCACGGTGAGATCGGCTCCGAACTTCAATAGCAAGGAGACGACCTCCAGTTCACCCATAGCAGCAGCCTCCATAAGTGGCGTTCCGTGCTGGCAGGGCGCATTTGGGTTCGCTCCACGCTGGAGCAGCATAGTCGCAATGCGCACGTTACCCAAGGAAGCTGCGCGATGGAGCACCGTATCAGGTGCCTCCTCCGCCCGGAGTCGACGCGTCGCTGGATCTGTGAACCGGAACCGCACGTTGGGGTTAGCACCTGCACGCAGCAGGTTACGCACGGTGGTGACTTTCTCATCCCGAACCGCCCTCAGCAGAGCGTAGTCCAATAACTGCTGCTCCTGCTCATGCCGCGCCACATGCGGCAGCCCAGGCGCTAACGGTAAACACATGCACGGGATGGCCTTGGTGAGCAGCCAGCCCCAGAGGCAGACATGGACGATCAGCGTGCCTACAGTGAACAAGTTTTCTCTGTCTCGCTCCCTCGTACCTGTACACGGCTGCTCAGTAGCTTCTGTGGTCATGCAGCAGGCTTCGGCTCCCGCTTTGGCAACTCCTCTGCCGGTCCCCGTATCCGGCCTACCCCCTCTCTCACATGGTTCCCCCGCCACACGCGGCCCCGGGGACGCAGTCGGCGCAAAGCGCGGGTGAGTCCCGCCACACGCGGGGCAGCAGCCGGCCCGCGGGAACTGTCCCGAAGGGACGGTCGCGGTTCCGGCGCTGCCTGCGAAGCCCGCAGAGCGGCTCGTTATGAGGGGAGACTGAGGGGGCGAATGAAGCCCCCTCAGCGGGAGTACGAGGGCAGAGCCCTCGGAACAGGGCCGCGGGAGCCAGAGGGCAGAGCCCTCGGATCCAAGGGAGCCTGAGGGTAGCGCCCTCGGAATCGCCCGGAGCCGGAGGGCAGAGCCCTCGGAACACGACCGCGCACTTGCACCTAAATCCCCCTCTCTGCCGTTGTAACAGTGAATCACCATCCCAACACGCGGTTAGCCCAGTCTTTGTGAGGACCAGAACATGCCATTGATTGAACCGTTTGCCCCCAACCGGGACGTGGTACAGCTTGCGCCCGGCGATACCGCCTGGCATCGCATGCTCCAGAACCAGGGCAGCTTCACCAGGATCCCGCCGGGCGCCCGCCCGCAATCCGTCACGCTGCGCTCCATCAGCAATGCCTCGCCCCCCGGCGACGGCTCGCCCTTCTGGATCCAGATCAACGTCGGAAGCAGCGCGCCGGCAGACACCAGCAAAGCCCGCCTGGTCTCCGGATCCGGACAGAGTCCCATCGAGATAGGTGGCTTCGCGGACCTGTGGGTTAAGGCCACCGTAGCCACCGACACTATCATCGCGGAGGCGACCTTCTAACCATGGCTTACATCGATCAGTGGACAACCGCGCAGGACCCCACCTTCCAGCACCGCGTGCAGACGGCAGTAGTGACGGCCGCGCAGGCCATCACTAACGAGTCCAACACCACCACCAACCACTCCAATCGCTCCGCGCTTGCCACCCAGGTGGCGCGGAACCCGGAGACGTACGCCGCGCTGTTCGCCAAGCTCATCGTCCAGGACGCCACCATCACCACGGGCAGCACAGACACATCCATTTTCAATGCGGTCTCTGCCTGCTGGAACTGCATGGCAGGGGGTCTGTAGATGGACGGCTGCCTCGAGGTCTTCTGGCCTCCTATCGTGGGCGTCGGGGACCAGGAGTTCCAGACGGGGGTGCCGGTGGCGCTCCGAAACGGACTCGTTGCCTATTACGCGCTGGAGGAGGCGAGCGGCAACCGGGCGGATGCCGGCCCTAACGGGCTTGCGATGACACCAACCAACAACCCGGGGAACGCGGCCGGATTCCATAACAACGCGCTTTCGTGCGTGGGAGCATCCAGTCAGTACCTGTCCCGCCCATCGTCGTCTGAATTCGCTGCCGGGCCGGCAGGTATCACCATCGCCGCATGGGTGAACTTCACCACCACGGGGACGATGTTTGTCTTCGCGAAGACCGGCGGCTGGCAGGTGTTCGGGAATGCGCCGAACCTCTCATTTCGGCGGGAGGGCCAGACTGCGATTCAGTGGGGTAGCGCCCCTACTACCGGGGCCTGGTATCAGGTGGTGGGTTGGTGGGATGCGGTGCTCGGCACGGTCAACATCTCCGTCAATAACGGTACGCCGGTCAGCGCCAGCCAGTCCATTGGGGCAGAGGGTGCCGGCGTCACCTGTATCGGGGCATGGGACAATGCGGGGACGTTTGGCAACTTCATGAACGGCCTGATTGACGAGCTGGCTGTCTGGAACCGGCCGCTGAGTGCCGCCGAACGCCTGACGTTGTGGAACGCAGGCGCGGGCAAATTCTATCCATTCTGAACCAATGAGTGACCTACAAGAGATAGGCAAACAGCACGCAAATGGGTGGAAGGCCGCCGGCCGCGGCGCGGTCGTCTTAACCGCGATCGCGGCGCTGGGAGGGCTGGTCGGCCAGGTCCTTTCGCCCGTTCACGCCTGGGACCGAGTGTTGGAGCGGCAGGACCGGCAGGAAGCCGCCATTATCCAGCTCCAGCAGTGGCGCGCCGAAGACCACGACGCGCTGATGGAAGTAAAGACGGACGTGAAATGGATGCGCCGGGCGGAAGAGGCCCGGCAGAGAGGCAGGTAAGCAATGGGTTGGCTTCAGACGGCGCTCAAGGCGCTCGCCTTTGTATCGGCGGTGGCCGTGCAGCTAGAGGTGGACAATCAAACGCCGGTGGGAGGCACGGCGACCGTGAACCTCAACGCGGGTCAGTTGCTGGAGGTCTCAGAGGGTAACGAGCACTGGGAGATCCAGTCTGTTACGGCGGTGCGCGTAAAGTGAGCTCGCACCTCAAGGCGCTGGCGGTTACGGCGGCGGTGTTCTGCATCGCCGCCGGACCGGCCTTTGCGGACGGGAAGGCTTTCCGTGTGGCGCTCTGGACGGGGCTGGTGGCCGCGGCCACGTACCTGAAGGGGCGCTATGAGGACGTGCCCTAATGAAACCCTTCACCGTAGACCTCAGCCTGCTCCACGCGTGTTACCACGGCGCGCAGAAGGCCGGCTGCGTCTATCTCTATGACGCCAAGCCTCCCGTCACGGCGGATAGCTCCGCCGTGCTCCAGTCTGACTGCTCCGGGATGTCCCGCTGGTTGCTCGCCCGCGCCACCCAGCAGGGCATCATCGCCGCCGGCTTCCCGGACGGCAGCAGCAATCAGCACGACTGGTGCCGGGCACAGGGGCTCCACTCCGTGGCGTACTCGGACCTCCACTATACGGTGAACGACCCCGGCCGCCTGTTCATCGCCTTCGAAGATCCGCATCCAATCGGGCACGTGTGGCTCATCCAGGCGGGTGATACCATCGAGTGCCATGGGCCGCGCGGTGCGCATCTGGGCGGCCGCCGGTGGAACGATCCCGTTCTGGTACGTATCGTCTCCGCCTGCTTCGAGCTGCCGGTCCAGTGACGGATCGATGACGGGTGACGGAGGACGGATGCTGATGGATGCCGATTCCGTCCGTCCTCCGTCTACCGTCTTCCGTCCTCCGCCTGGGGAATGCCTCCCTGCCACGGGAAGAGCTATAATTCAAGAGCAACCCAGAATGGAGCTTGAAAGGTTCTCCCGTGACGCTCAAGATAGGCATTCCCAAAGGCAGCCTGCAGGAGGCGACTTTCGCGCTCTTCCGCAAGGCTGGCTTCGAGTTCCGGATGAGCAGCGGCCGCTCCTACCATCCCACGGTGGATGACCCGGAGCTCGCCCCGCTCCTCATCCGCCCCCAGGAGATCCCCCGCTATGTGGAGCAGGGCATCCTGGACGTGGGCCTTACCGGGAAGGACTGGATAGAGGATAACGCCGCGGATGTGGTGGAAGTGGACGACTTCACATACTCCAAGGCCACCCTCGCCCCCATCCGTGTAGTGCTGGCCGCCCACAACGATTCGCCCATCCAGTCCGCCCAGGACCTGGAGGGCAAGCGCATCGCCACCGAGTACGTGCGCCTCACGGAGCGGTACCTGGAGCGGCACGGCGTGCGCGCCTCCGTGGAGTTCTCCTGGGGCGCCTGCGAGGTGAAAGTGCCGGACCTTGCCGATGCCATTGTGGTGAACACGGAGACCGGCAGCTCGCTCCGCGCGCACAACCTCCGAATCGTGGACACCATCCTCACCTCCACTACGCGGCTCATCGCCAACCACACCGCCTGGCAGGACGAATGGAAGCGCGCCAAGACGGAGAATATTGCCATGCTGCTCCGGGGCGCGCTGAACGCCGAGCAGCTTGTGGGCCTCAAGATGAACGTCAACCGCCGCAACCTGGATGCGGTCACCGCCCTGCTGCCGGCACTGAAGAAGCCCACCCTATCCCCTCTCTCCGATGCGGACTGGGTGGCGCTGGAGATCATCGTGGAGGAGCGCATCGTTCGGGATCTCCTCCCCGCCCTCAAGAGAGCCGGCGCGGAGGGACTGGTGGAGTATCCATTGAATAAGGTGGTGTACTGAGGCAACGTTATATGCGCCCCGCTAGCTTCCAGACATGATCGCATCCGCTCGCACGACTGTGGAAGGTAGTACTCCAGCGGACCTTTCCAACCGCCGCTGGCTCGGCGCGGTCGCCGCGGGCATCCTCGCCGGCACGCTGCTGTTCGCCTACACGGGCGTCCACGGGCCCATCTGCTTTGCGCGGGTGTACCTGCACGTCCCCTGCCCGGGGTGCGGGCTCACCCGTAGCCTCCAGGCCCTCTGGCACGCGGACCTCCTCACCTCCGTCCGATACCACCCGCTCGGGCTCCCGCTCTTTATCCTCTGCGCGCTGCTGGCGCTCCGCGGCGCCGCGCCCGCCCGCTGGCGGCCCCTATTTGCCTCGCTGGACCGGTTCATGGCCCTCCTCAGCCAGCCCCGTGGCGCCTTCTCATGCCTCGTCCTGCTCCTGGGGATCTACGCCGTCCGCGTGGCCCTCGCCCTCTCCGGCAATCACTTCTTCACCTGGGACTGATCCCAAGATAACCACCCGCCCGCCCCGCAGTCTATTGTTCTAAGGTGCGGTGCGTCCTGGCAGCCACCGCCCCCTGATCGGTCCATGGTCGCTGTTCGGGCCATCACCCATCACCCATCAACCCTCAACCAGAAAGGAGGACCCATAACACCGCATCCATTGCCGTACCGCCCCCCGGGAAACGATTCTCTTTGGCCGCTCTCCGCGGCCATTCATTGCCATGGGAGGACAAGCAATGGACAAGCTCCGGCGCGCCTTCACGCTGATCGAACTACTCGTGGTGATAGCCATCATCGCGATCCTCGCCGCCATCCTCTTCCCGGTCTTCGCGCAGGCTAGAGAAAAGGCGCGAGCTACTGCCTGCCTTTCGGATACCAAGCAGATTGGGCTAGCCTTCCAGATGTACGTGCAGGACTATGACGAGACAGTGCTGCCCAGCTACATCCTCTGCTCCGGCACAAGCGGCTTTGACTGCCGCCGCAAGTACGTCACCTGGCCCGTGCTGGTACAGGCCTACATGAAGAACTGGCAGCTCCTTCGGTGCCCGTCGGACCCGGCCAACCCGTTTGGCATCTGGGGCAACAACCGGTTCAGCATTCCAATCAACCAGATGCTCTGGCCCTCCTTCGGCTACAACTGGAACTATCTCAACTCGGCCGGTCTGAACTTCGCTACATGTGACGGCTGGCAGCCCATAGGTGGCGGTCTCCCCGTCGCGCTGGCCGCCGTCAACCGGCCCGCACAGACGGTTGCCTTCACGGACACGAAGATAGTTGGAGATGACACCGACGGCTACTACGGGTCCTATACTTCGGAGAGTCCGGCGGGTGTGAACGCCGTGGACGACTGCACCTGGTCCAACGGCGGGTGGGGCGACGGCTCGTACGGAGACACCCCCGGCCAGTATCCCAGCAACCCAACCTACACCGGCAGCTTCTCCATCAACCACACTCAGGGCGGCAACGTGGCCCTGGTGGATGGGCACAGCAAGTACTACAAGCCGGGAGCGCTGGCTGCCGGTACCAACTGGCACGTTGGAATCAAGAACACCGACGTGGTGATTACGGACCGAAGCCAGTACCTGTGGAGCCTGCAGTAAAGTGAGAGCAGTTAAGAAGCAGTTTGCCTGCCTGGGCGCTATAGCCCTGCTGGCCGGACCCATGATGGGATGCGGCCATAAGGACCCAACTGAGCAGGCTGCGCCTCCACCGCGCTCGGGCGCTGTAACCGAGCCGCATTTCACCCGGCCTCGGGTCGGCGCGCTCGGCGCCACGGGAGCGGGCGGATCCGCCGCCAACGGCGCCCCGGCCCTGGATAAACCGCTCACAAAGCCGCCAGGCGAATAGTGCACACATAGCGCCTGGCTGTCGGTCCAGCCTCCGCGCCCTTCCGATGAAGCGAACGCCGCTCTCCGGCAAGTCTGGGGAGCGGCGCTTCTCTTGCAGGTCTGCCGCCGTGTCGCGCGCTGATCGGGCAGTGAGATTTGTGGCAGTCGCTTGACAGCGGCCTTTGCAATGCATATACTTGCTCTATCTTCTGCCGGCAAATGGTATCGCAACGCGATGCGACTCGCTGAGCGCGCCGGCGGTTGATGGTCTTTGCGGAAATGGCGCCGCTACATCCCGTGTCGGCGGAGGCCGACACTAGGCCGCAGGCCACCCAGCGCCGGACCTTGGTCCGTGCGCACGTGCCGTTGCGGCTCTGTCCCCAGAAAGGAGGTGCAGCGAACCGTATTGCCAGTCGTAGTTCGACTTCTAGAGCGTTGACATTCATTTTGGTTTGATTTTGGGAGGCACCAAGATGTGTAACCGAAGAAGCGGCTTTACCCTGATCGAGCTACTTGTCGTCATTGCGATTATCGCGATCCTCGCGGCCATCCTGTTCCCTGTCTTCGCGCAGGCACGGGCTGCCGCTCGCCAGACCTCGTGCCTGAGCAACACCAAACAATTCTCTCTGGGCGTGCTCATGTATGCTCAGGATTACGACGAAACCATCCCGCGGCACGACAACAACGGCAGCAACGTCTACGGCTGGTGCGCCACCGGTGACTGCTCACCGGACTGGGGCCATGCCGGAACCAACCCGAATGAGCCCGACGCCATGTTCGCGGGTGTCGTTCAGCCGTACATCAAGAACCACGGCATTGTATCCTGTCCGGAATCTGGGACAACCAATTGGCAGTCGGCCCTGGCCAACGCGGATGGGGAGGCCTATGTGCCGGCTCTGGATCAGCAGTACATCTATACGGACACATACTCCCAGAAGGCCGTCAACATCCAGCTCGTAGAGTGGTACCCTGGCGCACACTGGTATCACGACGGCGTGACCCCGCCATCCGGGCCCATCGGTCTGATGCCGGCTTGGGCCAGGCCGGCGGAGACCGTCATGATTGCTGGCGACAGCGTGTGGGGCGACGGGACTAGCGGCGACACCTCGCCGCAAAACGCGGTCGGCAATACGGGAGTCTGGCCCTACCGCGCGGATAACGATCCAGGTGCAGGCGGAACGCGGCGCTGCCGCAATCTTGGCGGCCCCGACGGGTGGACCTGGTATGTCCACAAAGCTAAGTCCCACAGCGGCGCGTCCTACAACCCGGCGGACAAGACCCTGGACAACGGGATCAACTCCGGCCGCGCAAATATCGCCATGTGCGATGGACATGTGAAGTCGTTCACGTACAACCAGCTCGAGCGGTGCGACTACAACTCGTCGGCAGGCGTGTGGGCCTGGACCTACTGGGATCCCCGGTATTGATCTGCGGCTGAGCGCCTTCACGATACTGGTCGATGCCCGTGAGCCGGACGGATTCTGTTCGGCTCACGGGCAAGAAGCTGGTGAAACCCACAAGGAAAGGAATGGAGACCTTGCGCACGATGATTGCGCGCCGGACTCTCTTGTACTGCGGTCTCGGCGCCCTGGCGTTCGCCGCCATGGCTGGCTGCGGGCATAAGGAGGAGGCGACGGCGCCGCTTGCCACCTCCAGACCCATCGATAACAACTCTCCGGCCGCAGCGACGGCTCCGTCAGCTCCATACGATTCAAGCATCGTCTATCCAGGCGACATAAAGAAGCACGGGCGCAAGTAACAGCGTGAGCCCGGCGTGTCTGGCGCGGAGTCTGTCCGTGCCCCTCCTGGTACCGTTGTTCACTGCTCTGGCCGGCTGTGTGCGCTCGCCGCAGCCGGCCGCAGACATCGTAGGACCCCGACCTGGCCTCTTCCAGAATGTAACGGATCGCGCCGGAATCACGTTCCGTCATTCAAACGGCGACTCCGGACGCTACCTCTATCCGGAGACATTCGGAGGCGGCTGCGCCTTCCTCGATTACGACGCCGACGGGTGGCAGGACGTCCTGCTGCTTTCATGCGGTAAGATCAACGCCTCCGCAGCGTCCCGGCCCATAAACCTCGCGCTTTACCATAACAACGGTAACGGGACGTTCACGGACGTGACCCGGGGATCTGGCCTGGACCGTCCGCTCGGCTACGCCCAGGCCGTCGCCGTTGCAGACTACGACAATGATGGTTACCCCGACGTTTTCGTCGCTGGTTACGGCGGTTGCCACCTGTTCCACAACCGCGGGGTGCAACTTCCCGGACATCCGCAGTTCGACGACGTCACGGAGGCAGCCGGCGTGTCAGACACGCAAGCCGGTCCGCGGTGGGCGTCTGGGGCCGCCTGGGGAGACTATGACGGTGATGGCCGACTCGACTTAGTCGTAATCCATTACGCCGTCTGGACGCCCGATACAGACAAGCGGTGTCCGCGCCCCGATGGCTCTCCGGGTTACTGCGTGCCGACCGTATACTCGGGGGATGGCCTTCTCCTCTACCACAACGATGGGGGCGGCCGGTTCAGCGATGTCACCCATCAGGCCGGACTCGCACAGATCCGCGGAAGAGGCCTTGCCGTATCCTGGCTGGACTACGATGGCGACGGACGGGAAGACATCTACGTAGCCAATGACCTGGATCGAAACTTTCTGCTCCGTAACAACGGGCATGGCGCGTTTGCGGAGACAGCGGTGGCGGCGGGTGTTGCGTTCGGCGCTGACGGGCACGCCGCGTCCGGAATGGGCATCGCGCTCGGCGATTACGATCACTCTGGCCGCGAGAGCCTGTTCATTACCAACATCAATGGCGAGCAGTACTCGCTTTTCCACAATGAGGGCCGCGGCCAGTTTACCTTTGCCACCGACTTGGCCGGCCTTGCCGCGGCCACACTTTATCACACAGGGTGGGGCGTTGCCTTCATGGACTTCGACCGCGATGGCTGGGTGGACCTGCTCGCAGCAAATGGAAATGTACATCGGTACGTGGCGCAGGACTTCCCCGGCATGACCTATGAGGAGCCCAAGGGCCTCTATCGCAATACCGGTCGGGGTACCTTCGCGGATGTTTCCTCCCAGGGAGGCGACTTGACGACGCCGAGGGCGGCTCGCGGCATGGCCATTGGGGACTTCGACAATGACGGCCGGTTGGACGCACTGTGTGTGAATCGAGACGACCGGGCAGACCTTTTCAAGAACACGAGTCCGGACAGCAATCACTGGATTAACATCGATCTCAGGGGCGTTCGGAGCAACAGGGATGCCGCAGGCGCCAAGGTATGGATCAGCGCCGGCGAACTCCGGCAGTTCGCCGAGCTCCACCTTCAGTCGAGCTACGCCTCCACGAGCGATCGAAGGCTCTTTTTTGGCCTCGGGCAGGCAAAACGTGTAGACCGGCTGGCGATACGCTGGCCCAGCGGAACCAGACAGGTGCTCACAGATCTACCGGGTGATCGGTTTATCACGATGACGGAAGGCAAGCAAGGTGTGCAATCGGCAGCGCCCAGGCTGGCAAGTGCGCGTTAGGCCTCCAAGCGTGCCCAGAGGGATTGCGCTGGCCCTGATCACGGTGATCCTGGCCGGATGTGGTCGCCGCAAGGGTGCCGATCCCGCAGCGGCAGAGAGCTTCGTCAGGCAAGCTCGACAACTCGCTTCGGCCCACCGCATGCAAAATGCGCTCAATGCTCTGGCTCAGGCAGAGACTGAAGATCCAACTCGAGCCGATATCTTTGTCCTGCGCGCGCGCATGCTGGAGGACTCTTCGCATCTTCGTGAGGCATTGGAGGAAGCTCGAGCTGCCCATCGTCTTGCACCCAGAGATCCCCAGGTTAGTATGGCCTTGCTGCATTACGCCGTCAACTTCATCCAGCCAGGAGAGACCGAAGCCATCGCCCGGGAAGCGGCCGCCCTGAATCCCGATTTGGTGCAGGCATGGCTCTGGCTCGGCCGTTGCATCGCGCTTTCCGAGGACCCGCGCCGCTTTCCGGAGGCGCTGAAGGCCTTCCAGCAGGCCAGAAGGGCCGAGCCTGAGTCCCCGGAGCCTCTGACCGAAATGGGCAAGCTGTACAGCCGCATGGGCGACAACAAGAGTGCGATCGGCAGCCTGGAAGCATCCAGTCGACTGCTAGACTTCGTTGCTTCCCATCCTGGCATGCCGTATGAGGTTCTAAAGCACTACCTCGCGCAGAGGTCAAGCGTCGAGTTCCTGCTGGCCCGGTGTTACGCGCGCGCGGATCGGCCTGCCGACAGCCGAAAGGCGATGGCGCGCGCAAGTGAGTGGAGCTCGCGCGCCACGCAAGTTCGCGTCCTGGAAACGCGCGCTGCGGCCGTTCCTCCAGATCCGCAGGCAGCTCTAGACCTTCAACGCATCGCCTCCTCTGGGCCGGCGTATTGGGGCACTGCTTCGCGTTAGCGCCTGCTCCAGATCCGCGATCAGGTCTCCCGCATCCTCCAGCCCTACGGAGAGGCGCAGCAGGCCGGGAGCGATTCCGCGGCGCTCTCTTTCCTCCGGCGAGAGGAACACGTGGGACATCTGCGGCGGGTAGCTGAGGATGCTCTCAACGCCGCCCAGGCTGCCCGTCAAAGAGAAGACACGCACCCGGTTCAGCGCGGCACGTGCCGCCTCTTCTCCGCCCTTCAGCTCCGCCGCAACCATGCCGCCGAACCCGCGCATCTGGCGCCTCGCCAGCCCGTGGCCGGGATGGCTTTCCAGCCCGGGATAGTGCACCCGGGCCACCGCCGGATGGTCCGCCAGGAACCGCGCAACGGCCGTCGCGTTCCGCTCGTGCTCCCGCATCCGCACCGCCAGCGTCTTCACGCCCCGGAGCGTCAGCCAGCAGTCGAACGGCCCTGGGATAGCGCCCGCCACTCGTGAGAGGGCGGAGAGGCGGTCGTGCAGGGTGTCGTCATTGAGGGCCAGCGCGCCGCCCACTACGTCGGAGTGGCCGGCAAGATACTTGGTGGTGGAGTGCATCACCACGTCCGCGCCCAGCTCCAGCGGGTTCTGGAAATACGGTGTGGCGAAGGTGTTGTCTACGGCCAGCAGGGCACTGTGGGACCGTGCCACCTCTGCGATCGCGGCGATGTCCACCATTCGGAGCAGCGGATTGGTGGGCGTTTCGATCCAGACGAGCTTCGTCTCGGGCTTCATGGCTCCGGCCATCCGCTCCGGCGCGCCCGCGTCCGCGTACGTGACCGCAATACCTGCCGGCCGGATAACCTCCTCCGCCAGCCTCACGGTGCCGCCGTAGACGTCCTCGGCCAGCAGCAGGTGGTCAGAGGGCCGGAGGAGCCGCATCACCGCGTCGATTGCCGCCATGCCGCTGGAGAAGGCGATACCGTGCCTCGCGCCTTCCAGCGAGGCCAGGCAGGTCTCCAGCGCGGTGCGGGTGGGGTTCCCGTGCCGTCCGTAGTCGTAGCCCCTGGTCTTGCCGAGCTCTTCGAAGGTAAAGACGGAGGTGAGGTAGAGCGGTGTTACCGTGGCGCCGGTGGCGGGGTCCGGCTCCTGGCCCGCATGTATCGCGCGCGTAGAGAACTCCATGTCCCTACATTCTGGCACACTCTTCACTCATGACCTGGTGACAGGGTGACAGGGTGACAGGGCTCGGATTCCGGCCAGGTCACCAGGTCACCAGGTCACCTTGTCAGTCCTCGTCCTCCCGCCGCCCCACCACGGAGCCGCCCTTCCGGCCTATCTCCGCCATGTGGCTCCGGTCCCTGCTGACCGTCGCGCCTCCGCGCCGGCCTATCTCGGCCATGTGCTCTCGGTCCTGGCTCACGGAGCGGCCTCCCTTGTGCCCCGCCGCCCGGGCCTCATCCGTGGTAAACTCGTGGGCCGTGCCCTTCTGGTGCGCCGCCCGGCCGCCCTTCCGCGCTATCTCCCGCTGCTTCTCCTGGTCCATCGAGGCAAACCCGCGCGCCTCGTCCTTATTGGCGCTGCGCGACTGCCGGCTCCCGCTCTGACCGCCCTGCGCTGCCATCACGAACTCCCCTCCTGGCGCGTAATGCTGTCCCTGTGATGCCGGCGCCCGGCCGGAACGCACGAATGACGGGGCGCCCAAAACGTGGGTTCCGGGATTCCAAGGTAAATGAAGGAGCGGAAGGGGAGAGGGGGCGAAGGGGAGAAGGGGAGACTCCGGAGTCGAGAGTCTAGAGTCTAGAGTCTAGCGACCGGATTCCGGCCCTTCAACCTTCAACCAGGTTTCCCGCCATCAACCAGGAGTGATCCATGGAACTGCGAGACTTCGGCCGTACTGGAATGCGCGTCACCGCGCTGGGATTCGGCGGCGCCGAGATTGGCTTCGGCAACGCGGACCTCGCCACCGTGGAGCGGCTGCTCAACGGCGCCCTGGACGCGGGCCTCAACGTCATCGACACGGCGGAGTGCTATAACGCCAGCGAGGAGCTCATCGGCAAGGCGGTCGGCCACCGCCGGGACTCCTTCTACCTCTTTACCAAATGCGGGCACGCCGCCGGCCTGGACCTGCCGGACTGGGACCCCAGGATGCTGGAGCAGAGCATCGACCGCAGCCTCCAGCGGCTCCGGACGGACAGGCTGGACCTGATACAGCTCCACACCTGCTCGGAGGAGCAGCTCCGCCAGGGCGATGTCATCGCCGTGCTCCAGAAGGCGCGGGACGCCGGCAAGACCCGCTTCATCGGCTACAGCGGCGACCAAGACGCGGCCCGCTACGCGGTAGACTGCGGCGCGTTCGACTCGCTCCAGACCTCCCTCAGCATCGCGGAGCAGGAGCCCATCGAGCTCAGCGTGCCCTATGCCGCCGAGCGGGGGATGGGGGTCATCGCCAAGCGGCCGGTCGCAAACGTCGCCTGGCGCACTCCGGACGCCCCTCCGGACAACTACTCCGCACCCTACTGGAACCGGCTCAAGGAACTGGACTATCCGTTCCTGCACGGCAGCCTGCCGGAGGCCGTGGCCACCGCCCTGCGGTTCACCCTCTCCGTCCCCGGCCTCAGCACCGCCATCGTGGGCACCATGAAGCCGGAGCGGTGGCAGGAGAACGCCGCTTACGCCAACCAGGGTCCGCTCTCGCCCCAGGAGTACCAGGCCATCCGCGGCCGCTGGGCGCAGGCCGCCCGGCCGGACTGGCGTGGGCAGGGGTAACCGCTGGCGCAAATCCGGCGCCGCCGCGGCACTTGCACCTCCAACGGCCCGAAAACCGTTAACACAGTGTGGTCCATGGCGCTCGCGCCATGCCGTAACAAAGAAACCCGGGACCTGCCAAGCTGTCATCCCGAGCACGGGTGAGCCACGCTTCTCTCTAACTTCAGATTGCCGACCGCACCAACCTGTCATCCCGAGCAGCTAAGCAGACCTGTGTCGGCCGGTGTCTGGAAGAAACCGACCTTGCAGGCCGTAGTTTCTTAGGAGCTCTGCGAGGGATCTGCTTCTCAGTACCGACACGTACTCTGTACCTTCAGAGTCCCGACAGCACGAACCTGTCATCCCGAGCTCCGCGAGGGATCTGCTCTACTGCAACGGATCCTGTTCAGTACCTTCAGATCGTGTAGCGTGGAATACTGTCATCCCGAGCTCTGCGAGGGAGCTGCTTTTTCGTGCCGGTTTGTACGACGTGTTTCTTAGTATGGCGGGAACTCCCCTCACCAGCCACCCAATACGGCCAGCTTTAGTCTATGCGGCCCGGAATCAATTTGTGATGGCTGATGGAGCCCGGATTCCGGGTCCCATCACAAATCAGCCCTCCTACATCCGCCATTGATTCAGGGCCGCTCCTATTTGAGGCCCCCATGGACGCTGTGCAGCGTGTGGACGAGGAGCATCCGTTCCTACTCCGGGCGGCGGAGCGGTTTGCGGATGGAGCGGAACTGCGGGACCACGTGCGGCACCTCCGCGCGGACTACCTGATCATTGCGCGTGAGCGCTCCTGCTGCGGCGTCTGCGTCACCTGCGGAGAGGGTGGGGCGCAGTTTGGCTGGTTCTACCGGGAAGGACCGGCGGCGGGGCTCCGGCGGGACATACGGGATCCACCCGCCGTGATCGTGCCGCAGCCCCGGAGGCAGGGCGTGAGGCGCGTGGTGGCGCTAGTGGACGTGGCGACCGCGGACCCGCCGCGCCCCCGACCAGGTCAGGCACCGCCGGAATCACGCGGATCCGCACGAAATGACCCGGCTATTGACGGAGACCCCGCCCACCCCGTCCGGCAAGCCTGGCCGGCAAGAGCTATCACAATCCAGCCCCGATTCGCCCGGAGCCGTCGAGCCCAACCATCGGCGGGCGACGGCTCAGGAGTGAGCGGTAGACAGAGACCGTAGCGCTGCCCCCAATCTCGCGGCAGCAACTGACGGGTCCGTCGGGGTCTCCTGATCTGCAGCCACTGGCTCCGGAATGGGTACATTGCTCAGAAGCGGCTTCCCATCCAACAGCAGGAAGAGATGGGTAGGGCTGCCCGAGATCGCCGCCTCCCGCCGCATCCTGGCGCGGGACTCGAGAACATCCTGCGCCTTCCGAATCTGTTCCCTTCGTTCCGCATCCTCACGTGCCTGTCGGGCCTGCAAGTCCTTGAGGAACTGTAGACGGGCTTCCTGTTCGCGCTCCAGAAGCTGCAAATACCGCTTTTGCATCTGAATGCTTGCACCGAGGCGGTATCCTTCCAGGAAACCGCCAGCCGCGCCTTGACCAGAACTCTGTGCCTCAGCCGCCCCACCAGATCCCACGATCCCCAATAGCACTAAAATTGCGCTAGCGAGCAATCGAGTCCAAAACACGGCAGTTGCTCCTCCCGCTGGTTCGCGGGTCCTCTACTTATTAGCCCGCACCCAGTCTTCGGCGAACTGTGCGACCAACTTCTGAACCACATCCCGCAACGTGTCCTCCGCCGTCGCGGACTCACCAAACGCCCCATAGTAGCCGTTGCCCCAGACGTTCACCGCCGCAAGCCCGCCTGGCACCAGCCCCACTCGTCCAAAGTCAAGCCGCACTGAATACCAGCTTACCTTCGCCTGCTTATCGGTGCCGTACCCCACGTTGAGCGTAATCGCACGAGCAAGGTCGTCAACCCGGCCCAATTGCCCGGCGAGCTCCGCCGGTGCGGAAGCGTCGAATCGCTTCTTCTGTTCCTCCCGGGAAACAACACGTAGCGCCGGCGCCGAGTGCGCGAGTTCGCCGACCGCCCATCGCCGCACATCATCCTTGGTTATAACGCCATCCAACGTACCTGGCAGATCGGCCACGTCAACCGCCAGGTCCGCCACTTTCATCAAAGGACTCTGGGCAACACTGAGCAGCTTCAGAACATCAGGATTTGCAAGGCTGAGCCCAACATCACCACGGAACAGGAACGGCAGGGGGACGCCGCGAAGATGTGCAAGCACCGAAGCCATGGAGATCGCGAAGTTCAGTTGCTGGCCCTCCTTCAAAGAGCCAACCACGATGCCAACCACGTCCCCGTGGCGGTCAAACACCGGGCTCCCACTGCTCCCAGGGGAGACCGCAGCCGACAGTTGCAGAAGCTCCACGTCACCACTCGTGCGCCGTGCCGAGAGTATCCCCTCAGTCAGGCTCTGCTCCAACCCTTGTGGGTTACCGATGACGTAGAGCGGATCGCCGATTCTTAGATCGGGATGCATGGCAACGCTCAAGGGCGGCCCGACCGAATCGTCCAGACTCAGGTACGCAGCGTCCGCATCCTTGCTACATGCCCAAACGCTCTTGCAAGTACACGGCTTCGCCGACAGCGGCTCGACGGTAACGGCTCCAGCACCATCGATGACATGAAAGCAGGTCAAAACCCCGGTCCCATAGAGAAACCCTGTGCCAAGACTCGTGCCTGTGCGAACCGTGACCACGCCGGAGCGATATCTCTCAAAGACTTCGTGAGCCGAGAGATTCGGAGGCGCCTTCTGCGCGGTCGCATGAGGAGAGATCGCTACGGGCCGCTTCTGCGCACCCTTACCGGTTTGACCGAACGCAGCGCATGGGGCCATCGCGCAGAGCAGGGTGAAGACCATCGCGACTTTCGCCGCTGGCCAGGCCGTCACGCCGGCCACCGAGGCTGGCCCGGATGTCCCGGGCGCAGTATTGACGTCCACACGACCTCCCCGTGCCATGCCCACCCGTTCGGCACACGCGGTCATGTTCCCTCCATTACCGGCAATTCGGCCAATGCCCACGCAGCCCTCGACCAGGTCAGGCACCGCCGGAATCAGACGGCGGCGGACTAAATGACCCAGCGACTGGCACAGGCCCTGAACACGGAAACCCGGCGGAGCTAACACCTGATGCTGTCGGTCTGGGCCGTGCTAGGGGCAAATGTGGGGCTGCACCTCAGGATACTCCGGTTCTCCGTCGACCACAGTCTGGTCTCCGGGCTCGTGGCGGGGAGGCCAGGGCCTTACTCCACCCGCAGACTGTTGCAGATGGCGGAGTGGGTAGCTCGATAGAATAGCCGGTCCTCGCTCGCGAACGAGACGGATGCCGAGAAATGCTCACCTGCTCGAATGAAGCGAGTACTAATTGGGACGGTATCTATCGTGGGCATTTCACGTTCGATCCCGTCTGGAGGAACGAGGGGCATGTTCTGTTCCGGCCCGACCTCGATGATAACACAACCAGAGACAGGTGGACTTCCCAGCCACCGTAGCCACGTGGGGCGGTGATCAACTCCTCGAAGCCACAACGAGTTCAGCGCCAGGGGAGACTGGGTCCACTTCGCGTACCGGTCAGGGTTGTCGCACTCCCAGCCCTTTGGAACGAGGAACCGCAGTCGATGGACGGTGCGGTCGATCGGCGGACTCACATACCACACCAGCGCAGGCCGGCTGGCGTACCAGGACCAGAGGGTGAGGAGGGCCAGGAGGCTGACCAAGGCGCTGCTACAGCCTATCGCGCCTGATCGGATTGTGAACTGTTCGGGCGTGTCCCTGCGCAGCGCGCGCTCCCAGTCCTCGATGACATCCTTCGCCCGGACCAAGTGCGCGCCGGTATATGTGCGGTAGAGTTTGATGGCCTCCAGATTGCGCCCAGTCACAATTGCCGCCCGGATGCGCTCCCGCTCATCTTCAGTAAGGTCGCGCGGCGCGTCGTCATGAGGATTCATGCGGCAGGCTTCGGCTCGCCGCTCGCGGTTTCCTCCGGACGTCCGGCTATCCGTTCCTCCCCGCCTCTCACTCGTGGCGGTCACCCCCTTCACCCCCTCACCCTTTCACCCCCTCACCAGCTCCAGCCACCCCCACTTGCACCTAAATCCCGTCCACTGCCGTTGTAAGAGTGGAGCTGCCTATTTTGGCCCGCGAGCCAAAATCCGCACT
>CAYNFH010000132.1:0-18971 GCA_964396385.1 uncultured Chthonomonadaceae bacterium | reverse complement strand
AGAGCGGCAACACGATACCTACCCGGTACGACATCGTGATCAGTCGGGACCTGGCGCCGGGGCAGCATGAGCTGGACGTCAGTGGCACCAGCAATACCACGCCCTCCAGGGCCGTTAGCGACACACGCTTCATCAACATCGTGCCGCACGTTGTAGCCCAGGGGCGCTCCCTGATCTCGATTCCGTACTTCCAGGCGGGCGTCACTCCGGAGTACTACTTCGGGACGAATTTCGCGCTCACGCGGTGGCTGCCGGACCAGCAGCGCTACGTCGCTTACACGGCTTTCGGCGCCAAGGACCCCGGCGCTTCATTCAACCCGCCGGACGTGACGCCGCACCAGGATGCCACCAGCACCTCGGTCTATCCGCTCGGGCTGGCATACTGGGCCGACACGGACTCCATCAAGCCGATACTAACCAAGGGCCAGCCGCTCACCAGCAACGTCGTCATTCCGCTGAAGGGCAACCACGTAGCGGACGGCGGGCAGATCATGTGGCAGATGGTGGGAGACCCGTTCCCGTACGACGTGCCCTTCAATGCCCTTTCGGTAGACACCCCGCAGGGCCGCATGTCCATTGGGGCCGCGGCGGACCTGGGACTAATTGTGCCGAACGTGTACACCTGGGACCCGAATGCGGGCTACTCGTTCAAGACCCTTCCCGCCGGCGTGCTCCAGGCCTGGACGGGCCACTGGATCGGAGTGACCAGCAAGTCCGATCTGAGCCTGGTGGTGCCACCGGCGCCGGCCTCGCAGATCGGCTCCAGCAGCACGGGGACCGTGACGGCCTCCAGCCGTGCCGTAACGGGCGCCGGTGGTTGGAGCTTGCGCCTGAGCGCGAGTTCCGGCAGCTTGAGGGACCAGAACAACTTCATCGGGATCTCCTCACGGGCAAGCGCGGGATATGACCGCGCCAAGGCGCCGAAGCCGCCGATGACGTCGCCCTTCGTGACACTCGGCATCAATCATTCGGATTGGGGCGCCCACGCAGGCTCCTACATGCAGGACCTCCGACCGGGCGGAACGCAGAGCTGGACCATCGGAGTCAATACGGACCAGCCCAACGCCACCGTCACCGTAAGCTGGGACGGAGCCTACAGCATTCCACGCAACGTGCGGCTCACCCTTAAGGATGATTCCACGGGCCAGGTGGTGGATATGCGCAGCCGGACCTCGGTAAGCTTTAACTCAGGCTCCAATGCCACCGGCCGGCAGTTCACCATCACGGCGGGACAGGCCGTCTCGGCTCCGGTGCGAATCAGCAACCTGGCGGTGCAGTCCGGCGGCTCGCGGGCCGTGGGCGGGACCATTATCGGCTTCACGCTCACCGGCGACGCCAACTACGAGGTAGAGGTGCTCAACGCGGCGGGCGCGAAGGTCTCCACCGTAACTACCCGCTCCGCGTCGGCGGGCGACGTACAGGTGCGGTGGACCGGCAAGGACAACGGCGGGCGCAGCCTGCCGGCGGGCACCTACATTGTGCAGGTGCGCGCTACCGGACCGGACGGCACTACCGTCAGGGCGATCCAGCCGTTCGCGCTCGTTCGATAATCTAGCGTCTCGGGAGAGGGCGAGATCCCTCTCCCGGACAATACCGGCCTTGTCGCCCCCCGGCAAGGACTAACTCCGGCTCCTGCAAAAGGAACACCAGGGAGGAAACGTTCTATGGGGTGGTACTGCTCCAGTAAATCGGCCCGCATGGGTCTTTTCGCTACGGCGCTGGCCGGCGCGGCGCTTCTCGCCGCGCCCATAGCCGGCGCCCAGGTATTCTCCACCAACGGGGGAATATCCAATGGCATCCTTTACGCCGACATCGGCTCTTCCGGCCAGCTCAACAGCGAGAACGTTGCGGGCCGGCTGTATCTGCTCGACCTCAAGTTCAACGAGCCGCTGCTGGAGCTGCCCTACAAGACCGACGTGGGCATCAACACGCTCGGCAGCTTTATTACGGTGCGCATCGACGGTGGCGGACCGCCGCTGGGCAGTACCTCTACCGCCAAGGGATGGGACATTATATGGGGCGACGTATCCGCAAACGGTAACAAGTCCGCTACCGCGGGGACGTGGACGCGCCCGCCGGTCCGGCTGGGCAATAACCGGCTGTTTGCTTCCTGGCAGACGCTGCCGGGTTCCAGCACGACCAACCCCATTCCGCCAATCAAGGTGGACTGCTTCGTGGACCTGATCCACGACATGGCGCGGTATTCGTTCACCATCACGAACTTGGACACCAAGCCCCACACGGTGGGGCTGCGGTTCGCCCAACCCTATAACCTGCCGATTGCGCCGATCAATAATGTATGGGGCCCGGTGCTCTTCAGCAGCGGCCGCATCATCTGTACGACCACGGACGTCACTGGCACCGCTATCCCGCAGTGGTGGCAGCAGCTTCCCAATAACTACGGCTCCGTTTTCAATCCGGACCCAACGCAGGATCCGTCCGTCGGCGCAACGCTGCAGGCGCTGAGCAACTCCAGCAGCGCCAACATCACGCCGCCGGACCGGCTCTATTTCGGCTACGCCAACTTCATTGCGGACGATCCGGCGCAGAACGACTACTGGAATACGCTTCCGGGAGACATCATCCCGGACTATGACTTCTGCCGTCCGACGGTGATCACCGGCGCCGCGACCTACTGGTTCCCGCGGGCGTTCTCAGCCGGTACGTCCAGCACCATCCTCTTCTACTTCGGCCGGCAAAGGTTCACGTCCGACTTCTCGGATCCGTTTGCAGCGGGTGTCTCGGGACCGACCACCCTCCAGTTCGACCCGACGAAGCCGGCCGGCCAGCAGCTCACGCCCAGCCCCTTCACCATCAGCGCGTATGTGACCAACACCACCTCCATCACGCTCACCAACGTGACGGCGGTGCTCTCGCTGCCTCCCGGGCTTGCCCTGGCGCAGGGACAGAACGCCTCCCAGAACGCCGCTACTGTTGCGGCGGGAAGCGAGGCGGACTTCACGTGGCAGGTAGTTCCAACCGGCACCACCTCGGGGAACCAGGACTACTCGGTGGCGTTTACCGCGCAGCCGGGGAGCACGGGCAAGGTGATCCACCGGACCATCCAGATCCCGGCCCTGCCCAACCCGACACTGCCCACGGGGCTGAGCATGGTCTCCTTCCCGTTCACCTTCAACAATCCCAACCCGGCCGTCGCTCTTGGGCTGAACAGCTTCGACTTCCAGCTCCTCCGCTGGGACCAGACCGCGAACCAGGGCAACGGCGCGTATGTCGCGGTCTCCGCCATCCAGCCCGGGCTGGGATACTGGCTCTTCCTGAGCTCCGGCAAGCAGGTCAACCTGCAGGGCGCAAACCTGGTCAGCCCGGGCGCCACACAGTCCTTCAACGTGCCGCTCGTCAACGGCTGGAACCAGATCGGCGACCCGTTTACCACCCAGGTGCGCTGGGGCGACGTTAAGGTCCTGGACACGAACCAGGGCGACATCGACTACCTGAAGCCCCAGACCGTGGACGTGGCAGCCGATATCAACCACCAGTGGATCCTGCCGACCATCTATGGTTACGATCGTGCGTCCAACCAGTACGTCTTCAACACGGACTTCAACACGGACCTCATTCCGTACCAGGGGTACTGGATAAAGGCCCTCAAGCCGGGCCTCGCCCTGCTCATACCGGCTCCCGGCACCGTGGGCTCGAAATCGTTCAAGCGGAGCACCGTAGCCGCGAAGCCAGGGCCGAACGACTGGCTGGTACGGCTGGAGGCCAGGACCGCCGGCTCCCAGGATGGCTACAACTTCATCGGCGTCGCGGCCAATGCCAAGGACGGCTATGACCTGCTCGACGCGGAGAAGCCGCCGGCCATCCAGAACCACGTCTCCATAGGCATCGTGCACCCCGATTGGCCTGCGGGCCGGGCCGCGACCTACGCAAAGGACGTGCAGGCCGCTACCGGCGGGAGGAAGGTCTGGAGCCTGGCCGTCACCACCCCCAAGCCGAACACGGAAGTGACGGTCTCCTGGCCCGACATCGCCTCGGTGCCGCGCGCATACGAGCTCTACGTCGTCGACCTGGCGACGGGGGCACGGAAGGCGATGCGCCAGACGTCGTCCATCCAGGTGAATACGGGTGACGCGGGCGCCCGAGCGCTCCAGATCATTGCGGAGCCAAGGACCGCGGGCGCGCTGCGAATCGAGGCCCTGAACGTGGCGCCGACGCGCAGCCGGACCAGTGCCACCATCTCGTTCGTGACCAGCCAGAGCGCGGACGTGCAGGTCCGCGTGCTTCGCACGACTGGAGCAGCCATCAGGATCCTCTCCTGCCGGGCGGTGACGGCCGGAGCGACCAGCCTGACGTGGGACTACCGGGACGCCAGGGGCGCTGCGCTGCCCGCGGGTCCTTACCTGGTGGAGGTCCGCGCGACTACCTCGGACGGGCAGAGCGCCCGGATGGTAGTGCCGCACACGCTACTGCGATAGGGGAGTTGTCATAGCGCATAAGTTCCGCCTGGCGGGATCGCGCGCCAATCCGCCGAAGGGGCACACCGCCCCCCGGAGCCCCTTCGGCGAACCTGGTTCAACTATAGGTCGAGTCCGCCCCCGGACCGGCCTCACGCCGCCGACGGCGATTGGCGGCCATGCGCACGCGGGAGACGCACGCCGCGATGCGAGTAGGCGGTCGGAGGAGGAGATGCGCCTTCCCCGCCCGAGCCGCTCCAAAGAACCGAATCCTGGCACGATACAGGGATGAAGGGGAGAACTAAATGACTCGCAAGCTACAATCGCTCGCGCTGGCGCTTGTTGTAGTCGTATCATGCGCCCTCTCCGGGACGCGCGCGCTCGCACAGGCCAACGTCACGAATGCCCAGGTCCTCGCCGTCAACGTCACCACGGCGAACGGCCCGCTCGAGACCGGCACCGTCAACACGCAGTTCATCTTCCGTTGCACGATAGACTTCGGCACCAATAATAGTCCGCCGAACTTTCCGCGGGACATGTACTATCCGAACACTCCTGCCTTCGGATCGGCTGCCGCGGTGTTCATCGACCCGCCGGACCCGGCCAATCCGGAGCGAGCGTCAACTGACCCGAACAGCCGGCCCGGCATGTTTCCTCTTCAGTTGCTGCCCGGGCAGTCCCCCTTTGGCGCGCAGGAGTACGTGGCCTACGTAACTGGGGGCCAGATGGGCTGGCGCAAGCCTGTCGTCGGTACACATCAGTGGTCGCTTGTCGCCCGCAATGACAGCGCAAACGGAATGTTCAAGGACGGCGTGGGCGCCGCGCCGAAGCCGGCGTCCATCTTGAATGTAGTGAACAGCGGCGCGATCGAGATCGTGCCGGTAGACCAGAACTATAATGACGACAAGCGCCTCGTGCCGGGACAGCCGGGCAACGGTCTGCGTCTCGATCCAGAGGATCCGACCGCCCCGAACGACGGCGGCAGCGCCTCCTTCTATACCTGGCGCGTGCGTGTCCGTACCAGTGGAGGACTTCCCGTTGAATTCTTCCACAATCGTTCCGACTTCGAATGGCGCGACTATCGCCGGGACTTCGACACGTCCGCACCGGTGAATGCCAGGTGGAACTCGGGACTCATCTTGGTGCTTGTCGACCCGCAGGGCAACCCGCACTACTGTCCCATGGAACTCGACCCCAACGCACCAAACGGGAACAACGGCGCGACACAGACGGGCGTCTATACATTGGACACCACCGGCGCGCTCGCTACCAACACGCTCCTGCATCCATCCTCTGCCGCTAGCGCATGGGACGCCAGCACAGGCGCAGGCGTCTACTTCCGGTACCGCATGATGCCGGATCAATACTCGATCGCTTACTTTGGAGACCCGAAATACCCGGCTCTCGATATCGGTACGCAGCAGATAGGCGGCGTTAATCCCAATCAGATCATCGGTCGACCCCTGGCCAACATGTACACGGCCTTCGCCGGAGCGGCTCCGGGATTGAGCTTTCCTGTGGGGCCAACGTACGACAACAAGTTGGACCCATCGCTCCCAGGCTGGCCCTATGCGACTAGCACAGCCGCACACGCCGGTCAGTGGACCTACTTCTTTATATGCACAACAGACCTCCATCCGGTGGGAACCACGCGGTTCCCGACCGGAGTTGGAGATCCGCTCGGCTATCCCAATGATCAGTACGGAAATCCCGGCGCTTACTTTCCGTTCACGTTGACGGATTTCGGCTCAAACTTCCGCTATCCCCACGTGACACCGATCCTTTCGGATGGAGGGTGGACCGACGATCTGCCGGAGAACCGGGCACTGATGCCCGCTGGCTACCCCTTGCCGTTCACCGGAACAAGCCAGCGCGCCACAAACGCGCACAGGTCCCGCGCCACTAACAAAACCAAAGTCCGCTACATGGTGCGCGTGACCAAGGATACCAATGTCGCCCTGCCTGCACAGGCCGTTCGCGTGTACATCGACGGCGTACCGCATAGCATGCAGACGGAGATTCCCGGCGACACCGGCTACGACAGCGGCGTGGTGTTCTACTACGACACCATCCTCGGACCGGGCAACGAGGGCCCGCACAACGTCTACTTCCAGGTGGACGATGGCAACCACACCGCCATCTGGCCCCGCAGGCCCACGGACCTCGCCAACATGGGCGGGGTGGCCGATCCCGAGGGGGTGGGAGCGGTAGCTGGGAATACGAGCTTCTTTAACATTCCCGTCGGCAATGACATCCAGCCATTCCCGTACGTCAACCACCGGCCGACGCTTTCCAACCAGTCCGTATCGCCGGTATCCGGCGTGGAGGCTCAGCCGTATACCTATACGGTCACGTACACCGACGCGGACAATGACGATCCCACCGATGCCTGGGTCTACATCGATGGGAACGACCAGGCGCACGCCCACCGCATGACGCCGGTAAACCCGGGCACGCCTGCGAGCCAGGGCCGGCAGTACGCGTTTACGCTGACCCAGCTCACGCCCACCCAGTCCGGCAAACACTTCTACTTCTTCCAGTTCCGCGACAACTGGAGTAATACGGACGCAATCCACCAGGAGTATGGGGAGTGGGTCACCCTCCCGTCAGGGGACGACCAGGGCAATCCATCGTCCTTTATCACCGGACCGACGATCACATCGAATGACCTGCCGACGCTCACGGACCCGCAGTACTTCTTCGGCGATCCCGCCCAGACCTCGGCGACGCTGTACGACTTCGCCATCCGCTACCACGACAACGACAACGAAGCGCCGGCCAGCCTGAAGGTCTTCCTGAGCGCGGACGGCGGCAATACGTGGGACGCCGGCACCCCCATGGTGCCCGCGGAGAACAGCACCAACTATGTGGCGGGCGTCCAGTTCCACCTGCCAAACCGGGTCCGGCTGCCCGTCTCACAGACCGACGCGAGCGGCAACCCGATTCCGTACCGCTATCGCTTCGATGCGAGCGACGGCGTACGCCACGACCCGCTCCCGCCGGACCAGACCCAGGTCCATGTCGGAACGGGACCGGACGCCATCGGTAACGGCACGGCGCATACCCTCGCGCCCACAGACGCGGGCAAAACAATCTTCGTGGACCCGCTCCAGACCGGAACCAACGTCGCCCAGACCAAAAAGTGGACGACCGACAGTCTCTTTGTCTGGCGGCAGACCAGCAGCGGCGGCACCGTCACCAACGTGCCGCTGGTCTACAACGGCGCCGGACCGAATGGATTCCAGCTCGACGCCGTCAACGGCCAGATCAAGCTGAACCAGGCCGCCGGGCCCAACGACACCATCAAGGCGTCCTACTACTACCAGGACACCATAGGGCCGGTGGTTCACGCGAACCATGCTCCCACGCTCACTGAGCCTAAGCCCGGCGACCAGAACACCAACAACGGCACGCTGACCCCGCTCTCCGGCGGACAGAACACCTCGTTCACATACAGCATCATCTACACCGATGCGGACAACCAGCCGCCGGCCTATATCAACGTGGTCATCGACACCAGCAAGACAAATGCGATGACCATCGACCCGGCGTTTAAGCCACCGATCGACTACACGCGAGGCGTCCGCTACAACTTCACTATCGACGGTAAGACCCTCGGCAACGGCAACCATACGTACCACTTCGAGGCGTCCGACGGGGCGGACACGGCGAGGCAGCCGGCCCAGAACGACTATACGGGTCCGCTGATCACCACGACCGGCGACCTGCACCTGCCGCCGTTCGGCCCGTACAACGACAAGCCGATCACGCCGTTCCCCAAGGGCAAGTCCAACGACAGCTACGTCTTCACCGTGGTCTACCAGAACAGCAATGGCCTGGCGCCGCCTCCTGGCACCACGGTCCAGGTCCACATCAAGAACAACGCTACCGGGACCATCACCGACGTCAACATGAGCCCGATCGACCCGATCGGTCCGAGCCAATACCAGACCGGCGTGCGGTACCAGGTACAGCTCACCGCGCCCAATCCGCCGCTCACCATCGGCGCGCACGACTGCACCTTCGGGTTCTCCGGAGCGCCGCCGAGCACGGCCCCGCTGACACTGATCGTCAACGGTCCGCCGTCTCTGAGCAATCCGCAGCCGGCTGCCGGATCGACCTTCAGCCAGGCCGGCGACGCGACGTTCAGCGTAGTCTATTCCGACCCGAACAACGACGCGCCAAGCCCGCTCACGCTCACTATTGACCCCGGCACGCCGAACGCCGTCACATTGAGCACGACCAACAACACGCTCACGGCGGCTTCCGGGCAGACCAACTACGCGGCCGGCGTCACCTTCACCGGAAGCGTTCCGGCCAGCCAGCTCTCGGTGGGCACCCACACGTACGTGTTCACCGCCAGCGACGGACTGGAGAGCGCCCCGCAGACGGCGCCGGTAACCTTTGCGGTCAAGGCCGCCGGTATACCTACGCTCAGCGGCGGAAGCGTCACTCCGACCACCGGCAAGATGTCGGGCTCCTATCAGTACTCTGTGACTTGGAAGCATCCCGACAACATCCCGCCGACCGGCATTCAGGTGATCATCGACCCCGGTGCCAACCAGCAGATCCAGAACATGACCGCGACGCCGGGTCAGACGGACTACGCGGGCGGTGTCACGTACACCTACACCACGACGCCCGGATCGCTCGCTGCCGGCGTGCATCACTTCTACTTCCGTGCGTGGGACCGCCTGGGCGGGCCGCCGAACTTCGCGCCTCCGCACACGGTGTTTAACTCGCCGGATGGTACCGCCAACACGTCGTTCACCGGTCCAACGGTGAACTTCCCGCCGGCGCTCTCGAACCCGACGGCTCAGGTGGTGGGCGGCCAGCCGTCCTCGCCGAACACAAACAACACCCTCACGCCGCCGGTGAAGGGAACGCTCTTCGACAAGTACCAGTTCACGGTGACCTACCGGGATCAGGACAACGTCGCGCCGACCTCGGCCGGCTTCGTACACCTGATCATCGATACCACCACGTTCAACATGCACCCGGCGTCCGCCAACCCGGACTACACCCAGCCGGTCGTGTACGTGAGCGACCAACTCACCCTGGGCCCCGGACCTCACACGTTCGGCTTCCAGGCGAGCGACGGCATCGAGACCGCCTCCCTGCCCAGCGCGACGGCCACCAAGCCGTACTTCGACGGCCTCTCGGTGGGCAACGTGCCGGTGCTCTCCGCCCCCCAACAGGGTGCGGACGATGGTACGCTCACCCCGAGGAGCGGTCCCGGGTCGACGGTCTTCACCTACAAGATCGTCTACACTCACGGCGACAACGTGGCGCCGCAGTCGGTGCGAGTCATCATCGACGGCACGGCGTACTCTATGACGCCTGCCAGCGCAAGCACGACCTACAGCCAGGGCGTGCTGTACCAGTACCAGTTCCGCTTCAACAGCGGCACCACGCACAACTACCGCTTCGAAGCGAACGATACGGTCACAACGGGCTACACCGCCTACTATCCGCCGCTGGCCGCGGACGGCTCCAAGCCGGTCCTTAACGGTCCGACCGTGAACCTGGCGAGCTTTGCAGCTCCCACGTTCACCGGGGCGGGCGGCGGATCCCAGCTCGTTGCCGGATCGCCCGTAACGGTGAGCAGCCAGCTCATCGCCCAGGGCAACAGTAACCAGACTATCAACATCCAGGTGGTAAAGCCAGACGGCACCGGGTTCAACGCGACAGCGACCACCGACGCCAACGGCAAGTTCAGCTACACCTTCACTCCGGACCAGACCGGCGACTGGAGCGTTCAGCTTGCCTGGGCGGGCACTCCCGGAGTGTACGACCCGGTAAGCTCGCAGTTCCCGTTCCGGGTAACCGGCTTCACCATGAGCCTGCCCGGGTCTACTCTGGACATGATCGCATCGCCGCTCATCCCGGTGTCTCCTGACTGGAGCGTTTCGTTCGGGGTGACGGACACCAGCGGCAATCCCCTACCCGTGACGACGCTGGACCTCATCAAGTGGGTGCCGTCGCCGCCGCCGGGGAGCTACAAGGTGCTCAATGTAGACGGCTCCTTCCCGTCGCCTCAGGGTGGCCAGAGCTACTGGGTGAAGCCCAGTCAGTCCGTGGTGCTGAACCCGCACGGCAAGATCTGGGATCAGACCCAGCCGTACACCATCTCGCTGGATCCGGGCTGGAACATGATCGGCTCCGTCTACCTGACCGACACTCTCTGGAGCGCCGTGAAGGTGAACGCCAACGGCCAGCAGCTTGACCTGGCATCCGCCGGCCAGTTCGTCCGGCCGGTAGCCTGGACCTACGACCCGGCCAGCGGCTCCTACACCATGGTGCAGGGAGACGCGCCGCTCCATACCGGACGGGGCTACTGGGTCCACGCGCTCCAGTCCTGCCAGTTGGTGCTCTCGCCGCCCGGTACCAGGGCGGTGGTAGCCACCAGGGCCGCCGTAGACACCGCCGGCAGCCTGGAGATAGCCGCTCGGATGGGAACGAAGCTGGACAAGGACAACTACGTCCCGCTGAACGGCGATCTCAAGACCCGCCTGGCGCTGTCCGAGAAGCCGCCGTACGTGGGCGACTACGTATCGGTTCGGCTCCTCGACTCCGCCAACGTGAACCTGACCTCCACGCGAGTGGCGGCCCCGGGCGCGACGGTCATCCCGTTCCAGGTCGATACTAACCAGAAGAACGCGGACATCACCGTGGAGTTTCCGAACCTCGGCACGCTCGGCCGCAGGTACGACGTTACCATCGTCGACCTTGCGACCAACAACCGGCGCGCCGCTGGTAGCGGCGGTGGATACACGTTCAACAGCGGAGACGCGGCAACGTCACGGCAGTTCGCGGTCCTGGTTACCGCCCGGACCATGAACAGCGCTCTCCGTATCTCGGACGTTGAGACCGTCAGCCGGTCCGTAACGGGGAGCACGTTCAGCTTTAACGTGAACGCCCCGGCGAACGTCCACGCGGAGATCCTCTCCGGTGCTGGCGGTCGCGTGGTCCGCGACATCTCGACCGGAAGGGCGGCCACCGCTGGAGTCAACACGATCCAGTGGGATGGTAAGAACAGCCAGGGCATCTCGATGCCGGCAGGCATCTACCTGCTCCGATTGACGGCGACGGATGACGAGGGACACTCGGCTACGGCTGCGGTCCCGGTGACGCTGGTCCGCTAGCCGTCTGGTGATTGAGGAGTCCCGCCGCTAAGCGGGACTCCTTTACCCAGGAGGAAGCATTAAACCCGGCTTCGCACTCCTAATGGAACGCGGAAACGGGGGCACTCCTTTCCCCAGGAGGAACCTAGATACAATGACCACTCTCCGTACGCGGCGCATCGCCCGGGCGCTCGCCGCGTTTTGGACAGCCGGACTGCTCCAGAGCGGTATCGCCGCCTGGGCTGCGCCGCAGAACCAGACCGTAAACCTCGGGCAAGCCACCTTCCGGACGCTCCTGCTCTTCCCCGTAGATGTTCCAAATACGGTGCCCGGCACTGAGGACGTACGCACCCTCTTAACGGACATCGCTCGCGCGCGGCTCATCGCCTCCAATGCGTATGCGGTGACGCAGTTCGCAACCCTTCTCGCGCCCGTCGCGCGGCTGCACAACGACCAGCAGCTCTCGGACAACGACATCAAGCCGCCTTTCGCGGAGACCAACACCAAGGCGTTGAAGATCATTCGACTGGCGGGCTACGACCTGGCCTTTGTCGGCTCGGTGGACGACTACTCCTACTCCGACGCGAACAAGCAGGCCACCATCACGCTAAGCGGCAGAATTCTGGAGGCGAGCACCGGCAAGATCCTGAAGAGCGCCACTCTCCAGGGCCAGAGCGCCACGGGCGGAACGGCCAAGCAGGAGGAGCGTGCCGCGGAAGCGGCGCGGAACGCGGGCGAGAAGCTCATGACGCAGCTCGTGCCCACTATCGTCGTCAACGAGCAGCCCACTGTGCCGCGCCCGCCGAAGAGGTCGACTCAGCCGTCCGGCAACCGCCGCCACTCCCGTAACGACTGGCTGTGGGGCGTGCTGGCCGTGGGCCTCGGGCTCGGCATTGGCCTTTCCAGCGGCGGCGGCGGTGGTGGAGGCACGGTTGGAGGGGGCGGTGGAGGACCCGATACGCCTCCGGCCCCGCCGCGATCCGTGCACCGGAAGTAATGGATGAATTCAAAAGGATGAAGGATGAATCCGAATCCCGGCCATTCATCCTTCCCGGTTCATCCTTCATCCTTTACTCGCTCCCCCGTTAGAGCCGCAAATGAGATTCCGCGTCCGAGAGATACTCATCCTCGCCTTGTTGGCCCTGTCTGCGTCGCCGGCAGTCGCCCTGCCAACCATCCGCCTGACCGCAAGCCGGCTCGCAGTCCTGAGCGATGGCCGCGACTCCACCGAGATTGATGCGGAGGTCCGGGATTCCACCGGCAGCCTGGTGCCGGACGGCACGCCGGTCACCTTCAACACCACGCTGGGCCAGTTCCTGGAAGGCGCCGTCGCCACGACGCGGGGGGGCACCGCCCGCGCAAGGTTGAGCAGTGCACAGAAGGGGGCCGCAACGGTCATGGCTACCACCGGCGGCGCGCTGTCGGGCGGCTTCCAGACCATCAGCATCCTGTTCTCAGACGACCCGGAAGATACAGTTCCCGGAAACACGTTCATCGCCGTCCAGTGCGCCGGCACGGTGATGTACAGCGCGGTGGACCGCGTGGTCGATGCCCTGGGCCGCCCCAGGCCGCCGGATGACGACAATTCGATCCCGGGCGCGCACCTGACTTATCGGAACATGGAGGTCTTCGCGGACCACATCCAGCTCGACTGTTCGATGAATGCCGTACGCGCGTCCGGGCACGTCCATCTGCGCCGTGGCAGTCATCGCGTGACCGCCGGCACGCTCTTCTATCCGCTTACCGCCGGGGACGGTTACGCGGTGGCGGAGATGGATCGGAGGCTCCGGCCGGTCAAGATCACCGGCAGCGAATTGAAGATGACGCCGGCGGAGCACGGCATCTCGCCCAAGATGCTCCAGATGGTGGACCTGTCAGGGGCCAACCTCATCATCACCGCCCGGCAGGTGCTGGTATTCCCGGGGGAGAAGCTCCAGTTCAAGCGCCCGCAGTTCTACCAGGACGGGCAGAAGCTCATGTCCATGCCCTTCTACTCGGTTGGGCTCTTCTCCAACCAGTTGTTCACGGACCAGTTCATGAGCGTAGGGTCTCAGGGGTTCAGCGTAGACATGCCCTTGTATTACGACCTGACACCCGGATCCATGGGAATCTTCTCCATACGCCACGGACAGCAGCTGGGCGCCAATGTGGGGGCGGTACAGCCGGGCTGGTCTCTGGACCTGCTCCAATCGTACAACTCACTCGGCGTGGCAAACCGCTATACGGGGCAGGTCGGCATCACCGGCATGACCCGTTCAGACTGGGGGGTCCGTTGGAACCACAGCCAGCAGTTCGCTCCGGATACGCGGGCAACGTTCCTGCTGGACTTTCCCCAGCATCGCAGCGTCTACGGCTCCGGCAACCTCCAGCGCCAGTTCGGTGAGTTCCTGATGGGGCTGAACCTGAACGCCAACACCAGCTTTTCCGGGCCGGTGAGCGAGGGGAACAGCGCCGATACCTACCTGGAGACGATGCCGAAGAAGGTTGGCAAAACGGGCTATACCTACTCCCTGGCGGCGACAGCGGCATATAACAACCTCAAGCTGCTCAACACCGTCACGCGCACCTCCTCGGAGGGGATTCAGGCTCGATTCAACAGCGCCAGCTTCCGCCTGGACAAGGACACGACCCTTACCAACTACTTCTCCCTTGGCAATGCGTGGGCAGTGGGCCAGCCCTCCGGCATCACGGCACTGGGCTCCCTGGCCGCCACCCGCACATTTAAGCACGCAAGCGTCCAGCTCAGCTACGACTACACGCGCCAGCCCACGCTGCTTACCGACGGCAATCACCGCTTCAGCGCCAACCTGATGGCGCACGGCTCCAGCAAGTGGAACCTGATGCTGTACGCCAGCGCCTACGTGGACTCCAACGCGTCCAGCCTCGTTGCGGACTTCAACTATGCCTTTCTGCCGCGCTGGCGGTGGATCAGCACTGCCACCCTGCAGCGCTTCACCATCGGCAGCTACCGCGACATCCAGTTCGGCATCGGCCGGACCGTCGGTGGCCGGGAAGTCGTCATTGAGTACTCCACCTTCAGCCACCGCATCTTCTTCGACATGCAGGCTGGAAGGTTTTAGGTTACAGGTTAAAGGTTTTAGGTGACAGGGAAGAGGCGGGGAGAGTACGTCCTTGCGGTAGGCCATACTCGCCCGTTCTTCCCTGTAACCTCTCACCTCTCACCTCCTGTTACATTCTTCACACCGGCCCTATGAGCGGGCTTACTGCCACGAACGGCCTTTTCGCTGTATCTTTTCTCAGTCCACACTTTCACATGTCCGAAAAGCAGGAAGTTTTGCGGACATGCAGAAGCCGGGAATACGGAGGAGAGAATGGCCGGAATGACAGCGAACTACCCCCAGGCCCGAAATGACATCGTCTGCTCAAATCGGCATCTGGTGACCTTCGTCTCTCGCCGCTATCGCGACTGTGGCGTCCCGGAGGAGGACCTCATCCAGGAGGGCACGCTCGGGCTCATCACGGCCGCGGAGAGGTTTCAGCCGGAGAAGGGGTTCCGGTTCAGCACGTACGCCACGTGGTGGATACGGTGCGCCATCCTCAAGGCTATCTCCGCGTACCGGGAGCCGATGCGCGTGGTCTCGCTGGACGCGCCGGTGGGAGATGACGACTCGACCTGTCTCGCCGATCTGATCGGGGACGATGCGGAGCAGAATCCAGCCAACGAGGTAACGCGTCACGCCATACGGGATGAGCTGCTCGCTGCAATGGAGGTGCTCACCACCCAGGAGCGTCAGGTCATCACCCTCAGGTATGGCCTGGACGGGACCTGGGCGCGCACGCCGGACCAGGCCAGCCGCGAGCTGCGGATGAACCGCGAGAAGCTGGTGCGGACCGAGTCCCTCGCCCTCAAGAAGCTCCGCCGCCTCGTCTCGCCCTGAACGCCAAGCGGCGTCCTGGGTGTAGGGGCGACCCATTGTGGTCGCCCGCAACGGGCCGCATTCGCTAGCGAGATAGGCAGTAACCCGGCTCGGCGCCGAGGAGGTACAGGGGCGCGAGGTCCCCCATGGCCGCGCATGCCTCCTCGACCATGGCGTCCGATTGTACCGCCGGATGGTCCCGCGTGAAGCGGATGGCAAAGTTGGCGTGCTGGCTCTTCACCTTCGCCAGCCGCTCCGCAAGCTGAAGGATCTCCTGCTCGTTCAGAGTTCTGCCATCCTGGAGCTTCCCGTAATTCGCCTCGTGGTCGTGGCTCCGGATGCGGTGGTGTTTGGCAAGGTAGGCGGCAAGCTCCTTGGCGTTGCGCTTCAGCCCCTCCGCCAGCATAGGTTTGTCCTCCGCGTACTCCTCCAGGTAGCAGGCCACCTTCATCCCTAGTCCGTTTATCGCGACGCGGTAATGGACGTACGGCTTGTAGCCTCGCTTATCGCGCGAGAACGCCACCCAGGTCTCCTCCGGAGCGTTGACGCTGCGCCTCAGGTGGAGCGCCACGTGCGGCACGAGCTCGGTGCCGGTTACTGCCGCGATCCGCGGCTCCAGCTCCGCCCCCAACTCCTTCAGCTTTGGTGTGACCCGCTCGCGCAGTGCGGGCATCCGCGCCTCGTACCCTGGTAGCTCGAACACCCCAAAGTCCGCCGGTGTGAATCCACTGAATGGCACGCTACTCCACCTCCTCCAGCCTTCCTGTCTTCACGTCGTATACAAATCCGCGGACGCCAACGTAGTTCGGGATCCAGGGATGGGACCGCACCCGCCGCATCTGCCGGCGAACGTTCTCCCGCAAGTCGTCGAAGCCGTAGAAAGCGGCCGGCGTAACCGGGTCCGCGCCTGTCGACTCTGTGAGCCTGTCGCGCAAGTCCTGGTCTCGCAGCCCCAGCATACCGCACTCGGTGTGGTTCACTATCAGGCACTCCGAAGTCCCGATGATATGATGGGAGATGACCAGGGAGCGGAGGACGTCCTCCGTGATGATGCCGCCCGCATTGCGCAGCACCTGCGCGTCTCCCAGGCTGAGCCCCAGCATTTCATAAACGGGGATGCGCCCGTCCATGCAAGTGACGACGACGAACTTGCGCGCCGGCTGCCTGGGCAGCCCCCCAAGCTGGAAGCCGGACGCGAACCGCTGATTGGCGGCCAGCAGGTCGTCCTGCTGGGGCTGTGGGGCAGGGACCGGCGGAGCGCCGGTCACTACTCCCGCGGTCCCAGATCGCGCGCCCGCCGGCAGCCAGGCCCCCTGGCAGTTGGGGCAGCGGGAGCCTCCGCCGGAGGGCTCCTGCTGCAGCATCACGGTGCGGCATGCCGGGCAGGGCGTGGCCAGCCCGGCGAACGCTTCCGCGGTTCCGGAGCCCGGGTAGCGCCTGTCCAGCTCAGCAAGCGCATCCGGATGCGCGTGAACGGCCTGGTCTATCGCGGCGGCCTCGAACCAGCATCCCCCGCAGCCGCGGCATGCGTGGAACTGCAGACCGTCCTGGTCGACGGCGTCCATCAGGAGCTGGCAGCGCGGACAGAATCTCATGGCCAGTCCGGATTCCAGTCGCGCTCGGCCTCCGCGAGCGCCTCCGGCGTACCGATGTCTGACCAGAAGCCGCACATCTCGTAAGCCCTCATCTCCGCGCCGCTCTCGATGAGCAGCTCAAACGCGCTGGTGGTTTCATACTCCCCACGCGGTGAGGGCGTAATGCGCGAGAGCGCATCGAAGATCTCCGGACCGAATGCGTTCACTCCGGCCAGGTTCCAGTGGCTGATAGGGGAGCTGGGCGGAGGCTTCTCCACCACCCGCGTGATGCGCTTACCCTCGCGGAAGACGGCGGCCCCGGCGGACGGGTCCGGAACCGGATTGATCCCCAGAACCCCCGCGCATGGCGCAGCGCGATACTCGGCGATCAGCTCTGTGTAGTGAGCTGGATCCGTGAGGATGTCGCCGTAAGAGGCAACTAGAGGCCGGTCCCCTGCGAAATCACGCCCGAGGAGGAGCGCGGCGCCGGTCCCGTTGGGGACTGGCTGATCGGCGTAGCTTACGCTCACTCCCAGACTGCCACCGTCCCCAAAGTAGGCTCGGATAGCCTCCGCTCGGTAGCCAACCACAAGAAGGAAATGCGTCACACCGGCTGCGGCAATCCCGCGGACGATGTGCTCCAGCACGGGACGCCCCTGTACCGGGACCATGGGCTTAGGGATGTTCGCGGTAATGCTGCCCAGCCGCTTACCGCGTCCCGCCGCAAGTACAACCGCGCGCCTGACATCCGGGCTCCACTCCATGCCGCCATTGTAGGCGGCGACCGGGCGGAGAGTCAACTGCAAAAGTATCGTTAAGGGACCGGCATGGCATGGAATATAGTCCTGACGGTCGCACTCGTTCTACAGCGGTGTTCGATAGGAGCCTGTACCATGCGCCTGGTTACCCGGTCCGACTTCGACGGCCTAGTTTGCGCGGTTCTGCTCAAGCAGGTCGAGCAGATCGGCGAGATAAAGTTTGTCCACCCCAAAGACCTGCAAGACGGTAAGTTCGAAGCCACCGAGGACGACGTCTTCACCAACGTTCCGTACATGCCGGGCATCGGACTCTGGTTCGATCACCACGCTACGGAGGTGGAGCGAGTGGTCGGCAAGATCCCGTTCAAGGGCGAGTGCCGGATCGCGCCGAGCGCCGCCCGCGTGGTGTACGACTACTACGGGGGCAAAACCCGCTTTGGGGACATCGATGAGATGATGCGGGAAGTGGACAAGGCGGACAGCGCCCAGTTCTCGCGCGAAGAGATCCTCAACCCCACCGGCTGGCCGCTGCTCTCCTTTGTGATGGACGCGCGCACCGGTCTCGGGCGCTTCAAGGATTACCGGATCAGCAACTATCAGTTGATGTACGACCTCATCGACGCGTGCACACACCTCACCATCGACCAGATCCTGGAGCTGCCGGACGTGCAGGAGCGCGTCAAGCGCTACTTTGAGCAGAACGAGCTGTACAAGCAGATGGTGGTGGAGCACAGCCGCACGGAGGGCAACGTTCTGGTTACCGACCTCCGGAATGTGTACCCCATCTACTCCGGAAATCGGTTCCTGCCCTATGCCCTCTTCCCGGAACAGAACATCTCCATCTGGATAGTGGACGGACTGCGCGCCCAGAACTGCGTCTTCGCCTGCGGCCATAGCGTCCTGAACCGCACCTCCACTACGGACATCGGCGCGCTCATGAGGTTCTACGGTGGGGGTGGCCACCGTCCCGCGGGGACGTGCCAGGTTCCGTATGCGGATGCCGGAATTGTGCTGGAGGAGCTCATCGACGCCATGCGCGAGCCACAGCCCAAGACCTACGCCCGCGCCGCCTAGCGGCTTGTCGCGCAAGCCCATATAATTGAGCGAGCGCACCCGGACGGCCTGTCATCCCGAGCTACGCGAGGGATCTGCATTTCTCTGCAACTGAGCCCTAGCTCCGGTCCGAAACAGTTTAACGCGCCCAAACAGAAGGGGTCCCGCG
>CAYNFH010000131.1:0-19039 GCA_964396385.1 uncultured Chthonomonadaceae bacterium | reverse complement strand
TTGGCGTAGACGCCCGGCCCATACATGTCGCGGATAGCCTGCGGCTCGCGCTCTATGTCGAACGCATCTGTTGCATCGAGCTGCATCCGGTACGCCAGCTCGAACGACTGGATCCGCGCCTCCAGAGCGGCATCCTCCTGCCGGCGCTCCAGGTGTTTGCGGTTCAGCTCCGCCAGGAGGTCGAGCTGTTTGCGCTGCTCCGGCCCGGTGACATAGTCGTTCCGGATGTGCTCGATCATCTCCGGAAGGCTGCCCTTCGCCGGGTCCACATACATGCCCTGAAACACGCCCGGCAGGAAGCCTGACTGCCAATTCTGCGTCTCCTGGATGGGGTAGCCGTGCGGGCACATCACGATAAAGCCCGGGAGGTTCTGGTTCTCCGTGCCCAGCCCGTAGGTGATCCAGGAGCCCATACTGGGACGTATGAGCCGCGCCTCGCCGCAGTTCATCAGCAGCAGCGACGGCTCGTGGTTCGGAACGTCGGCGTGCATGGAGCGGATTACGGCGATGTCGTCGATGCAGGAGCCGATATGAGGGAGGATCTCGCTCACCTCGATGCCGCTCTGGCCGAACCGCTTAAACTCAAATGGCGACTTGAAGGCCGCGCCCGTCTTGCGCTCCGTGGGCAGGTTCGGCATGGGCAGCGGCTTGCCGTGCAGCCTGGTGAGCAGCGGCTTGGGGTCGAACGTGTCCACGTGCGACGGCCCGCCGTTCATGAAGAGGAAGATGACACGCTTGGCCTTGGCCGGGAACTGCGGCTGCTTGGGTGCCAGGGGGTTGAGGGAGCGCCCCCCGGCCCCCAATACAGGGGAAGCGCCGAGTAGGCCCGGCGTATTTGGACTCGCCGCGGCCGGCAGTGTGCATTCGCCGGCCATGAAGCCGGCCAGGCTCAGCGCCGCAAACCCGTTCCCCATTCTACGCAGCATCTCGCGCCGCGTGAGGAAGAGGTCTTCCAGCTTCTGTCGGTGATCGATATCAGACATGTCGATCAGTAGTCAGTAGTCAGTAGTCAGTAGTCAGTAGTCAGTAGGAAGCAGACCGACGCTGCCTGCCCCTGTTGTCTCCCATTGTAGCACCACGTATAAGGTAGGACACCCTTCAGTCGCGATTGTGTCACCCTGTCACCCTGTCACCAGGTCACCTGGTCACCAGGTCACCGTGTCACCCCTTCTCCCCCTCTCCCCTTCTCCCCTTCTTGATCTCGGCCAGCACAACGGCCTCGGGGCTCCGCTTGTAGTAGGGATCCAGCGGGTAGCAACCGGATACGAGACCGTTCCGCGGAGCCGTCGTGCAGTCACTGAAGGTGCGGCACAGCCGCTTCTTCTGGAGGCTGGCGCCGCTCAGCACGTCGCGCGGCAGCTCGGGGTAGGCCAGGACCATCCGCCCCAGCCCCACGAAGTCCGTCCAGCCCTCCCGCACCGCCGCCTGAGCCACGTGGGGTAGAAACTCCTGGAGATAACTGTATGCCGTCCCCACGACGGTGAAGTCCGGATTCGCTTGTTTCAGGTACCTGGTTACGAACATCTGCCGAGCCACGCCGATCAGCGGGTCCTCCGGTGGCTGGTACCCGTCCGAGGGAGGATAGAGCGCGGGCCGCTGGATATGCGGGTTGTAGTAGGGGCTGCCCGCGGTCAGGTTGACTAACCGGATGTCCAGCGAGCGGAGGATGTCGAAGAGCGCCATCGGCTCGGCCAGGTCCAGGTCCGTCGGCTGGTCCGTGTTAGCGCCGAAGACGTAGACGTATGGCATCGCGTCACAGTAGGTGTCGTAGATGCCGGGACCCATGCGGCCGGGCACGGACTGCTCGGGGTCCGGGTGAAACGGGACGAGATCAAACGCGCTCAAGCGCACCCCGATTCCCAGCTCAGGGCAGTCCCGGCGAATCCCTTCCACCACCTCGCTCAGGAAGCGGGTCCGGTTCTCCAGCGAGCCGCCGTACGGTCCCGGTCTGGTGAAGGCGGACAGGAACTCGTGCCCCAGGTAGCCGTGGCAATGCTTCACGTCCACAAAGTCGAAGCCGCACTCACGCGCCAACCGCGCCGCCACGTGAAACGCCTCGATGATCTCCTGTACTTCGCCGTCCGTCAGCAGCGGGTAGTCCGGCGGCAAGCCCATCCGCGCATCCAGGAGCGGATGGTGATAGAGGATCTTTGGCTCCTGGCGGCGCTTCTCCGTTGGCCTCGCGTACCGCCCGGAGTGGGTTAGCTGCAGCCCCACCAGGGGCGGGTCGCCACCGATGGCATCCGCGTGGGAGTGCTTCAGCGTTGCCAACAGCCCGGCAATATCGCCCTTAGTCTCGTGCGTCAGCAGGAGCTGATTGGGGTTGGCGCGGCCATCCTGCCGCACGGCCACAGCCTCTCCGCCCCACACCAGCGCCGCGCCGCTCTGCCCAAAGCGGCTCCAGCGGCGAACCGTACGCTCGGACGGGCGCCCGTTAGGCGTCCCGTCCCAGCCCTCCATCGGCTGGATGGCCCAGCGATTGCTCAGCGTCCGGCCCAGGACCTCGCAGGGCTGGCTCATCGGAGACTCGGGCGCCGCCAGCACCGCGTCATCGCACGGAATGGCTGCTGCCAGCTCCTCCAGCGCATCCCGGAACTCCCCCACGTCCCTGAGCGTGCCAATCTTGGTGAACTCACCCATCACCCATCACCTTGGGCACCGGCAGCCGCATCGACGCCGCTCCGCCCAGCGCCAGCGCCACCGCTCCGCCCCAGAACGGCGCGGTCAGCGCCACGCCGGAAAGCCCTGCTCCGGCCAGCGGCCCCAGGAACCACGCGAGCTGCTGCGGCAGCAGGCTCAGGTTCATCACGGAGGCGCGCCGGTCCCGGGGTGTGTAGAACGCGAGCAGCACCACCGCGAGTGCTCCCAGTCCGCCCTGGCACACTCCCTGAAGCGCGCGCCAACCGCCCAGGGACCAGAGCGACCGGGCCAGCGCCTGACCGCACAATGCAACGCCCGTGACCGCGATACAGAGCCGCCACGTTTCCAGGTGTCCCCTTCTGTCGCCGATGCGGCCCCAGAGGGGCGTGCTTACCGCCATGGCGATTCCCGCCACGGTGAGCACCAGCCCGATCTTGGGCGCGACGTCCTTCGCTCCGTAGATCCGCTCAACCAGGATGGGCACGTACGGGTTCCCCATGCTCATCCCCAGCGAGACGAGGAACACGGTGCCAAAGAGGGCCGCCACCGCCGGGTTGTGCAGGATACCGCGCAGCGCGTGCAACACCCCTTCCCAGGTAGAGGCAGGCGCAGGAAAGGCTGCCGGCTCCTCCCGCAGAAGGATGGCTAACGCAACGACTACCAGCATGGTAAGCGCCGCGTCCGCGTACAGCAGCGCCCGGATACCCCACCTCTCCGCCACCAGTCCGCCGGCGTACGGTCCCACTGCCATCCCTACCGGCGATCCCGCGCTTATGAGCGCCACGGCCGTACCGAGCCGTTCCCGAGGAGTGATGTCGCTCTGAAGGGCCATCATAATGCCGGTATTCCCGAATACGAAACCCCCTAGCAGTCGGCTCCCTGCCAGCATCCAGACGTCGCGGCTTGCGGCCGAACAGGCGTAGATCAGCGCGGCGAAAACGCTGCTCCGGATGATGATCAGCTTGCGGCCATGCCGATCAGCCCAGACGCCCCAGAACGGCAGGAGCGGCAGGCCGATAACGAACGCCGTGGCCGAGAGCAGCCCGGTCCAGAAGGGAATGGCGCCCGGCACCACGTGGAGCTGGCGCAGGTAGAGGGGCGTGAACGCGGAGAGATGGCCGAACGCCAGCGACTCCACCAGGCTGGTCAGGGCGAACAGCGCCACGGTGCGACGCCAGTCGTTCCGGTGCGGGGACATACGGGCGGAGTATTCGGCGCCCACGGATCCGGTCCTGCCCAGGTAGTCCCCAGCGCGAGCAGGAAACGGTCAGGAGGAGCGCACTGGCAGCCGGCCGAAACTATCGCAACAGTCGGCGGCTGCATATGGCGAACACCTGCTGGCCGGCTTGCACAACTCGTCGCTGGCACTCGGAGGACAAATGGCCTGGATCAAGACTATCCCGCCCGCGGAGGCGGATGAGAAGCTGCGGCAAGCACTGGAGAGCCAGCGGGAGTTCTATCCGCCGGAGTATGCGATTCCGGTGCAGGGCGCGGAGACCGAGGAAGAGAAAGCGCGGGAAGGAGCGGGGATCGTCAACTCACACAGCCTCATCCCGCAGGCGCTCTACCACGCCTTCGCCACCTACGGCACGCTGCTCTCGCCGGACCTGCCGCTGGAGCGGCGGCACCATGAGATGATTGCCGCCACCGTCTCCGCGCTGAACACCTGCCACTACTGAATGGTCAGCCACGCCGAGTTCCTTCGGCGGGTGACTCTGGACGAGTCACTGGCAGAGGCGATCCGGAGGGACTACCGCACGGCGGACCTGGAGCCCCGGGAGCGCGCCATGCTGGACTACGTGGCGAAGCTCACCCTGCAACCGGCGCGGATGGTGCGCGAGGATGTGGAGGCGCTCCGGCGGGCCGACTTCGACGACACCGCCATCCTCCAGATCAACCTCATCGCCTCCTGGTTCAACTACATCAACCGCGTGGCGGACGGACTGGGCGTAGGGAAGGACTGAGGGGGTGAAGGGGTGAAGGGGTGACCCGATCCTGCAGAGCGGACCTTTCCAGCTCTAGCTAGACGGAGGGGTCAGGGCGATTCTGTGGCAGCGCCCACACCTCACCCCTTCACCCCTTCATGTATTCGTGGTTGCGCCGCCGCAGAATACTCTGTAGGTATGCGACGAACCGGCGCGGAGCGCAGACGAAGTGATCGGAAGTGTGGCGGGCGCGGACAAGGTCCGGCACGTGGATGGGGGGACCTGACAGCATCGCCAGCTCGCATCCGGCCTCGCGGCAGATACAGAGCGCCGCGGCCATGTCCGTAATCCCCTCACGCAATCCCACCGTAGCGCAGAGGTTGCCGCGCGCCGTATAGATCAGCTCGGTGGCTATGCTGCCTAAACAGCGGATCCGGCCGGGGATCGCCTCCGTGTTCAAGGTCTTGGAGCTGTTGCTGGTGAGGCAGATAGTGTCCTCCACGTGCATGGAATCCCGGTCCGCGGCCTGAAGCCGCACCCCATTGCAGTATGATCCCTCTCCACGCACGCCCCAGAAGAGCTCCTCCATCCGGGGAAGGTAGACCGCGCCGAGAACGGGCTCCCCCTCATAGATAAGCCCCACCGATACGCACCAGTGGGGCAGACCGAAGACGAAGTTGGTAGTGCCGTCGATGGGATCGCACCCCCACAGGGGCGCATCCGGGTCCCCGAATAAGCCGAACTCCTCTCCGATGAACGCATGGTCCGGGTACAGCCGCTGCAGCTCTGCGCGGACGAACTCCTCGGTATCCTTGTCTACGGCGGTGACCAGGCTCTGGTCCGCCTTGTACTCGCACTGAACGGTTCCGCACCGCTCCAGCGCCCGGCGCCCGGCCTCGACCACAATGCTCTTGACCGACTCAATATCCGCTGGTGGTTTCAAACCGTTCCTCTTAGCTATAATGGAGACGCGACCCGCACCGAACCAATCCCTGATCCCGAGGGCACGAAGTGTCTGCTTTACGCCAGCAACACGTACTCCCTACGTCCGTAGCCCGGACAGCACCAATCTGTAATCCCGATGCACGAGGGACCTGCTTTACGGTTGCGGTACGTACTCTTTTCTAACCGCGTATCTCCAGTGTCGCACAGCACCGAAACCAGGCTAATGGCCTACTTTAACAGAGCTCGCGTGGTTGCCCTGATGACTTTGTGCGCCGCAATGGCCGCCCCGGCCAACGCTCACACCGCGCCCAACCTGCCGCAGCCCATTGTAGAGTGGGTCCGGCGCGAGCCCTACTTTGAGATCAGCGGCCTCTCCTATTCTCCAGATGGCCGCTCCCTCGTCTATGTGCGGCGAGCGCATGGGCCCGACGGTGGGGAGGCGGAGCCGCCCGGCAACGTCCCGTTAGACCGCTGGTTCCGGCGGCACCGGCGGACCAACCGGTGGTACGGCACCGGGGAGGTGTTGCTCATTCGCACCTCCGGCTCGACGCCGCGCCACATCGCGTACGGCCTCCGACCCGCCTTCTCGCCTGACGGCAAGCGGATCGTCTTCTCCCGGCTCGTCAGCCCCGATCCAGACGGAGTGTCGCGCCCCACGCCGCTCGCCGTTTACAATCTCGCCACCGCCAGGATGCGAACGCTTCCCGCCCCTCCCGGCACTTCCTTTGAATGCCGGGGCTTCAGCCCGGACGGACGGCGCGCCTACGTGATCATCTCCTACATAACGGGCGAGTTCGCCACGGAGCACGAGTCCATCGCCGAGCTGGACCTCGGGTTCATGGCCCTCCACCGCGTCCTGGCTCTGCAGAAAGGACACGCGGTCGAATCGATCCTCACCTGCCGTGGTGTCCCCTATGTGGTCGACTCGTCATCGCTGGGAAATTACAATGAACTCACATCCATCCGCATGCTGAACCGGCACGGAACGGTAGCATGGCAGCAGATCGCTGAAGATCACGTCCCGCAGTTCAGTTGCTCGCCCCGCGCGGACGGGCGGCTGCTGATCTGTCAGGCGGGTCTCGCGCCGATGCGAATGGACGTAACCCAGCCGACCACCTGGACACTGCTGGATCCGCGCACCCGCAAGACTGAGCGGCTCCCCTGGAAGCTGAACCTCGTGATGGACGAAAGCACGGTAATCGGCCCGAAGGGGCTGGTTATTCTCGCTCTCCTCAGGATTCAGGACTATGACGAAACCAAGTCCCTATACAGCAATCCCTACGGTCACACACTGATGAGAGCTATCCCTGCCGGCCAGCACAAGCCCATCTGGTTCTGGAAGAGCGTGGCCGAGATTGAGGAGTACTTGCCCGAATCTCCCATCGCATGGTCCCCGGACGGCAAACACCTCGCTCTGGTCCGCAGGTTTTTCGACCGTAACAAGGACCGCTTCATCCGCTCCGAGATCCTCATGCTGCGTCTGCCGAACCGCCAGCTTCACTCTGTCCCGCACCGCCCCAAAGTGCCCGCGTCGGCGGGTACACGGCCGTAGGCCCCACAGCCAGAGGGATCTTGCCTCTGGCGTCAGCAACACCTCGCTCTACCGCCCGCGGCCGAGCGCCTGCCGGACTAGCTCCGGGATCTGGTGGGTCGTGTCCGCCACAGGAACGCCGGCCGCCTGGAGCGCCTCCACCTTCGCTTGCGGAGTTCCCGTCTTCCCGCTGATGATCGCCCCGGCGTGGCCCATCCGCTTGCCGGGCGGCGCCGTCCGCCCTCCGATGAAGCCGACCACGGGCTTGGTCATCGTCTTGATGTATTCCGCCGCTACCTCTTCATCCGAGCCGCCGATCTCCCCCACCATCACCACCACTTCCGTCTCCGGGTCCCGTTCGAAGAGCGGCAGCACATCGATGAAGGTGGTGCCCAGCATAGGGTCTCCGCCGATGCCCACGCAGGTGGACTGGCCCAGTCCGGCCCGCGTCAGCTCGTCCACGATCTCGTAGGTGAGGGTGCCGGAGCGCGAGACCAGCCCCACCGAGCCGCGCGTGAATACGTCGCCGGGCAAGATGCCTATTTTGCACTTGCCGGGTGAGATGAGCCCCGGGCAGTTGGGGCCGATGAGGCGCGCGCCGCCCATCTTAATGATGCGGAGGGCGGAGATCATGTCTGCTACCGGAACCAGCTCGGTGATGGCGACGATGACCTCCAGCCCCGCCGCGTTCGCCTCCAGGATGGCGTCCGCCGCGCTCGGAGCAGGCACAATCACCATCGACGCATTGGCCCCGGTCTCCTCCACGGCCTCCTTAACCGTATTAAAGATGGGAAGGCCGTGCTCGGACCTGGTGCCGCCCTTGCCGGCACGGACACCTCCGACCACCCTGGTCCCGTACTCCAGCATTTGACCCGTATGGAACGACCCTTCGCGGCCGGTGATCCCCTGCACGATCACCCGCGTCGATTCATCGATGAGTATGCTCATGCTACGCTCCCGCCTGCTGTCACTGACCCATTGTACCCGCCGTCCGGGTGGGCGCAGGAAGCCGCTCCCAGAGCTGCAGGAACCGCCTGACGAGGCGCCGCGCCTCGGCGCCACCCAGGGGGTTGACCGACGGGGCGGCCTCCACCGTCACGAAGGTCACCCCCTCCTGGGTCTGGAGCGACAGCCGCACTGTACAGCCCAGCGCCCACCCGTAGGGCGGGGTTCCCGCGGTTAGGATTCCCCGCGAAGGGTCGGCGCTCAGCAGCTCCGCGTTCAGCGCTTGCAGCAGGTCTAGACAGCGCTGGAAAGCCTGGGTGTAGGTGCCAAGGAAGGAGATCCGCGCGGAAGTGAAGGCTCCCGCGCCGCGCTCCAACCGCTGCTGGCGCCGCGCGGCGGCCCCGAGGGCCGCATATCCCCCGGCCAGAATCGCTGCGCAAACCAAAATCACCGGAATCACGTCTAGCATAATCGAGCAAGTGAAGACTAGGAGCGGAGAGCGGGATACCGGAATCCGAATTCATCCCTCATCCTTCATCCCTCATCATTGCCCTTCGTGTTATACTGAGGCTGAGCCCATCCCGCGCTGACGTGCCTGGGCCAGTCCACGAGGAGCCTCTCTTGGCCGTTCGCACAATTCCCGGAGGTCCGTCTCCTGCCCTCCGCGGGGCGCGCTTAGCCTTTCTGGTGGCCCTGCTCTTCTGCATCCTCTTCGGCTACCAGCTTGTCACGCTCTTCACCGACTGGCTCTGGTTCAACGAACTGGGCCATGCGGAGGTGTACCGCACCATCCTGAAGACCAAGGTGGCACTCTTTCTAGGCTTCGGCCTGCTTTTCTTCCTCTTCTGCTATACCAACCTGTGGCTGGCGCAGCGCATGAATGTGGACCGGCCCCGGCCGAGAGTCTTCGATCGAGAGCGCGAGCAGGTCCGGGAAGTTGCGCTCAGCGTCGCCAGATGGGGCGCGCTTGGAGGATCTATCCTCGTCGCCTTCATTATCGCGGGCAACTCGGTCGGCCATTGGCCGGAGTACCTGCAGTTTACGCACGCCGGCCGGTTCGGGACAACCGACCCTGTATTCCACAACGAGATCGGCTTCTACGTGTTTCGCCTGCCCTTCCTCACCTATCTGCTGAACTGGGCGCTACTCACGCTGGCGATCACCACGGTCGGCGTGGCGATTATCCACTACAGCGACGGCGCGCTGGATTTCCTCGCCAATACGGTGCCGACTTTCGCGCCGCACGTGCGCAGGCATCTGCTTGCGCTGCTCGGCACCGCCGCGGCCCTCTACGCGTGCACCTACGCGTTGTCACGCTACGACTTGCTCTACGCGGACAACAATGCCTTCTACGGCGCGGGCTACACGGACCTGCACGCCCGCCTTCCCGCCATTCACCTGCAGATGGCCTGCATGGCGCTGACCGCGCTGCTCTGCTATATCAACATCTGGTCCGGCCGGGCGTTCCGGCTGCCGCTCGCGGGTCTCGCGTTGTGGGCGGTCGTCTCGCTGGTGGGTTCCGGCCTCGTCCCGAGCCTCGTGCAGCGCTTCAGCGTCGTACCCAACCAGTTTGACAGGGAGCAGCCCTATATCGCGAGGGACCTGGCTTCCACCCGGGCAGCCTACAATCTGGCCCAGGTACAGGTACAGCCGTTCTCCGGCGCGGGTGCCGTAACAGGCGCCGCTCTGGCCCAGGACAAACCGACGCTGGACAACATCCGCCTCTGGGACTGGCCCCAGCTCGCCCAGGTCTACTCCTCCAAGCAGCGGTTCAAGCAGTACTATCGGTTCGACCTCCCGAACGGCTGGGGCGGGCAGACCGGCGACTATAACATCGACGTGGACCGCTACAACCTGTCCGATGGCTACCGGCAGGTGATGATCGGGCCGCGCGAGCTGGACTCCTCCCTCTTGCAGGAGGTAGCGCAGACGTGGCAGAACCGCCGCCTCCAGTTCACGCACGGCTACGGCGCGGTGGTGAGCCCCGTCAACCGCGTGGACCCGGAGGGGCTGCCGGACTACCTGCTCAGCCAGATTCCGCCGCAATCCGGCGAGCCCGCGCTCAAGCTGGACCATCCCCAGGTCTACTTCGGAGAGCTCGACCGGGACTACGTTTTCGTAGGAACGCGCCAGAGCGAGTTCGATTATCCGTCACCGACCAGCTCCGCAAACGTGGAGACCCGCTACACTGGCAAGGCGGGCGTGCGCCTCTCCTCCGAGCTGGTTAAGACCGCCTGGTCCATCCGTCTAGGCGACACCAATATGCTCTTCTCAGGCGACCTCACAGACCAGAGCCGAATCCTCTTCCGCCGGAACATCCGGGACCGCGTACAGACCCTGGCGCCCTTCCTGAACCTGGACAGAGACCCGTATTCGGTCATCTACCAGGGCAGGATCTACTGGATACTGGACTGCTATACTCTTACGGACCGTTACCCATACTCCAAGCCCACGGACGCAGGGACCGTGTACGAAGACGTGGTCGAGGAGTTCAACTACATCCGCAACTCCGTGAAGGCGGTGGTCGATTCCTACGACGGTACGGTCACGCTCTACGTCTCGGATCCGAAGGACCCCATCCTCCAGACCTGGCAGCGCATCTTCCCGCGCCTATTCACTCCAATCGACCAGATGCCAGCCGGGCTGCGGGCGCACATACGGTACCCTGAGGACCTGTTCCGGTTCCAGCGAGACATCTACACCAACTACCACGTTACGGATGCGCTGGCCTACTACCGGAAGGATGATGCCTGGGAAGTGCCTGTAGATCCCACTCCCTCCGCGGACGTGCAGGCCTACTCCGGCTCGTCCAGCCCGCGCATGGCGCCCTACTACGTAATGATGCGGCTCCCCGGCGAGTCCCGCACAGAGTTCCTTATCATGACTCCGTTCCAGCCTCAGAACACGCAGAACATTGCGGGCTGGATGTGCGCCAAGTGCGATCCGGAGGACTACGGCCAGCTCGTGGTCTATCGATTCCCCAAGGGGGAGGCCGTAAACGGACCGCAGCAGATCATGAACCAGATGAAGAGCCAGCCGGCTGTCTCGGAGTTCCAGACGCTGAACGGCCAGCAGGGCTCCAAGCTCACCTTCGGCAATCTGCTGGTTATTCCGGTGGAGAAGACGCTGCTCTACGTGGCCCCTGTGTACGTCCAGGGCGCCGGCAGCGGAGCGGCCTCCATACCGGAGATAAAGCAAGTAATCGTCGCCAGCGGCGACAAAGTCGCCATGCGCCCGGACCTGGAGGGAGCTATCTCGGCCCTCATCGGCCAGGCGCCGATGGGCGGAGCTGCGGCCCAGGCCACTTCCGGAGCGGCTCCAGGTCCGCGTGGAGCGCCGCCGTCCATGTCCGCTCTCATCCGGAAGGCCAATGACGCCTACCAGCGCGCCCGCCAGCGCGAGCAGGAGTACAACAAAGCCCTGGATGACCTTGGCAAGGCCTTGCGTGACCTTCAAACCGGAGGAAAGTAGCCGTTAATGAACGCGAGTAAGTGGATATGCCGGACCCGACCCATTCTGGCATGTGGCCCTCGAATTGCCACCGTAACCATGGGCGGAAATCCCATTCCCGTCCATCTGCGTGTATTCGCGGCCAATGTCTAAGCTCAGCGGCAAAGTAGCAGTGGTTACGGGTGGGGCGAGGGGGCTGGGGCGCGCTTACGCGCTGCACCTCGCCGGTCTTGGCGCGGACGTGGTGGTCAACGACATCCGCCTGGACGCCCACAAGGAGTTCGACGAGGAGATCCAGGGCGACACCGTCGTGGACGAGGTGAAGGCGCTGGGGGTCCGCGCACTCGGCGTGGAGGCCGACGTGACTCAGCGGGAGCAAGTGGACCGCCTGATCCACGAGACGCTGGACGCGTTCGGCCGGTTGGACATCCTGGTCAACAACGCGGGCGGCATGCTCCGGCCGGTGGATCGCAGCTATGCCTCCACCATGCCGGAGGATGACTACCGGTTCATCATGGACGTGAATCTTACGTCCACCGTCTTCTGCTGCCAGGCCGCCGCTGTGCCGATGAAGGAGCAGCGGAGCGGCAAGATCATCAACGTCTCCAGCCAGGCGGGCATCAAGGGCAATTCCACCGGGATGATGGCCTCCTACTCGGTCGCCAAGGCCGGCATCGTGGAGTACACGCGCCTCCTCGCCGCCGAGCTGGGACCGTTCGGCATCTGTGTGAACTGCATCGCGCCCGGTCTCATCCTGACCTCGCGCGCCAACAAGCAGTTCGGCCGCAACCTCCCCGAGAACATGGCCAGAGCCTCAGCCAACATCCCGCTCCGCCGCCTGGGCGTACCGGAGGACTGCGCGAAGGTGGTGGAGTTCCTGGCGACGGACCTCTCCGACTACGTCACGGGCCAGTGCATCCCCATCTGCGGCGGCGCGGTCCTCTCACCCTCCTAGCTGCGCACCAGGGCTAAGCCGCCTTCTCGTGGGACGGATTCTTGGTGTGCGGCTTCTTGCCCAGGTCCCGCCAGGAGCTCTCCTCTACGTCGATTCCGTAATGCTCCGCCGCCTTCTTGATGTTCGCGAAGGCCTGGTCGCGATCCGCGTCGCTGACGCCCTCCACCTGGTCGAAGCGCGCCAGCGCATTCTTCACGTGCGATGCGTCGGTCAACGGCTCTTTGCGCTGCTTGGGGAACGCAAAGACGCTGTCCGGCAGGTCTTCCCGTTTGTCCGTGTTCAGTTCACCATGTGTGGTGTGTGGTTTCCACGTGGTCTCCATCTTCGTATCTCCTTGCGACGTAGTTCTCGCCTGACGATACGACCACACGGTTGCGCGGTTTGTTCCGCACAGGGGGTACTGAGGCGCGAGAGTGTGCGGCGGCAACGGAACTATCGCCATTCCCGCGCCGTCACCACTCTGAGGGAGAAACGACCATGAGAGGCGGCATCGCTCTGGGCCGGCTATTCGGCATCGACATCCACATCGACTGGAGCTGGTTCTTCATCTTCCTGCTGGTCGTCTGGCAGCTTGGAGCCGGACTGTTCCCGGCGTGGCATCCGCTCTGGGGCCCTGGGCTCTCGTGGGGGGTGGCCATCTGCGCGGCGATCCTGTTCTTCGCCTCCGTTCTCGCGCATGAGCTTGCTCACTCGCTCGTGGCCATCTCCAAGGGGCTCCCGGTGCGCAGGATCACGCTGTTCCTGTTTGGCGGCGTATCCAATATCCAGCGCGAGCCGCCTTCCGCCGGCACGGAGCTCCAGATCGCAGTGGTAGGTCCGGTTATCAGCATCGTGCTGGGCATCATCTGCCTGATACTCGGGGGGCTGGGGGCTGCGCGCGTTCAGGATGCCGTGGTGAGCCCGGCGATTGCGCTGTCCAGGCTCGGGCCGGGATTCACGCTCCTGCTGTGGCTCGGACAGGTGAATCTCCTTGTGGGCGTCTTTAATCTCATTCCCGGCTTCCCGCTTGACGGGGGGCGGGTGCTACGCGCCATGCTGTGGTCCGCTACGGGCAGCCTCCGCCGGGCCACGCGCATGGCAACGACGACGAGCCACGTGGTCGCCTGGGTCTTCATCGTCGCCGGCATACTGATGATGTTTGGGGCGTCGCTGCCGGTGTTCGGGTCCGGGATTATGGGCGGTATCTGGCTGGCGTTCATCGGCTGGTTCCTGAACAACGCCGCTGAGATGAGCTACCGCCAGGTGGTAATTCACGATGTGCTGGAAGGCGTGCCGGTATCCCGGTTAATGCGCCAAGACCTGCCCACCGTGGCCCCGGACCTGCCGGTGAGCAGGCTGGTCGATTCCTACATGATGCGGACGGACCAACGTCAGTTCCCGGTGGTCCGGGATGGACGCCTGGAGGGCGTGGTAGGAGTGGAGGACGTTCATCAGATACCGCGGAACCAGTGGGACTTCACGCCGGTGACAGCGATTATGCGTCCGGCAGCGCAAATTCCGTCGGTCTCTCCGGATGAGGACGCAAGCGCGGCCCTGGAGAAGCTGGCCAATGACGAGTCGGGACAGGCGCCCGTCCTGGATTCGGGGCGCTACGTCGGTATGCTCAGAAGCAACGAGGTGCTGCGCTGGCTCCAGCTCCACGCGGACACCCTGTCAGGCGGAGAGCCTCCGCCGGGCGGTCCCGTGCGCAGCCAGGCTCCTCCGGCCGACACCGGAAGCGACGAGCACCGCCGCGCGGCGTGAAGGAAAAGTGGAGGTACTAGCCAAAGGATCCCGCAAACCACCAGGAACAGTTATCGATGCGCCGCAACGCCTCTACCGGGATGCCGCATTTCGCGCCGGCCGGTGGGCCTTCCGTGCTCCTGCGTGCCGGCGCCGCTCGGATAGCAACTCCTGAGTCGATGGCGCCTGATCCGTGCCGCCGCCGTGCGTCCCGCCATCGTCGATGCCGCTGCCACCTCCAATGGTGCCTTCGCCTCCCACCGTACCGGACGTTTCCAACGCATCGGCAGCCGGAAGCCCGGTTTCCGGGTCGAGGATAACGTCAGGAGGCCGGTTCGTGTTGCCCACGCTTCCGGAGTCTTGGCCGCTCAACTCCGCCTGTGTCAGAAAGTCGGAGTTCATACCGCCGGACGCATGCTGAGACTGAAGGGAGGCGTCCGTTCCATCACTGGACTCGGTCCACGGCGTCTCAACGGTCTTTGCGGTGTCTTCCATCTGAGTATCCCCCATTTCCAGTCAACGGAACAGCCCACTATAATTGGGAAGAGACGGATTCACCTGCCGTCGAGGTTCCAGCGATCGATTCAAGCACTCTGCTTGGGATTCGGTTCTACGAGGATAATCATGCGTGTCCCACCGGTCCAAGTGGTGTCCAGCTCCGTTCCAGGACCGGGAGGCCGTGTTACATGGCGGATGCGCCCCTTCACGCATGTGTCCTCCACCTGGCGGCATACGCGTGAAGCTGGGTGCAAAAGGCGCCTTTACTACAGGACCAGGTGCAGTCCCACGTAGGGGCGGTAGTCGTGGCCGCCCAGCCGCCTGCCTATTCCGGCATCCAGGTAGCCGCTCAGGGTTACGGCGAGCCCGAAAAACATTCCGCGCCCGTACCAGCCCACATCAAGGTGGAGGAGGGACATGTGATTGGGCTGAGTCGCGAGGGTAATCGCCTGCCACTCGAAGGCGGGCTCTGCCGCGCTGTCCAGCCCAAACACGGCTCCGATCTGGAAGGTCGGCACGTGCATCGGCGAGAGCACGGGATAAAGATTGGCGGGGTCGCGCCAGACCGACTGCAGGTACTCCGTGGACGTGCCCATGATGGAGCGTCCGCCGAACAGCGGGCCGTAGTGGTTCGTATCCAGCCACCGGATGGGGGGCCGGCCGAGCGCGTTCCAGAGCTCCGTGGCATCGTGCGGAGGTATCAGCAGGTCTCGAGCGGCTTCAATCATCAAGACCCGCCGCGGCAGGTTGCGGCTGGCCGTGGTAAGCGGGTCCACCCGCGCGAGCGCGGCGCGCTCATCGGCCGTCAGCGGCCGGGTGATCCCCGGATGGAACACCCGATACAGCGCGCTCCGCCTGTACAGGTCCGGGAGGTCGCCGCCCCCGAGTATCGCCACTCCGGCGGAAAGGCGTGGGTCCTCCCCCATGGCCGAATGGGCCACGATGGCCCCCAGGCTCACTCCAATCACCCCGATCCGGGCCGGATCCACCTCGGGCCGGCGCTCGAGCCAGTCCGTCACTACGCGGACGTCAGCGATAGCCTGCGCGTACGCCTGCACTCCGGTTACGATGTCTGCCGGAGCGAAGTGGCGGAGCGGAGTATCGTGGGGCGGCAGCCGTCGCATGTGGTACGGGAGCGTTACGACCGCACCGGCGATTCCTCGTGCCGCGAGGAATCGCGCGAACTCGCGCATCACCTCGTTGCGGATCTCGCCCAGCGGATGAAGGAGGATGACGGCGGGCGCCACTCGTGAAGGGGAGTTCCGGGCGCGGTAGAAGGTGACCCAAACGCGGTCATTACGCGGAATGCCGCTAGGCTTGCCGCTGGGCAGCCAGAAGTCCAGCGGCTGCTGCGCCGCCTCCTGAGCTCCGGCGATGGCCTCCAGGAGCAGCAGTGTGATGCATGCCAGTACCACACACGGGCGGAGCCGCGGCAAGGAGCTTACCGGCTCCCGGGCCGGTTGTCCCGGGGAACCTCCAGGGCGGCCCGGCCGATGAGGATGTGGGCGGAGCCGTCAATGCGCTCCAGCGCGTCGTAGGCATCGTCCAGGTCCCGGCCTGCCACTGTGATTCCGTGATAGGGTATGAGACACGCGATGGCATGTTTGGCCAGCAGCGGCTGTTTTCGCGCGAGCGCCTCCACGACCGCCCGCGCAAGGTCGGGACTGTGGGCGGGCTGCTCCTCGCACATCTCGATGACTCCGTACTTCTCCGTCTGCTCGCTAGTGGGCGGAATGGGCCGGCGCAGGCTGGCGAACACCAGCACGTTGTACGGATGAGCGTGGCAGACTCCGCCGGCCTCCGGAAAGGCGCGATAGATACCCATGTGCATCCGTATCTCGCGGGAGAGCTCCCCCTCGCCGTCCAGCTTCCGGCCCTCCAGATCCATTACCACGATCTCTTCCGGCCGCACGCGCCACTGGCGCTTGCTTCCTGCGTAGCGTGGCGTACAGTACATCCGGTCGCCCACCCGCGCGCTGAAGTTCCCGCCCGCGCTGTCCAGCAGCCGGCGGTTATAGGCCAGCCCGGCCAGCTCACAGAGATGGATTCTTGGATCTGTCATCGCAAGAACGCTTCCGACAGGCCGGCGTCCACCGCGAGGATCTGCCCCGTGGTCGCGCCCAGCCGGTTGGAAACCAGCAGGAAGCAAGCCTCCGCCACGTCCGAGGGCCGCACCTTCCGCTTCAGCAGGGTGCGCTGCGCATAGTACGCGGAGAGCTTGTCCCGCAGCGCCTCTGTGGTCTCATCCTCGCTATAGGCGATGTTGTACTTCGCCAGGGAGGTCATCACACGCTCCCGCCCAAACTGGATGGAGCCCTCCACCACGCTGGCCGGGGCCACTCCGTTGACGCGGACCAGGGGCGCAAAGTCTATCGCTAGCTCGCGGATGAGATGGTTGAGGGCGGCCTTGCCGGCGTCGTACGCGAAGCTCCCCTTCTTCGGCACTACGGCGTTAGCGGAGCTCAGCAGCACGATGCTCCCTGACGTGCCCTGCACCACCATCACCCGCCGCGCCTCCTCCGCCGAGATCACGGATGCGACCAGGTTCACGTCCAGGGTCTTGCGCCACGCCTCGTCGCTAATCCTGCCCTCCTCATTCGGCGGGAAGAAGATGGCTGCGGTCTGCACCAGGATATCCACACCTCCGAACGCGCGGATAGCCGTCGTCGTCAGCGCACGGACCGATTCGCGATCCGTGCTGTCCACCGTCGCCGAGACTGCGGTCTCCTCTCCGTGGGCGTCCCGAACCGCCTGTGCGCCGGCCTCGGCCAGCTCCCCGTTGAGATCCGCGATGACGACGTGCGCCCCCTCCTTCGCCAGCCGCAGGGCAATGGATTGGCCGATCCCGGCGCTGGCCCCTATCACCAGCGCTACCTTTCTGCTCAGCTCCTTCTCCGGCGGCATTCGCCGGAGCTTAGCCTCCTCCAGCGACCAGTACTCGATGTTGAACGCCTCCCGCGCCGGCAGCGCCACATAGTTGTCCACTACAGTGGACGGGAGACGGGAGACGGAGGACGGATGGGCATCGGCTGGCTGCGGTCCGTCATCCGTCTTCCGTCTCCCGTCGTCTGACAGCGCCGTCGCCCCCTCCATCACGTGGATGGCGTTCACATAGAACTCCCCGGTGATACGCGCCTCCGCCTTGTTCTTGCCGAAGCTGAACATGCCGACGCCCGGTACGAGCACCACCATGGGGCTGGCGGAGCGCATGGCGGGAGAGCCCGGCAGCCGGTTTGCCTCGTAGTAGTCCGCGTACTCCTGGCGGTAACGGTCCATGCCCTCGGCGACCGCTCGCGTCAGCGTATCCACATCTCCAACCGCCGGATCCCACTCCACGTGGAGGGGCCGCACCTTGGTCCGTACGAAGTGGTCCGGACAGCTCGTCCCCTGCCATGCCAGCGCCTGGCAGCGGTCGCTGTCTACGAACCGCAGCACCTCCGGCCGGTTGTCGAACTGGCCGATACCGCCCCCAACTGCGCCACGGAGCGCGGGCAGGAGCTCCGCCGCAAGCGCTTCGGCGTCCTCGCGGGGCTGGTGGATGGCGCCGCCGAAGAGCCGCTCGCCGCGCTCCTCCACCCGCCGGACCACGTACTGCCCGAGCGCGTCCACCACGCGGAGGGTGTTCAGGTAGCTCTCGCGCGAGGTGTCGCCCCAGGTGAAGAGTCCGTGGGAGCCCAACAGGACGCCATCCGCGTCCGGGTTCTCGCGCTGCGCCTTCTCCAGCCATAGCCCGAGCTCGAAACCGGGCCGCTTCCAGGGCAGCCAGACCAGGTTCACTCCGGTCTCCTCCTGGATGCGGCGCAGATGGTCTGGCCCATCGGCGGAGGCGGCCACGGCGATGGCCCAGTCCGGATGCAGGTGGTCTACGTGCCGGAACGGCAGGAAGGCGTGCAGGGGAGTATCTATGCTGGCGGCGCGGGGGTTGAGACCAAAAGTGCAGAGGGGGTACAGTTCCGGCATCTCGTCCTCGAACTCAACTCCACGGTACCGCCGCTTGAGCGCGTTCAGCCGGTCCATGTAGAGGGTGGCGAAGCCGTCGCGGCGGATGGTGCCCAGGTCGCCGCCGCTGCCCTTGACCCACAGGACCTCCACGCGGTCGCCGGTGACGGGATCCGTCTCCACCACCTTGGCGGAGGTGTTCCCGCCCCCAAAGTTGGTCAGCCGGAGGTCCCTTCCCAGCAGGTTGGACCGGTACCGCAGCAGCTCCGGCTCGTCCATTCCTGCCGTCTCGGCCTCATCCCACAGGTCCTCCAAGTAGCGCAATTGCATCGTCGCCCTCCCAGCCGGATTATAGCACCCGACACGAACGGGGCGCCTGGCTTCACTCGCGAGGCAGAATCGTGTTATCATGGCGCAGGAGGATGCTGGCAATGACCATCACTATCGAGCTCAGCCGCGAAGAAGCAGCGGAACTGTTCTCACGAGCAT
>CAYNFH010000130.1:0-19122 GCA_964396385.1 uncultured Chthonomonadaceae bacterium | reverse complement strand
CTCGGGCGGCGAGAAGAAGCGCAACGAGATTTTCCAGATGGCCGTGCTGGACCCCAAGCTGGCCATCCTGGACGAGACAGATAGCGGCCTGGACATCGACGCGCTGCGCATCGTGGCCAACGGCGTGAACGCCCTGCACAACCGCGAGCGGTCCGTGCTGGTGGTGACCCACTACCAGCGGCTGCTGAACTACATCAAGCCGGACGTGGTACACGTCCTGGTGGACGGCCGCATCGTGAAGTCCGGCGGACCGGAGCTGGCGCTGGAGCTCGAAGACAAGGGCTACGGCTGGCTGGAAGACCAGGCGGCGTAAGGAGGGCACCATGGCCCAGGCATTGAGCGATATAGACCGATACATCGAGCTCTACGAGTGGCGGGCGCGGGGCGCCCGGGATGCCACGCGCGGCTGGCTCGCCGCGCTGCGGCGCGACGCTATCGAGCAGCTCCAGCGGACCGGCTTCCCCACCCTGCAGGACGAGGACTGGAAGTATACGGACACCCGCCGCATCCGTGAGACTCCTTTCCAGCCCGCCGCGTACGACCCCGGCGACTTCACCTCCAACAAGGTCCGTGAGCTCACCTACGACGACACCGGCGTGGCGCGCCTCGTGTTCGTTAACGGCTACTATTCCCACGAGCTGAGCGACGTACCGGCGCTTCCCAAGGGCGTGCGCGCGGAGTGCCTTGCCTCGGCGCTGGACACGGACCAGGATCTCGTGAGGGAGTACCTGGGGACGCGGGCACGACCCGACCGGTTTCCCTTCGTGGCGCTCAACACGGCGCTCTTTGAGGATGGTCCGTTCATCTACGTGCCGAAGGGCGTGGTGCTGGAAACGCCCATCCACATCGTGTACCTGTCGAACGTGGGCGGCGAGCCGGCCATGTCGCAGCCGCGCGGACTGATTGTCCTGCGCGAGAACAGCTTCGCCACCGTGATCGAGAGCTACGTCGCCACAGGTGGAGTGTACTGGACCAACGCGGTCTCGGAGGTGTTCGTCGGGGACGGCGCCGTGCTGGACCACTACAAGGTGGAGCAGGAGGGCCTCCAGGCTTACCACGTGGCCACTATGGAGAGCTGGCAGGGCGCGGGATCCACCTTCTCCAACCACAACATCTCCCTGGGCGGCCTGCTGGTGCGGAACGACGTGAACGCGCATCTCGGCGGCGAAGGCGCAGAGGCCACGCTGAACGGCCTCTACATGGCCGGCGGCCGGCAGCACGTCGACAACCACACCCGCCTGGAGCACGCCATGCCTCACTGCCCCAGTCACGAGCTGTACAAGGGCATCTTGAGCGGGGCGGCGCGGGGCGTGTTCAGCGGCAAGATCAAGGTCTTACCGGACGCGCAGAAGACGGACGCCAAGCAGACCAACCAGAACCTGCTCCTCTCCCCGGAGGCGCAGGTCAACACCAAGCCCCAGCTAGAGATCTACGCGGACGACGTGCGCTGCACCCACGGGGCGACTATCGGCCGGCTCGACGACGATGCTCTCTTCTACATGCGTGCGCGGGGCATCGGCGAGGAGGAGGCGCGGGGGCTGCTCACCTACGCCTTCGCCAGCGACATCATCGGGCGCATCAAGGTCGGCGCGCTGCGGGAGCGGCTGGAGGAGACGCTGTTCGCGCTGCAGGCCCGGCGAGACGACGCGGTGAGCTTCGCGCCCGCGGAGGAACCGCGAGTGGAGGAGGTCCCATGAGCGTCACCCTGGAACAGCCGCGCACCCGGTTCGACGTACAGCGAGTGCGGAAGGACTTCCCCATCCTCCGGCAGCTCGTACGCGGCAAGCCGCTGGTCTACCTCGATAACGCGGCAACCTCCCAGAAGCCCCGGCCCGTCATTGACGCGCTGGTGCGCTACTACACGGAGGACAACGCCAATGTCCACCGGGGCGTCCACCTGCTCAGCGAGCGCGCGACGCGGGCCTATGAAGAGGCGCGGGTGAAGATTGCCCGGTACATCAACGCCGTGGACGCTCACGAGGTGATCTTTACGCGGGGCACCACGGAGGGCATCAACCTGGTCGCCCAGACCTTTGGCCGGCAACGGCTGCAGCCTGGCGACGAAGTGATCATCTCGGCCATGGAGCACCACTCCAACATTGTGCCGTGGCAGATGATCTGCGAGGAGCGGCGGGCCCTGCTGCGGGTCATCCCCATGAACGACGCTGGCGAGCTGCTGATGGACGAGTACGAGCAGATGCTCAACGAGCGCACCCGGCTGGTCGCGGTGGTCCACGTCTCCAACTCCCTGGGCACCATCAATCCCGTGCGCGAGATTGTGGAGATGGCGCACGCACGAAACGTTCCGGTGCTGGTGGACGGCGCGCAGGCCCTGCCCCACATGCGCGTGGACGTGCAGGCGCTGGATGCGGACTTCTACAGCTTCAGCGGCCACAAGATGTACGGCCCGACGGGTATCGGCGCGCTGTACGGCAAGGCCGCCCTGCTGGAAGAGATGCCGCCTTATCAGGGCGGCGGGGACATGATCCGCTCCGTTACCTTCGAGAAGACGACCTACAACGACCTGCCCTACAAGTTCGAAGCCGGCACGCCCAACATTGCCGACGCCATCGGGTTGGGCGCGGCGGTCGATTACCTGGAGGCGCTGGACATCACCGCGGCCGCTGCGCACGAGCAGAAGCTGCTGGAGTATGGAACGGAGCAGCTATCCGGCATCCCGGGCGTAAAGCTCATAGGAACGGCCCATACCAAGGCATCCGTTCTCTCCTTCGTGACGCCGGGCGTTCACCCGCACGACGTGGGCACCATCCTGGACGGTGAGGGCATCGCCATCCGCACCGGCCACCACTGCACGGAGCCGGTCATGCGGCGGTTCAACATCGCGGCAACATCTCGCGCCTCTCTTGCGTTTTACAATACGATGGAGGAGCTGGACGCACTGGCGGCCGGGGTACGTAAGGTGATGGAGATGTTCGGTGCGGCATGATGCGCGCCGGGTGTTCAGGGGATCAGGTGTTCAGGTGTTCAGGGACGGATGATGTCTGAAGACTTTCGGGAGCTGTATGACCAGATGATCGTGGACCACTCCAAGCGCCCGCGCAACTTCGGGACGCTGGAGGGGGCCAACCACCACGCCGACGGGCACAACCCCCTCTGCGGCGACCACCTGATGGTGGACGTTCTCACGGAGGGAGATTGCATCGTCGACGTCCGCTTCGATGCGCCGGTACGGGAAGACGGCAACTCAAGCTGCGCCATTTCCAGGGCCTCGGCCTCGCTGATGACGGAGTTCGTCAAGGGCAAGACCATCGCGGAGGCCGAGGAGATCTTCCAGCGCTTTCACGAGTTGGTGACGGGGGCTCCCGACGAGACGCCTGACGTGGAGGAGCTGGACAAGCTGGCCGTTTTTTCCGGCGTGCGCAAGTTCCCCATGCGCGTGAAATGCGCTACGCTCGCCTGGCACACCCTGCGGGCCGCGCTGAAGGACGACCAGCAGCCTGCAAGTACGGAGTAAATGGGTAAATGGGTAAATGAGTGTACGGCGGATTCCGGAGGTACACCCATTTACCCATTTACCGAGTTGGAGATTCAATGGAAACCGAAACTACCACCCAGCCGGCACAGCAGGCGTCGCCGATCAGCGCCCTCCTGATTGAGGGCAACGTTATTGAGGCGCTGCGGACCGTGTACGATCCCGAGATCCCCGTCGATATTTACGAGCTCGGACTGGTCTACGACGTGAACGTCGACCCCTCCGGGTTCGTGAAGATCACGATGACCCTCACCTCACCCGCCTGCCCGGTAGCCGGCATCCTGCCCGTCGAGGTGGAGGAGAAGGTGAAGGCGGTCCAGGGCGTCACCGGGTGTGAAGTGGCCGTGGTGTGGGACCCGCCGTGGAACCCGGACATGATGTCCGAGGCCGCCAAGCTGGAGCTGGGGTTCTTCTGACTCAGGGATGAGGGATGAGGGGTGAGGGATGAATCCGGATTCCGGGTTCACCTTGTCACCCGGTCACCTTGTCACCTTGTCAGCCGTTACTTATGCTGCCTTCGCCTGCGCGGTGGTGAAAAGGGATGACGAAACCGCCTCCGGCGGCATCGCCGGGCGGGCAAAGAGGAATCCCTGAAGATACTCCGCCCCGGCCGCAGCGCACACCCGCATCTGTTCTACCGTCTCTATTCCCTCCGCGATCACTCCGATGCGGAGCCGTCTCGCCATCGATACGAGGGTCTCCAGTCCCTGCCGGGAAGCCGTGCTGCTCGCGCACTTGGCCACCAGCTCCCGGTCGATCTTCACGAAGTCCGGCATCAGCTCTCCCAGGTACCGCGGCGCGGAGAAGCCGCTGCTGATGTCCCCTAGCGCTACGGCCGCACCCTGCTTGCGGAAGAAATCGAGGGTCGCTCGAAGTCGCGGGATGCTCGTGACCTGCTCCGTCTCAACCACCTCAAACACCAACCGGCTCGGCGGCATGCCGACCTCATCCGCCGCGTCGATGGTCGAGCGCAGGCACACGTCGGGATCGTAGACTGCGTTGGGCAAGAAATTCACGAAGAACCGCGCGTTTCGGGCCTGGATCTCGGCTGCTCCGGCGATTGCGGACCGGCGCGCCTTGCGGTCCAGCAGGTGCTCCAGTCCGAGCCGGCGGCAGCCCTGGATCAGCGGCGTCGCATCCACGGTCTCGCCGGTGCTTGGGTGGCGGGCGCGTATGAGGGCCTCATAGCCGAACAGCCTGCCGTTTGAGGTTTCCAGGATGGGCTGGTAGACGCTGAAGAGACTGTCGCTATGGACGGCTTCTCGCACCCACTCCACGTCGGCAAGCTCCATCAGCTCCTTCAGAGTGAGGGCATTCAGCAAGCCATCGATGACGGCGTCCGGGCACGCGGGCCTGTCCGTCCGGAACGCCTTAACGCGGGACTGGAGCGATGGCGCGATCCTGTCCCCAACACAGTTACGAAACGTATCCGCGTGTGTGGCCGAGCCTGCCGGCACAATGATGGGTCCGCGGCGGCTGAATCCGATTCCGCTGGCGGCGAGGGCCCGGAGCAGTGCTGCCTCCGCGTCCGCATCCATCGCCGCTAGGGCCAGACCGTAACTGGCCCCTCCCGACATGCTCATGCCGGCGCACTGGGGACAACTATCCCCATCACCGGCGCAGAAGTCCTTCGTGGGCATTCCGAAGCTTTCTCCTTGCGCGGATCGTTCCATGCTTCGCGGCCATTCCGCAATCGAATTCTCGGAAGGATAACCGCACCTCTCCAGGTAGTTATGCGAGTCTTCCCGTCGCGCGGATTCACGCGGTCCCGGCGGTCCCGCTCTTTGTAGGTTGCGCAGGGCTGAGTGGTCTGACGCTGTACATTCCGGGGCGGCTTCAGTAGAATGTGAGCGTGAATACCATCTCCGGACTATTCTGCGGTTCCCTGGCCCTGCTCACGGACCTGTACCAACTCACCATGGCGTACGGGTACTGGAAGCTGGGCTTGGCGGAGCGCGAAGCCGTCTTCTGCATCCAGTTTCGCAAGAACCCCTTCCAGGGCGGCTATACCATCGCCTGCGGACTGCATAACATCATCGACTACCTCGACGCCTTACAGTTTGACGACAGCGATGTCGGATACCTGGGCAGCCTGACCGGCAATGACGGCCGGCCCTTGTTCGAGCCTGGCTTCCTTAAGCACCTACGCGTGCTGCGGATGCGTTGCGACGTCGACGCGGTCCCGGAGGGCACGGTGGTCTTTCCGTACGAGCCGTTGGTGCGCGTCCAGGGTCCCTTGCTCCAGTGCCAGCTTCTGGAGACGCCGCTCCTCAACCTGATTAACTTCGAGACCCTGATCGCGACCAAGGCGGCGCGCGTATGCCAGGCGGCCCGCGGCGAGCCGGTCCTGGAATTCGGGCTGCGCCGGGCGCAGGGACCAGACGGCGGCATCTCCGCCAGCCGCGCCGCCTATGTGGGTGGCTGTGCGGGCACCTCCAACGTGCTGGCCGGCAAGCTGTTCGGGATCCCCGTCAAGGGCACGCACGCCCATAGCTGGGTCATGGTGTTTCAGGATGAGCTGGATGCGTTCGAGAAGTACGCCGAGGCGATGCCCAACAACTGCGTCTTCCTGGTGGACACCTACGAAACGCTCCAGGGCGTACGGAACGCCGTGGAGGTGGGCCGGCGGCTCCGAGAGCACGGCCATCGGATGGTCGGGGTCCGCCTGGACTCCGGCGACCTGGCCTACCTGAGCGCGGAGGCGCGCAAGATACTCGACGCCTCGGGGTTCGAGGACGCCGCCATCCTGGCCAGCAACGAGCTGGATGAGAACGTCATCACCAGCCTCAAGGACCAGGACGCCGCCATCGACACCTGGGGCGTAGGCACCCGGCTCGCCACCGCCTACGACCAGCCGGCGCTGGGCGGCGTATACAAGCTGACGGCCGTGCGCGGCGTGGATGGGGCGTGGGAGCACCGCGTCAAGCTGTCGGAAGAGCTGGCCAAGGTCTCCATTCCGGGTATCCTCCAGGTGCGGCGCTTCCGGCAGAACGGCCGGTTCATCGCGGACGCCATTTATGATGAGCTGACCGAGCCAAAGGACATGTCCACCGTCATCGATCCCACGGAAATCGCGCGACGGCGGCGCATCGATCCCGACGCGGAAGGAAAGGACCTGCTCGTGCCGGTGTTCCGTGGCGGCAATCAGGTCTATGATCCGCCCGCGCTGGAGGATGTCCGGCGGCGTACGGCGGAACAGCTCGGCATGCTGCACCCCGGCATCAAGCGGTTCCTGAACCCGCACCGCTATCCGGCCGGACTGGAGCGGACACTGCACGAACTCCGGACGAAACTGGTGCTGGAAGCGCGTGGAAAGTAGCTATGCGTGCGCTGATACTAGTGGACCTGCAGAATGACTTTGTGCCCGGCGGGGCTCTGCCCGTGCCGGAGGGGGACCAGGTGGTGCCGATTGCTAACCGGCTCCAGCAGCGGTTTGAGCTCGTGGTCGCCACGCAGGACTGGCACCCGCGAGACCACGGCAGCTTCGCCGCGAGCCATCCCGGCAAACAGATCGGCGAGGTGATCGATCTGAACGGACTGTCCCAGATCCTGTGGCCGGTCCACTGCGTCCAGGGCACACCGGGGGCGGATCTTCTGCCCGGCCTGGATCGGAGCCGCGTCGCCCGCATCTTCCACAAGGGCACGGATCCGGCGATCGACAGCTACAGCGGCTTCTTCGATAACGGCCATCGGAAAGCCACCGGGCTGGGCGACTACCTGAAGGAACAGGGCGTCGACACGGTGTACGTGATGGGGCTAGCCACCGATTACTGTGTGAAGTTCACTGCCCTGGACGCGCGCCAGCTTGGGTTTAAGGCCTACCTCGTGGAGGATGGCTGCCGCGGCGTCAACCTCCAGCCGGACGACGTGACCAAGGCGATAGAGGAGATGCGTCGGGCCGGCGTAGAGGTAGTCCAGAGTACGCAAGTGACTTGAAGGGAGACCGCATGAGCGTTCCGAGCGACGCAGCGCAGATCGATACCGGCCAGGCCGTCGTTCGGGAGCGCACCACGGCCCCACCCCTGGCGCTTTACGCCGGCACCACGTTCCTGAGCGCCTTCCTGCTGTTCCAGATACAGCCGCTCATGGCGCGCATCCTGCTGCCCTGGTTCGGTGGGACGGCGGCGGTCTGGACCACCTGCGTCCTCTTCTTCCAGGCGGCGCTCCTGCTGGGGTACGCCTACGCGCACGGGGCGCTCCGGCTTCCACAGGTCGGCGTGCAGCGGACCACGCACCTGGCGCTCCTGGTCGCCAGCGTCCTTGCGCTGCACGTGCTGCCGCCCGCCGGCTGGAAGCCCGGCGCGCTCGCGGACCCGAGCCTCCGCATCATCGGGACGCTGCTCGGGACTGTCGGCCTTCCGTATCTGCTCCTCTCTTCCTCCAGTCCCCTGCTCCAGGCGTGGTTCGCGGCGGGACAGAATGGCGGCGCCTCCTCACGCGTCTACCGGCTCTTCGCGCTCTCCAATGCGGGCTCGCTGCTGGGACTGCTGAGCTACCCCGTATTGGTCGAGCCGTTCTTCACGCTTCGACAGCAGGCGCTCCTCTGGTCGGCCGGCTATCTGGCCTATGCGGCCCTCTGTGGCGTCATCGCGTGGAGGCTGCCCGCTGCTACCTTGCTCTCCCCTTCCAAGGAGGAGGGTGCCCAACAGCCTGGAGGAGGCCGGCCCGCGCTGCGATTGTACGTCTACTGGACGGTGCTGGCGGCCGCCTCCTCCACCCTGATGCTGGCCATCACCACGCACCTGACGCAGAACGTGGCCGCCATTCCGCTGCTGTGGGTCCTGCCCCTCGGGGCGTACCTCATCAGCTTCATCGTCTGCTTCGGCGCCAGGCGATGGCGTTGGAGACGCGGCTTCCTGCCGCTGCCCGCCGTGTTCCTTGCCGGCATGGCGTATGGCCTATCGGACGACATGAGGCACGCCAGCCTCTTCATCCTCATACCGCTCTTTACCATTGGCTTGTACGTGTGTTGCGTCGTGTGTCACGGAGAGTTGGCGCGTTCGCGACCACCGACCCGCTACCTCACCTCCTTCTACTTGACTGTCTCCTTCGGAGGCGCGCTGGGCGGGCTGTTCGTGGGCGTGCTCGCCCCGCATCTGTTCAAGGGCTACTACGAGCTGCCCATCGGGCTGGCGCTGGTCGCCCTTATCTCCGTGCTGGCGCTGTACTGGCAGCCGGGGACGCCCTGGTGGAAGGACGGCGGGTGGATATCCATGGCCGCTCTCGCCGGGCTCCTGCTGTTCTTCCTGGGCAAGCAGCAGAGCGAGCACGATAAGCAGTACCGGTTCATGGCGCGTAACTACTACGGCGTGCTGCAGGTGCAGGACCCAGACGATCCCAAAGATCGCGAGGCCACCCGCTCCCTCTTTCACGGCACCATCCTGCACGGCGAGCAGTTCGTACAGTCGGACCGGAATATGGAGCCGACCACCTACTACGCCCCGACAACCGGCGTTGGACTCACTATCCACGCCTTCCAGAAACAGGGCCCGCTGCGGATGGGCGTCATCGGGCTGGGCACGGGCACGCTGGCGGCCTACGGCCGGCCGGGCGATACCATCCGGTTCTACGACATCAACCCGCTGGTGCCCCAGATTGCGCGATCCCAGTTCAGCATTCTCTCCGGCAGCAAGGCCCACATTGATATCGTGATGGGTGATGCGCGGCTCTCCCTGGAGCGCGAGCCGCCGCAGGGCTATGACCTGCTGGCTGTGGACGCCTTCTCCAGTGACGCCATCCCTGTGCACCTGCTGACACGGGAAGCGTTCCAGGTCTACTTCCGGCACCTGAAGCCGGGCGGCGTGCTGGCGGTCCACGTCTCCAACCGCTACCTGGCGCTGGCGCCGGTCGCAGCCCAGATCGCGCAGGCCATCGGCAAGAAGGTGAGGATGGTGGAGAATGCCGATGACAGCGACACGGACACGGCGGCGTCGACGTGGGTACTGGTTACCGCTGATCCTGCCATCTTCCGCTCGCCTCTCCTGAAGAGCGCCGCCGTACCGGTGGAGATCCCTCGCGGCCAGCGCCTCTGGACGGATGACTACAGCAACGTCCTCCAGGCGCTTCGCTACACCGAGTAGAGGCGTGCATGCGGGCGGTGATCCAGCGGGTGCGGGAGGCTTCCGTGGAGGTGGAGGGCCAGGTGGTGGGGTCCATTGGCCGGGGGTTCCTCGTGCTGGTGGGAGTGGGGCGCGAGGATTCGCAAGCAGATGTCGACTACATTGCGGATAAGATCGCCGGCCTGCGCGTATTTGAGGATGACGCAGGTAAGATGAACCTCGCCCTGGCCGACGTGGGCGGGTCCGCGCTCATTGTATCTCAGTTCACGCTCTATGGCGATGCCCGCAAGGGCCGGCGGCCAAGCTTCACGGAGGCGGCCGGCGGCGAGCATGCCGAAGCGCTCTATGAAGCGGTCTGCAGGCGCGTGCAGGAAGCGGGAATCTCCGTGGCGAAAGGCCGTTTTGGAGCGTCCATGCAGGTCCACCTGACCAATGACGGCCCGGTCACGCTATTGCTTGACAGCCGCCGGGGATTCTGATTAAATATCGACCAACAGGCGGCCGAGCGTGGGGGCGCACCTGCTGTGGACGTTCACAGAACGCGGCAGATGCGCCCCCGCACGGTTTCCGGAGAGTGTTACGCAAGGAGAGAAGTGCCGTTGGAACGGGAACAGGGTCCACGCCAACCCACCCCCCTGGAACAGACCATAGCCGCCGAACTGGAACCGCTGCCAGAACCAGGCCCGCTAGACGCCGAGGAGAGTCGGGAGGCCGGAGACAGAGACATTGAAGCGGGCCGCATCGAGGAAGCCATAAAGCACTACCGGCGCGCCGTGCAGATGCAGGGCAATGACGCCGACCACCGCACGACCCTCGGAGACGCGTATGTCTACTCCGAGATGTCCCTCAAGGCCGTAGCGCAGTACCGCAAGGCCATCAAGATCAGCCCCCGCCGGGCCGCCCCACACTTCAGCCTCGCCGAGGTCTACCGCCGCTACGGCAAGCTGAACGCGGCCATGATGGAGTATCGGAAGGCCGTGGAGCTGAGCCCGAGCAATCCCTTCTACCGCTATAAGCTGGGCGACACCCTCAGCGCACTGGGTATGCAGAAGCAGGCGGTGGAGGAGCTGGAGGCCGCGCGGGACCTGGAACCGGAGAACGGCTTCTACCACTTCTGGCTCGGCGACCTCTACCGGAGGCTGGGGCGCATCGCTGACGCGGTGGTGGAGATGCAGCAGGCCACCATCTTCTCCCCTATCGACGACTACTACAACATCCGGCTTGGCCTTCTCTATCTGCAGATTGGCTACACGCAGGACGCGGTACAGGCGTTCCGAACCGCGCTGGAGATAGCGCCGGGCAACGCCTCCTACCACTGTCTACTGGGCGATGCTTACGTCCGGTTGGGGTACGAGCGGCAGGCGCTCCTGCACTACCGGCGGGCGGGCCGGCTGGACCCCTACGATTCGGCGTACGTCGAGAAGATGCGCCGGCTGAGCAGCGTTGCCGGCTGACATGGACGCCGTAGGGGTGCACGCCGGCATCGCGCGGATGGCCCCAGTCGAGCGCGAGCTGCTCGAGCTGACTCACCGTATCCTCACCGCCATCCACTCGGGCGACATTGACACCTACCGCGATCTCTCCGTCCCCGACCTGTCCTGCTACGAAACAGACGTAACCTCCTACCGCATCGACACACTGGAGTTCCATCTGGACATGATGAAGTCCATGAAAGAGCGCGGCACGTACGGCTCGCTGGTCCGGTTCGACATGCTCACGCCGCGCGTGCAGATATACGGCGACATGGGCATCGTCACATACACCCGCCTCATGACCTACGCGGGAGAATCCGAGCGCGCCTTCCGCACGTTCAACGAGACCCGCGTCTTCGCGCGTCTGGACGGCGCGTGGAAGATGGTCCACTTCCACCGCTCCGCCGGGGGCTGACGGAGGACCGAAGACGCAATCGGACATCGCTCATCGCCCGTCCCCGGACCCCGGTCTTCGGTCTACGACAGCGGCAGCGTCATGGTGCGGCCGGTGTCCGCGGCGCGCTTGCCCGCCTCCAGGATCTCCTGGGCGTCCCGGCTCACCTCCATAGAGCAGAAGCCCTCCACGGGCGCGCCCGTGTCCAGACAGTGGATGATGTACTCGGGACCGTTGCGGAGCGGCGCCTGGGTGGGCGGGGGCTCGATAGTTTCCGTGTCCTTGCCCGGCCGCTCGAGGATCACCTTGCCGTTGAGCACGGCGATGCTGCCCTCGGTGCCGTATGCAACGGGCTTGTAGGTGTCGTAGTGGGCCTTCTGGGTCCACGAGGCCTCCGCGACGCCGAAGGCGTGGGGGTACTTCATCAGGATGATGGCGTTGTCGTCCGGCACTGGATAATCCTTGACCAGGACGCCGCGAAAGCCGGTGACCTGCTCCGGCAGGCCCAGGAAGCGGGCGCACATGTCTGCGGAGTAGCAGCAGTAGTCCATGAGGGCCCCGGCGCCGTTCTTCTCCTCGTCATACAGCCACCCCCAGAAGTGAGGGTCGCAGCCTATCTCCTTAGGTCCATTGTGCGCGCTGCGGTACTTGAGGTAGAAGAGGCGCCCTATCTCGCCGGCCAGGATACGGCGCTCCATGTCCTGAATGCCGGGGGACCAGGCGGTGGGCCAGTTGATGACCAGCTTGATGCCGGCTCTGGTGGCGGCGGCAACCATGCGGTTGGCCTGGCCCAGCGTGGCGCTCATGGGCTTTTCGCTGATTACGTGGATGCCACGCGCGGCGCACGCCTCCACGATGTCCGCACAGGCGCTGTTTTCGGAAGCGGCCTGGACAATGTCCAGCCCCTCCTCCTTCTCCATCATCTCCTGCCAGGAGTTGTAGACCCTCGGCACGCCGTACTGCTGTTTGATCTTATCCCGGAGGTCCGCGTTCACGTCTCCCGCGGCCACGAGCTCCACATTGGGCATGGCTTGCCAGTGTTTCAGCTCACCCCACACGTGGTCGTGGACCATGGAGGCAACGCCGACACGATATGTTCTGGGCATGATACTACTCCTATGAGAGGGTCGCGCCAGAGCGCGAAGCTGTTCTTCGGCAGACCCTACAGGCGTACCTGCAATACTGCGGGAACCCCGGACCGCTCGCTTCCGTCTGCCTCCAGATGGTCGTGTGTCCGCCGGCACGATTGGCACCTCTCTCACGATGGAGACGTACCATGGTCCTGCGATGTCCGGAATGCCACCGCTGGCTGAAACCCCTGGCGGGCTTTTGCGGTAACTGCGGCTGTACGGCCGTGCGCCAGAACCGGAGGGTGGCACGAGCGGCGTACTCCGCGCTGGTAGTCTCTGAGACTGCCGCGCTGGTATACCTGCTGGCCCTGCTGTATCGGTAAGAAGTGTTATCCGGATGGCGAGTCGGGTAGGAGGCAAGCGCCTCCTACCCGATTTCCATGTGGAGCGGACAGCGGAGAACGGCGGTCCGAAGCCCGAATTCTACACGCCGCGCATGAAGCGCGCGGCCTCTTTGTCGTAGGTGTGGAACGGGTTCTTCAGCTCTAGCTGGCGGTTGCGCTCAATGTAGACGGCGTCCCAGTCGATGACGTAGCGCGTACCGGGATGGGCCAGTAGATGATTGACGATCTGGCTCCGGCCGAAGGCGCGCGTGTTCTCCGGGGCGTTGGTCATAGCGTCCGAGATCTGCTCGTCCGTGGTGATGCGCTGGATAAGCCCCGCCTGCTCCAGACCGCCGTATAGGCTCTCCTCCGGGCTCACGTTGTGGTACTCCAGATCCAGGCTCTGCATCACGTCGTCCTGCCACGAGGCCCCTTCGGTGCGGATATAGTCCTCATAGAGCCGCTTCTTGGCGGACCAGTCCAGCCGGTCCGCGGTGGACATCGGATCCTGCTCCAGGTCATTGAGGGTACGCTCCCACTCCACCATCACGTGGTCCATCTGCGGGTCCTTGCGGCGGAGGTGCTGCTTGGCGGCCGCCAGGTACCGGCGCTGGAGGTCGACCGCCGGGATGGTGCGGCCGTTGCGGAGGCGCACCAGCCAGCGCATGCGCGGATCCCTCGAGACAGAACGGAGGGTCTCCAGCGGGTCTGCGAGCTCCACGTCCTGGGGCATTGCCCCCTCCTCGATGAGGTCCAGCACCAGGCAGGTCGTCCCGACCTTAAGCATGAGCGCGTACTCGCTCATGTTGGACTCGCCAAAGAGGATGTGGAGCCGGTGGAGGTTGGAGTAGCTGTAGTAGCTGTCCCACTTAGGATTGATGATGGCCCGGTTGAAGCGGACCCGAGAAGAGATGGTCTTGACGATGTGGTCCGCCCGCTGGGAGAGCTGGAAATCCACCGTCGGGTCGATCTCCACCCCGTAGAAGTTGCTGACCCAGACGTAGTCCACCTCGTGCTCGCCGAGGGTCATGATGTTGGACTTGCTGCTGGGGCGAGTGAGGCGGTGGCCGCCGACGCGGCCGATGCCGGCAAAGATCTGGCGGGTCACAAGGAACGGAAGCAGGTAGCTGAGCGCGTCCGTGAAGAAACGGTCCTCTATCTGGACCAGATAGTTCTCGTGGCAGCCGAAGGTGTGGCCGCCAAAGTGGTCGATGGCATTATTATGGAAGCTGGCGACGTCCTGGAGCTCCAGATCGTTCAGGACGGATTGGAGGATGGCGCGGCCGGCGCGGTCGTGGACCACTATATCAAGGAGGTCGGTGCACTCGGGGGTGGCGTACTCCTCGTGACTGCCAACGGCATCGATGTAGAGCCGGCCACCGTTCCGCAGAAAGCCGCCGGCCCGGGCCGGCTCGAAGGCGTAGTCACGGGCGTGGAGATCGATGACGCCAAGCTTCTTCTCGTAGAAGGCGTAGTCCTTGACGGCTTCCACGACCTCCTCGGGCGTGCCCACGCTGGGGTCCCGGACCATACAGCCGAATTCTGTCTCGATACCGAAGATGCGCTTTTCCATGGATTACTAGCGACTCACGCCAAGGCGCAAAGAACGCGAAGAAGAGGCAATACATCATTATTGGGAAGAGCAGCGTTCAAGGGCGTTCTAGAGTCGGTGCTTACGGCACCTATCACAATCCGCTCCGCCACTTTGCGTCTTTGCGTCTTTGCGTGAGACTTATCTGTATGGCTTTGTTAACCCGTCAACATCCGGGCCCGTGAGGAGGCGGAACTTGGACTCGCGGGACGTGAAACGGTCCAGGACGCCGACCTCCACCTGCGCGGTCTTGAGCTCTTCGCGGAGGAAGCCGCCGAGCTCCTCCTCCTCGTCCAGGTCCTTGAGCGGATTGGGCTCCTCCTCATCGGAGCCGACGATTCGCCGCCGGACCTCCATAGCGCCGACGGCCCAAGTTTTGAGCGCGCGCTCCAGGGCTTGGTCCCGGGTGGTCTCCGGGCCAACGCCCATGAGCCAGAGGTTCATACGGTCTTCCGCTTCCAGCGTTCCGGCGACGGCCGCGAAGCCGTGGGTCTGGGTGAACTCTCCATCGTAGTTCAGGATGAAGAATGTGTCCTCCGCCGGGGTCTCCCCCAGCTCCCCAAAGACCGCGCGGATGACGGCGGGTGCGCTGAGCTGCTCCCCGAAGAGCCGCTTGAGCGGTGGGCTGAGCTGAAAGCCAACCAATCGTTGGGCCGTCACGTCATCCGGGCTGCGCTCGTAGCCTTCCTGGTGCGCAAAATTGATGGCCCCTACACGCACGGCCTCGATGTCCGCCTGTTTGCCGATGGCGGAGTAGATGAGGCGGTCGTACACTTCGTAGATCTTGCGCTGGGTGTGCCGGACCGTCAGCAGGAGCAGGCCCGCGTCGAAGCTGACGCCGACGATGGGACTGCCGTCCCGCAGCTTGTCTTCTACGTAGTCTTCGCGGTGCCTGCTGGCTTCGTTGAAATCGTATGGTGAAAACATATGATTGAGAGTGACCACGTGCGGTGACCACGGACGACAGACGACAGACCACGGATTCTGGAGTCGTCTATGGTCTGTGGCCGGTGGCCTAGAGGCCCCTGTTGCCTAGTTTGTCTATACTACCGACGAGGTCGCGGAGCTCGTCTTCCGGAACGTCGGAGATGCCTTCTTCCGAGATGGTCTTGGCGAGCGGCAGGACCTTGGACCAGCCGCCGGTGGCGGCGTCCAGGTCGGCGGCGATGTCCAGGAGGAGGAGCGACTCGCGCAACGCCTCTTCGCGGCTCATCTCGTGGAAGGGCCGCTTGGTCTTCACGATATAGTCGAATATGCCCCGGATGTGCACCGAGCCGGAGCCGGCCGCGCCGAACTCCGTGCTCTCAAAGCGGGCGCCCATTCCGTCGTAGAAGAAGATCCTCCCCTCCTGCGCCTTTCGGTCGAACGTGCTGAGGATGGGTAGCACCCCCCCAATGCCCTGCAGCGCCGCGGGCACGCCGGCGGCGATGATCCGGGCGAGCTCAGACAGCTTGCCGTCCAGGCTCATCGGCTGGAGCTGCGAGCGCTCGAAGTACTTGAAGGAGTGGCGCAGATAGCGGACCACCTCCAGAGCGCGCGCGAAGGAGCCGGAGATCGCCAGCAGTGTGTAGTCGTCGATGGGCAGCACCTTCTCCGCCCGGTCGTACATCACGGCAAAGTTGGCCGTCGCGCGCCGGTCGCCCACGTTTATCACGCCGCCGTTGTACTTGACGGCTATGACGGTGGTACCGTGGACGTGCATAGGTGAGAGGTGAGAGGTGAGAGGTGAGAGGTTACTCTCACCAGCCCGTCCTGCAGGCGTAGAGAAGTAGGGCCCGCCGGAGTCCAGCAGGCTCCGCAGGTCCAGACTCATGGACTACTCTCCGCTGCGCTGCCGGTAGCGGCGGGCGGCGTCCGGGTCCACGCGCTTCATGCGCTTGAGCAGGTCGCTGGTATCCGGCCGCTTGACGTCCGGCTTATTGGGTCCGCCACCGTCGCCTTCGCGGCGGAGCGGTTCGGCGGGCGTGGGGCGCGTGATGCGCTCCTCGGCGCGAGTGATCATTGTCAGTTGCCTCCTATAAAGATGGTGCACAGGTCTATACGGAATGCAGTGGTCTGTCATTCCGAAAGAACTATAAGAGCTCCGATGTAGTTGGCCGGCGGATGGCCGCGACGATATCTGAGAGGGAGCTGGCGGAAGCGACCTCCTCATTCAGGATGCGGACGTTCGGCTCTACGAGCGGGTTCATATCGAACAGCAGGTCCTCGTTCTCGTGGGTGAAGGCCACTCCGTTCCAGCCGATGCTGCGGACGGCGCCGCGGAAGCGCTCCACAAAGAGGCCGCGAAGCGCGGCGCGGGTGTCCTCCGGCGGACAGCTCATGGCGCCTTCGATGCGCTTGTCCGTGACCAGGCGGCGCATCTCGCCGCTCGCCTCCAGTCCCAGGTAGAGCCCTGCCTCCGGATCCACGTCGTGGTAGGCCAAGTCCAGGCTCTGCATGATGGGGTTGTCCCAGCGTACTCCCTCTTCCTGCATGTACTGCTCCAGGAGCCGTCGCTTGGCGACCCAGTCAACGCGGTCCGCCGCGAGCCAGATGTCGTCCGCGAGATCGTCCAGGATCCGCTCCCACTCCGCGATGATCCAGTCGGCATCCTCGGAGGCGCCGGCAAAGCGGCGCCTCGCCTCCTGGACGTAGAGCCGCTGCACGTCGATGGCGTAGATGGTGCGGCCGTCGTCGCGCGTGACCTGCCATTGGAGCGACTGGTCGCGGGAGACGTCGCGGATGGCGTTGACCGGCTTGCGCAGCTTGAGGTCCGGCTTCCAGCCCTGCTCCAGGAGGCCGATGACGAGCGACGTGGTCCCCACCTTCATGGCGGTGGCCCATTCGCACATGTTGGCATCGCCTACAATGACGTGCAGGCGGCGGTATTTGCGCGGGGTGGCGTGGGGCTCGTCGCGCGTGTTGACGATGGGGCGGTTGTGGAGGGTGTCCACGCTCGCCTCCACGCTGAAGAAGTCCGCGCGCTGTGAGAGCTGGTAGATGGGCTCGTTGGAGCTGGCGCCCCCCACCTTGCCGGCCCCCGCGAATATCTGCCGCGTGATGAAGAACGGGATGAGGGACTGAATGAGCGTGTCGGCGGGCACATCACGACGCATGAGGTAGCCCTCATGCGTGCCGTAGCTGGCGCCGTGGTAGTCCGTATTGTTCTTGTAGATGCCGATGGGTGGGCTGCCGGCGGCCATGCGGGCTTTGGCGCACTCCCAGACGATGCGCTCGCCGGCCCGGTCATGGGCGACGAGGTCCCGCAGGTTGGAGCACTCCGGGGTGGCGTACTCCGGGTGGCCGTGGTCATTGTAGAAACGCGCGCCATTGGCAAGGACGCGATCGCTCCGCTCCTCCGCGTAGGACATGGGCGGGCGTCCGGGCTCGTCGAACTGGGCGTCGTCCGGGTTCGTGGAGAGATGGTCCACGGTGAAGCCACGCATGTCGCGGCGCGGGTCCTCTCCCCGGTAGTTCCAGCCGGCGACGTGCGGACCGGCGTAGGCGCGGACGAGGGCGATGGATTCCTGGATCAGGTCGTTGGCACCCTTGCCTTCAACGGAGATGCCATATTCAGTTTCTATACCGAAAAGACGGTGCATGGTTAGCCGCGAATGAACGCGAATGGTTTTCTTTAGGACGCCGCGGGCTGGAGCGCGGTTCGTATGTCGGCGCCGCCAGGCGCCAATGTTATGGCAGGTCGCTGATCTGTGTGAGCTCACCCTTCGGCGCGGTGGGAAGTGCCGTTAGAAGCGCCGGAACGAGGTTCCGCAAGTCGCGGAGACGCGTAGTGCGGGCGCGTAGAAGGACCACTGCGATATCGAACCGCCGCAGATTCTGTTGGTAGCGGATGTTTGTGTCGACGGTCACGAACGCATCAAACTGAGCCTGAGCGACCCTCAGGAGATCTCCATTCTGGTAGTTTGCCCAGCCTGCCTTCGGTACCGTTGTAACCACATGCCCGACCAAATCCTTTCCAAGCCGCCGGTCTACGCATTCATCGAGAAGGATCTTCATTTAGCCAGGGGAGCAAGCATCCGGTCCTTTGCTTCCTCGAGGAAGTCGATTACCTGCTCCCGGCGGACGGTCGGAAAACCATCCAGGAAGTCATCTATCGACTCCCCGCCTTCCAGATAGTCTAGGAGTGTCTGCACTGGTACCCGCGTGCCAGTAAAGACGGGCGTGCCACCCAGGATATCCGGGGAAGCCGATACCAAGGTTGTATTCATACGGCGCACTTTACCTCAGATAACATTCCGGCGGGTGGCAGGGGTCTGCTTCTTGGCGCGGATGGGTTTGACCGTTGCCACGTTCTCCGGCTCGTAATCCAGGAGCTTGAGCCAGTCTTCCTGCGTGTCCGACTTGGGGAAGATCTCGTTCTCCTTATACTCTATGCGGATGGCCTTCTGGAGATCGTCGAGGGTGATTCCCTCTCCGTCGCACTTGGTCTCTATGCAGCGCTTGATGGCGAAGTCCTTGGAGCGCTCCACAAAGCTCTTGATAAGGGCGCCGCTAACCAGGTCCTTCCAGTAGAGCGTCTCCACGCTGCCGGAGCGCATGTGGACCTCCAGGAACTCCGTCTCCTCCTCCTTGCGCCACAGGTAGTCATTGGCGAGGTCGATGAGCTCATCCCGCGCGGCGGCCGTATCGCCCTTGTGCTCCCGGACCAGGGCCGGGTCAA
>CAYNFH010000129.1:9115-19219 GCA_964396385.1 uncultured Chthonomonadaceae bacterium | reverse complement strand
CCCGCAAGTTTCCGGCCTCTCACCTCTCACCTCTCACCTCTCACCTAAATCACCCGCTCTCCCCCTCTCCGCCTCTCCCTCTCGTGTTTTCCGCGATGTCACCGCAACTGCCGGCGTCTCCAACTCCGGCCACTGGGGCACAAGCGCCGCCTGGCTCGACTACGACCGGGACGGCAAGCTGGACCTGTTTGTCTGCGACTACGTCCGGTGGAGTCCGGACCAGGAGCAGGTCTGCCACCAGGGAGACCTCCGCATCTACTGCGGCCCGCTGGTCTACCCGGCCGATTCTTGCCGGCTCTACCACAACCTGGGTGGAGGCAAGTTCCGCGATGTGACGCGGGAGGCCGGCATCTACAAGACCACGGGCAAGTCGCTGGGCGTAGCAGTTTGGGACCTGGACGGCGACGGCTATCCCGAGATCGTGGTCGCCAACGACCTCTCGCCCAACTATCTGTTCCATAACAACCGGAACGGGACATTCAGCGAGGTCGGGCTGGACGCCGGCATCTCCTACGGCGCGGACGCCACGGCGCGCTCCGGCATGGGCATCGACGTGGCGGACACCAGGGGCGACGGCAGGAGCGAGATATTCATCACCAACTTCGCCCGCGAGCCAAACTCCTTCTTCGAGCAGGACACCGCCGGGACCCAGCCGCCAGTTCCCACGGTAGGGGCCGGGCGCCGTCCCGGCCCGCAGGATTCCGGTCTCACGACTCACGACTCACGACTCACGACTCTACCATTGGCCTTCACCGACCGTACCTACGAAACGGGCATGGGAGAGCCGAGCCTCATTCCGCTGGGCTTCGGCGCCTTCTTCTTTGACTTCGATAACGACGGTTGGACAGACGCCTTTGTAACCAACGGCCACATCCAGCCGGAGATAGCCCGTTACGAGCCTTCACAAAGCTACGCACAGGAGCCCTTGCTGTTCCGGAATCGGGGTGATGGGACGTTTGAGGAGGTCCACAATCGTTTCGGCCCGGCCCTCCGCACCACCATAGTGGGGCGCGGGGCGGTGTGGGGAGACTACGATAACGACGGCAGGCTGGACATCCTCCTGACCGCCAATAACGGCCCGGTGCGCCTGCTCCACAATGATGTAGACACCGAAAATGCGTGGCTGCGCATCCGCCTTATCGGCCGCAAGAGCAACCGGGACGGCCTGGGCGCGGAGGTGCGCGTCACCGGAGGCGGACGCACGCAGAGGGACCAGGCGCGCAGCGGGTCCAGCTATCTCTCCTCCAGCGACCTGCGCCTCCACTTCGGCCTCGGCCGGGTGAAGGTGGCGGACGTCGTCGAAGTCCGGTGGCCGAGCGGTGTGGTGGACAGGCTGGCAACAGTGGCTGCGAACCAGGAGATTGCCATTCGGGAGGGTGACTACCCGCGCAAGAGTGTAGACGAGCGGCTCCCCGGCGCGCGGCGAACCGGCCCATAGACAGGAGCAGAGGAAAGGTGAAGCTGCTAAAAGTAGCAAAAAGCCCCTTGACAACCGAAAGGGTCAGCGATACCATAGCTCATCGACTCGCTGCGTGCCCTCCACGGCCGCTGCGATCTTCCCATGACGCCGGATGCCCGCGCCGGTCGGAGTTCAACCTTCGCCCGACCTTTAAATAGTCGGATCAGCAGAGACGCGCTCGGAAATGCGCCTCCTAAGAAAGCAGGAGGCCGCACAGCTATGGGAGATACCTTCATGCATCCCCGTTCTCATCAGTCCGCCTTTACTCTCATCGAGCTTCTTGTAGTCATCGCCATCATCGCCATTCTCGCCGCCATCCTGTTCCCGGTCTTTGCCCAGGCGCGCGAAGCGGCACGCAAGACCGCGTGTCTGAGCAATTCCAAACAGCTTGGGCTGGCGGTGATGCAGTACGTGCAGGACTACGACGAGATGTACCCCTGCAACTCCTGGAACCCGGTACCGATTGGAACCACGGACAATGACTCGCACGTGAACATGGCGAGCATGGCTCAGTGGATGTGGCGGGTCATGCCGTACCAGAAGAATCGCCAGATTCTGGTGTGCCCCTCCGATCCCAACCCGAAGCACTGGATATCCGGGTACGACACGGATCCTACCGATTGTTGGGCCATTCCAACGCCGATTAGTTACCACTCCAACCAGGAGATCATGGGCTATGGTGGTTTGGACAATGGAAACGGCGTCGACTGCGACGGAGAGACCTCCGCGTCTGAAGACTGGTCGCTGTCCTATCCGCCCACGCCCATGGCCAAGGTGCCGACGCCCGCGAGCACGTATATGATCGCCGACTACGGCAAGTACTTCATGGAGGCATGGTGGGTTAACAACCTGCGGAATGCGAACTACAGCCGAATCAAGAACAAGGCCGCCCATGGTGGCGGGTACTATGCCAACGACAAGACATGGATCTATCCCGATCCGGCGGCTCGTCGCCACCAGGAAGGGCAGAACATCACGTTTGCGGACGGACATTCCAAGTTCCATCGGAATACCCAGATCTTCAGTGGTGATGACTGGGAGGACAATCAGCACGCGCCGGACGGCTTGGTTCCCCGCGAGTATTGATACCTCTCCAGCCAAGAGGAGATGAGTACCATGAAACAAGGCATTAACCCTATGGTGGCCGGTGTCGTGGTTGTCCTCGTGATCCTGGTGGTAGCCGTATTCCTGATTCGCGCCTGGAGCGGACCAACCGCCTCGGCCGCCCAGGACCAGCGGCCGCCGGGAGCCCGTATGAGCGAAAAGTACGACGGCGCGCCCGGCCCCAGCCCCGACCAGATGCGCCAGATACAGGAATGGAAACGGCAGCATCCCGGAGCAGCAACACGATTCTGAGCTACCGAAACACAACCTCTGAGGCGCAACCTCGGGCCGGCCGGAATTCTCGGCCGGCCCGGTTGCGTCCCGTCCTTATAGCCATTCTCGGGCTGGCCCTGGTAGGGGCAGCGGTGTGGCTCCGGCTTCATTCGCCGTTCCAGGAGGCCGCCTTCCAGAACAAGAGCCTGCCGGAGCTGGAAACTGCCGCGCGCCTCGAACCGAACCAGTTTCTCCCGCAGTACTACTTAGCCAAGCAGTACTACCTATCATCTCGCTTTACCGAGGCGCGGGATGCCTATTATCAGGCGGTACGCCTGGAACCGCAGTCCGCTCGGGCCCACCTTGGCCTCGCACTGACTCTGTACAAGCTCCAGGACATAGAGGATGCTCGGCAAGAGTTCCAGGAGACGATACGACTGGACGACCGGTCGGCTTGGGCGCATTACATGCTGGGGCTTTTCGAGTGGTCTTCCGGCCGCGTCTCCGCGGCGCTGCCGCATGTCCGGCGTGCCACCGAGCTGGACCCGCGGAGCGATCCCGCCTGGTACGGTCTGGCAGTCTGCTACACGCAGATGCGCCGGTACCAAGAAGCCATCAACGCGATGCGGATGGCCGTGGAGCGGCGCCCGAACAGCGCGCAGTACCACACCGCGCTCGGGCAGCTTCTCGTGCACCGCGGCGAGGTTGAGGAGGGCCGACGGGAGTTTGAGATATCCTTGCAGCTCCATCCGGACTACGGCGAGGCGTGCGCTTCCCTGGGCGCCTACTATCTGGAGAAGTCGCAAGAACCTGGCGCACTTGGGAAGGCGCAGGAACTATTGCGGAAGGCCGCGCACCTGCCGACGTCCAGTCCCGCTGAGGTCTACTTCCACCTGGGGCAAGTCCTCATGCGCAAAGGTGAAGCGCTGCGGGCCGTGGAGGCGCTGCGCGAGTCGGTACGCCGGGATGCAGGAGACCAGCGGGCATACTACGCACTTGCGGAGGCCTACCGCAGGCTGGGCGATGAACCAGCGGCAGCAGCCGCCGACGCGCGATTTGAACGAATCAGCAACCTGCGGGTCCGGCAGCAGGAGCTGGAAGCACGCATATCGCATGTGTCCTCTGACGCTGTTTCCCGTCTTGAGCTAGCCCGCGTCTACCGGCAGCTTGGTTTAGGGCGAAGCGCTCTGGAACAGTATGCGGCCTGTCTTCGACTCAACCCCAATTCTCCCCAAGCCCAAACTGAGTATGACGATACCCTCAAACAGTTGGGACCTGCTCTCCAGAGTGACTTCGTATTCTCCAACCCACAGGGAAAGTGAAGAGCACATCGGTATCATCCGGTCAGGCGCAATGATCAAGTGGCTTCACGCACTTTCTGTCCTCGTGCTCTTGTCAGGGGTGGCAGGCTGCGGCCACGGGACTCAGCGGTCCGCCGCGACATCCACCGCCCCGCCGGGAGTCTATTCCGACCGAGCTGCGGCCGCGGGTCTCCAGTTTGCCTGGGGGCATGGCGGCCGCTCACCTCTCAACATCATCGAGACCCTGGGGCACGGCTGCGCCTTCCTGGATTACGATAACGACGGCTTAATGGACGTACTCTTGGTGGGTAACCAGAAGTGCGGCCTATTCCGGAATCTCGGCGGCGGCCGCTTCCGCGACGTTACCGCGGAGACCGGTCTCTCGGCTGACGGACGTTGGCTCGGATGTGCGGTTGGCGACTACGACAACGACGGCTATCCGGATCTGTACATAACTGGCTACGGAAAGTGCGTCCTTTACCACAATGAGAGGAGCCCCCTAACCCCCAATGCTGGGGGAACTTTCGTGCAAAGCGGGAGTCAGGTTGCCGCAAGAAGCTCCCCCAGCATTGGGGGCGGGGGGGGCAGGACCTTCCGGGATGTGACTGCGCAGGCCGGGGTGGGCGCGCGCGGGCCGTACGACGTAGTTACGGCGGCGGCGTTTGCGGATCTGGACGGTGACGGGAAGCTGGACCTGTTCGCCGGGCGCTACATTGTCTTCACTCCGGAGAGCCTGCAGTTCTGCAGTTATCACGGCGTTCGGGCCGGCTGCGGCGTGAAGAACTACGATGCGGATGCGCCGCGCGTCTATCGCAACCAGGGCGGCGGCCGGTTTGCGGACGTCACAAAGGCATGGGGTTTTGATAGCCTGCACGGGCGTTGTCTGGGAGTCGCCATCCGTGCGGCGGACCATCCACCGGGCGTGGTTCTATACGCTGCGAATGATGAGAAGCCGGGCGACCTCATGATGCCGAGGAATGGCCGGTATATCAACGAGGGGGTTCAGAGCGGAACCGCGTACAATTCCGATGGATTGGTGCAGGGCGGCATGGGCGTGGATTGGGGCGACTTCAACAATGACGGTCGTCCGGACCTGGTGGTGGCCACCTTCCAAAGCGAACCGCGCAGCATCTATCGCGACGATGGCGGCATGTTCTACACGGAGGTAGGCGGATCCCTGGGGATCGCCGCGGATACGGAACGCTACATTGCCTGGACGGCGAAGTTCCTCGACTACGACAACGATGGCTGGCTCGATCTGCTGATGACGCACGGCCATACACAGGACAATGTCGCCCAGGTTCAGCCCGATCGCACCTATCCGCAGCCGATGATGCTCTTTCACAATGAGCAGGGTCGGTTACTGCGACGGGTTGGCCCGGAGGCGGGCGAGCCGTTCCGCAGTTCTTTCGTCGGCCGGGGGGCCGCGGTCGGAGACTATGACAATGACGGGAGGATGGACGCGGTAGTCGTGAACGAGGAGGGGCCTGCGCTCCTGCTGCACAATGAATGCAGCTCGGGAGGCCACTGGTTAGGCGTGCGGTTGGAAGGGGTTCACTGCAACCGGGATGGGATCGGGGCTCGCGTGCGGGTAGACGCTGGCGGGAAGACATACGTTCAGGACCACGAACTGGCCGGCGGCTACCTTTCGGCCCACGACGCACGTATGCACTTCGGTCTTGGCAGCTTCGCGGGACCCGTGCAGGTCCAGGTGCGCTGGCCGGACGGACACATCAGTTCCCTGAAACCGCTCCCGGTCGACCGCTACGTCACCGTAACTGAGAGTGGCCGTTAGGCGGTTCGGGAGCGGCTGCACGGAACGCAGGACTAATGCACTAAGAAAGTATTAAAAGTTCTTGACAAACCGCCAGACCGGCGATAACATAACTCATTCATCGGCCGCCTGTATTCTAAAGCAGCCGCAACCCACGCATGACGCCGGATGCTCGCGCCGGGCGAATCTCACTTCGCCCGGCCTTGACATAGCCAAGAGCAGCAGCACGCACGGTAACAGGCCTCCTTCAAGCATGGGAGGCCGCACAGCAATGGGAGAAACTCCATGAATTCCCGGTCCCATCAGTCCGCCTTCACTCTTATCGAGCTTCTCGTAGTCATCGCCATCATCGCCATTCTCGCCGCCATCCTGTTCCCGGTCTTTGCCCAGGCGCGCGAAGCCGCACGCAAGACGGCCTGTTTGAGCAACACCAAGCAGCTCGGTCTGGGCATCATGCAGTACACGCAGGATTACGACGAGATGTATCCTTGCAACTCCTGGGATACCCCGCCCATCGGCACCAGGGACACGGACTCCGGCGACCCCAACTTCCCATCCGAGTACGACTGGATGTGGAAGGTCATGCCGTATATGAAGAACCGGCAGATCCTGGTCTGCCCGTCCGATCCTAAGGCAGGAAAGAACGACTGGAACGGGTACGACAACTCGAACCCGGCTAGCTGCGATGACGTCTGGGGCATCCCGACGCCCATCAGCTACGCCACGAACGACCAGATCATAGGCGCGGGCGGCTGGCAGAACGCCGCCAACGGCGCCGGATGCATTCAATCCGGCAACTACATACCCGATTGGGGGATGACGCCGAAGGGATTGGCGGACGTTCCGAGCCCTGCCAACACCTACATGTTGGCGGATTCCGGCCGTAACAACGCCCTCCAGGACTACTGGATCAACAACCTGCGGGCGGCGAACTACACGGCGGTCTATAATAAGTCGGCGCCAGGTGGTGGACACTCCCAGGATAACAAGGAGCCCTGGAAAACGAACATGAACAACGCCGGTGTTTACCGGCACCAGATGGGTGAGAACATCAGCTTCGCGGACGGGCACTCCAAGTTCCGCATGGGACGCAGCATTACCTCTGGTGACGACTGGGCGGACACGTACCACGCGCCGGAAGGCGTCATTCCGCGACAATATTAAGTGAGGCCCATCGCTCCACGCCGAGGGTAACATGAGTCAAAAGGTCAGTCCCGCCGTAGTCATCGGCGTAATCGTCATAGGAGTCGCGGTCATCGGCTTGATGGCGGCGTGGATATTCAAGTCGCCATCGGTCTCCGTCCCGCAGCTCTCCAAAGAGGAGGCCAAGAAGATCCGTGGGGAAAGCATGATGAACCATGGTCCCACTCCGGAAGAGATGAAGCAGATCCAGGAGTGGAAGAAGCAGCATCCCGGATCCTTTTCCCCGTACTGATACCGATCCGAAGGCCGGGCTCAATTCCACTGAACCCGGCCTTCCTTCTACCGACCGGGCCTGGCGACCGCAGGCCCCCTTGCGCTATCCCCGCTATGCCCAGCATCGAGCCATCCCCGACGCAAACCCAGCAACCGACGCCATCGCCTTCCCCTTCTCCTAAAGCCGCAAGCCAGCCTCTTTCCGGAACGCGCCGCGCTCCGCGGCTGTTCTTGTTGCTGGCCGCCGGCTTGGCCCTCATCGCGTTATCCGTCTGGCTGCGCTCCGCGTCCTGGATGCGGGAATACATCCTAAAGGGCAAAGATACGGCTGCGCTGGAGGCGACCGTACGCCAGCGCCCCGACGATCCGCTGGCACAGTACTATCTCGCTAAACGGTACTACCTGGAGAACCGCTTCTCCGACGCGCAGTCGGCCTACGCCGAAGCGGTCCGGCTGGATCCGGAGAACGCTCGTGCGCACCTGGGGCTGGGGCTCTCCCTCTATGAGCTGGGCAAATTTCCAGAGGCCGAGAGCGAGTTCGAACAGACGCTGCACTTCGACCCGAAGTCGGCATGGGCCGAATACATGCTGGGAACGATAGCCTGGTTCGAAGGTCGCGTGGTGGACGCAATTCCCCACATGCAACGAGCTGCAAAGCTCGACCCGCGCAGCGACCCGGCGTCGTACGGGCTCGCAGCGTGTTATATCCAGCGCCACCGCTACAGCGAGGCGATGGATGCGCTCCGTCAGGCAATTGGCCGGCGCGGCGATTACCCCCGATACCACACGGCGTTGGGCGAGGTGCTGGTCTATCTGGACAAGGTGGACGCCGGAAGGCGCGAGTACGAGCGAGCGCTCCAGTTGGATCCAAACTACGGTCCCGCGTGCGGTCTAATGGGAGGGCTCTACGTGAACAAGTTACCGGGGCCCGATTCGCAGCGGAAGGCGGAGGAGCTGCTGCTCAAGGCGACTCACCATAACACGTACAGGCCGCAGCAGGTGTACCTGGACCTTGGGAATCTGTACCTCCAGGAAGGACGATACCAGGAGGCGCTTGACGCCTTGCGGACCTCTATCCGGCTGGATCCTCGTGATGAAGAGCCCTACTACAGTGTGGTAAAGGTCTATCGGCGGCTTGGCAACCGTCCGGCAGAAGCGGCTGCGCTGAAGCGTTTCCAGCAGGTGAGCGAGCTGCGGGTTCAGCGAGACAGCCTCGAGGCAGCGGTTGTGCACGATCCGCACAACCCTGCGGCGCGTCTCAGCCTGGCGCGGGTGTACCGTCGAAGCGACTTAATGGACTCTGCGGTGGAGCAGTACTCCGAGTATCTCCGCCTTCGTCCGGGAGACACTGCGGCGGCTCGCGAGCTGGAGCAGCTCAAGGCGGAGAACCGTGCCGCTGCGGCCGCGGGCAACTTCCACGACCTCATCTTTTCTCCTCTTCGCGCCGGGCCCGATGCGGACTCTCGCCGCCCGCCCCTCAAGTAAACCGATTTACTAGGCACCTGAAAAAAGCTTGACAAGCCCGCCCGGCGGTGTTAGTATCTGGCATCCCTCGTCCTTGCTCTATGACACGTAAGACTTCCCTGCGAGTTCTTCCTCTTCTCCTCGTCGGCTTGGCGCTCATCGGCGGGGCGTGGGCGCTGCGGTCCAGCGCCTGGCTGCATGGCTATATCCTGCGGGGCAAGGACGTGGCGGAGCTGGAGGCAGCCGTCCGGCAGGACCCAAACGACTCGCTCGCGCGCTACTCCCTGGCCAAGCGGTACTACCTGCAGGGCCGCTTCTCCGACGCCAGAGACGCGTACCAGGAGGCGATCCGCCTGGATCCTCGGAACGCGGAGGCGCATTTGGGCCTGGGTCTCTCCTGGATGGAACTGGGCCAGATGCGGCAAGCCCGCGACGAGCTGGAGGCGGCGCTGCGGTACGATAACCGTTTGGCCTGGGCGGAGTACTACCTCGGTAAGATAGCGTGGCAGCAGGGCAATCTGAAGGACGCCCTGGAGCACGCTCGCCGTGCCACACAACTCGATCCTCGGAGCGATCAGGCCTGGTACTCTTTGGCGATCTGCTGCATCCAACTCAACCGATGGGATGAGGCGGTAGACGCCCTCCACGCCGCGCTGTCCCGCCAGGAGCGCAATGCCCGGTACCATACCTCCCTGGGAGACGTGCTGGCGTACCGCGGCAAGACCGATGACGCCCGGGTCCAATTCGAACAGGCGTTGCAAGTGGACCCGAACTACGGGCCCGCCTGCGCGCTGCTGGGGGCCCTCTACCTCCACCGGCCCACCTGCCTAGACTCCCTTCAGAAAGCCCAGGCGCTGTTGGAGCGCGCCACGCGGTTGAAGACCTATCACCCGGAGCAGCTCTATCTGGACCTGGGCGATCTGTACATTCGGAAGCGGGAGTACTCGCATGCCGTAGAAGCGCTCCGGACCTCCATTAAGCTGGACCCACGGGACGAGCAGCCTTACTACTTGCTCTCCCGCGCTGAGCGCCTCGCCGGAAACAGCGCCGCCGCGGCCGAGGCTCAGGAGCGGTTCAGGACGATCAGCCGCCTGCACCTCCAGAAGGACGCGTTGGAATCGCGCGCTGCCACCAATCCTAAGGACGCATCGAACCGATTGCTATTGGCCCGCGTGTACCGGGACCTCGGGATGCGCGGCCTCGCGGAGAGACAGTATCTGGCGTACCTGCGGATGGTCCCTGGCGCGGCGAACGCATCGACCGAGCTCCGGCAGCTCCTCGAGCAGCAGCAGCCCCCCGCGCCCGCCCTCACCGAACGCCAGGATTACTCGTTGCCGCCGCTACATTAACGGTTGGCAAATATACGGCCCAGG
>CAYNFH010000129.1:0-9105 GCA_964396385.1 uncultured Chthonomonadaceae bacterium | reverse complement strand
TGGCAGGCGTGGAAGAGTGTTGCCTCCGCCTCGGAGACGGGCAGCCACTCCAGCTCGTGCTCTCCTAAGCCGTGCGACTCCTCCGTAAGCTCAGCGAGATAGAAGGTCGCGCTCATGCGGTAGTGCTTGCCCTCCGCCGGAACCGAGAAGTACTGGACGGCGCGGCCTATCTGCAGCTGAATCCGGACGCCGCATCCCAGCTCCTCCCGCACCTCCCGAAAGACCGTCTCCTGCGGCGTCTCTCCAGGACGGCAGCCGCCACCGGGGAGGAATCTCGCCGCCCCAGAGCCCACAGCCCCGAAATGTCCAGACGGAGACAGGACGACCACATACGCCGCGCGCCGCTCCTCGTAGCAAACGCCGGGTTTCGGCTCCCCGAACGTCCTCACGGGTACCTGCATCGCTTCCGGCACCACTTCATGAGTGCGGGGACTAGCCGCACGCCTACCCAAGATGCTCCTGGAGCATCCGCACGGCGGCAGCCGGATCGGCGACCTCCACGATGAGCTTGGCGTAGTGCTCGTTCTCCAGCTCCAGCACCACCGTATTCTCTGTGTGGCGCACGTCGAAGAACGCCCACTCGCCGTGCAGCCAGAAGGTGCCGGCGCGGAACACGTGCGGCAGGTCGGTGCCCATCACTTTGAGCCCATCGAACCACCCCATGGCGGGATCGGGATCGGCATACACCTTCCTGATGTGCGACAGCGGCACTTCCAGCCGGCTCTTCACGGCCCAGAGCTTATGGCTCGCCTGGACGTCGAAAACCGCGTTCGTCCCGTCCACGGTAACGCCGACCACGTGGACCTCCTTTTGGTTGGTTACGGTATATTGTTCGTCCGCAGGGCCTCGATCTCCCGCGCCAGGTTCCTCCGCGCCGGCTCTTCGAAGCGGGCGTACATTGGCTCCGTAAGATAGATCCTGGGGCGCTCCAAGAAGTGACTGAGGACGCGTGTCCGCCCCGCACGGTACTCCGAATCAGGCACCAAGCCGTACCCCCGGCCGATGGCGGCGGCGAAGGCGTCGTACTCTTCCGGCCGCGCGCCGAGGATCGCCAGGTCTAGGTCGAGCAGCAAGGCCATGTCCGGATCGTCATCTGCCGGCCGGTGCGTGGTCGTTGCGAGGATCATCCGACGTACTCCCGAGAGCGTCTCTTCACGGATGCCAAGTGGCGCCAACCATCGAGCTGCTTCGGCGGCGCTCCTCGCTTCGTTGTCCTGGCGCTCTGGATCGTACACCGCATCGTGGAACCAGATCGCCAGCGCGAGGGCATGCCGGTTAGTGACGGGTACCGCTTCGGCGACGTCCATCCAAACCGTGAACATCCGCTCTACGTGGGAAAGCGTGTGGTAGGCGCGCCAGGGCTGCCGGTACTGCGCGACGAGCCAGGAAAGGACAGCGTGGTCCCCAAGGGATGAAGCTCCAGGCGGGAGCGAAACATCCCAGAGGGGACGGACACGGTCCATTGCCTGCTGATGGGCCCCCCGGTCCAGCCCATAGCCAGCCGGCCAGGTTGCCAGATAGAAGTGGATCCGCTCCGCAAAGGCGTCCTCATTGAGCGCCGACCAGTGAACCAGGGCAGGAGGCACGTCTATTAAAACACCGGCGAGCCTGCCTAAACGCTCCTTGACGGCCGCTTGCCGGCTTCGCCAGCCATCCTCCTTGTTGAGCCAGGGATCAGGTCCCGGCCTGTACCGCACGCCAACATATGCGCGGTAGATGAGCTCGAGGTATAGCACCAGCTTCTCCGGCGGCGCCAGGTCGATGTCCGCCAGGTCATCCGCCAGGCCGAGCTCCTGCGCGGCGCCAACAGGGGAGAAGATATAGTCGCAGTCGGCAGCGATCCGCTCAGGGGCGTTCTGCTCCTTGACGACTTGCGGGAACGTCTCCGTCCACTTCGCCAATTGGGCGGGACTGTTCCAGAACGTGCCGGGGTCGTAGTGCCATAGCATGCCCGGCACGTTGTGAACGGTGTCCGCGATCCAGGCCGAAAGCAGGATTCCGTCCCTATCGTGGTTCCGGATGTACCTCTGCGTGGCGGTGAGCCACCGGTGGAAGAGGCACAGGTACCGGACCAGCTCCGGCGCGGGGGCAATTCTCAGGTCATCGGGCACAGTGACAGTGAACTCTCAGATTTAGGCAAAGCGACTTGGCATACTTCCTCATAACCTCCTGGAGGTTTAACACTATTGCTTTCGCCGCCAATAGTAGAGCTCCGTAACGTCTCGCGGGTACTTACTCGCGTCCTTGATGCGGTCCACTGCCGGGTCGATTGGCCTCCAACCTGTTTCCACCGGCTCATCTTTCCTTGCAAGGCGCACATTTTTGGCGAACCGCGGTTCACATACCCTAAACCTCTGATAGTTCCGCTGGCCCTCTATCAGTGAGACCTGGTTGGCCCCTCCGCGAGTGGGACAGAGCAACTGGAACTCGTCATCCTCCCAGAAGCATACAGGGCAGATGTCATAGGAGCCGGTTGGCTCGTCAAAGACGAGATGGCCGCAGCAAGGGCAGGGGAAACGTCCTGAGTTAAAAGCACCTTGCATTATCGCAGCGCCGCCATGGCCTCGTAGCGACCGTTCGGGGAGTTATGGGTGAATACGTGCTGTGAAAGGCGGGCAAAACGGAATTGCGCCTCACGGCGGCCCTTCCGCCGCGAGATACTTTGGACCATTCGGAAATCTCCTGGACTACGACGACTGCCATCTCCGCTGTTCCTTCGACTGACCATAGCCCGGCTTCATCATCCGGAGCTGGTGAACGCCCGCACATTGATGTAGACGACGCGGAGTCCGTATGCCCCTGCCGCCACGAGGAGTATGGCAGGCAGGAGACCCAGGTGAACAGGGTAGTGCCTGGACGCACCGTTGCCGGCCCACCACATGGGAGCTTGTGCTCCAAAGCCAATGGCGAGCCCCAGTTGGACCACGTGCACAGCCGTCCATATTCCTGCGACCAGCGCCAGCAGGCCCAACAGCGCGATCAGGATCACTTGCGGCCCCGGCAACTGAGCCCGGATCTCCTGTTCCCGTCGCTGATTCTCAACGGCTGCCTCCTCCACTATCTCCGCTTCCATCCGCTCGCGGAGCGTGAGCGCATCCTCACAGTCGGGCTGGATGGAGAGGAGCTGGTCGAGCAGGTAGCGTGCCTCAGACGTCCGGCCCCGGAGATGGCCCAGGTGCGCTTGCTCCAGGAGATCGGGTACGTGTTGCGCCATCTTCAAGGTTGGAGCCGGGACGATATGGCAGCGACGGCATCCGCCGATGTACGGACCAGGTGGAATTCGAAGTCCATTAGGTCTTCCCACCGCCCGGCCCATTCGCGGAGAAGCGCCTCGTCATCCGTGCGCATGAGCTGGAAGCAGAGTGTGAAGTCCGTGGCCACCCAACTGCTCACGTACTCGAGCCCGTCCGGCTGCATCCGCCCTCGTTTCCCGAACCGGCGGTAGATCTCGGCCGCGGCGCCTGGCTTGAAATGTTCGACGACCATGTAGAGCATACGGGACCTCCTGACGGTACCACGAGTAACCTTTTGCCGGCGCTGCTAACCACTGTACTGTTTCAGGCTCTCCGGCAGCAGCTTCACTGCAGCGGCGGGACCTACGACTAAGCCCCTCCCTGTAGGAAAAGTCCAAAGCGCTCCGCCTACTCAAGGATTCGCCGCCAGCGCTCCCGTTCCCTTAGTCCACAGAGGCTGGGCTAAGTATGCTGGGCGAAGGGCTACAATGTTCCGGCGGGGAGCGGGCCGACGGCGCCCGAGGCGGCACGATACCCAGATCCCTCCGGGATGACGGATTGGTAGGCTCCAGGTTTGTTTCCTACTGAATGGAGTTTGCGCGCAGGACTACTTGGAGCGGTATGAATGGGAAGCATAGATGGGACTTGCGGTTGATGGGCTGATCATCGTCCTGTACTTTGTGGTCATCACGGCGGTCGGGCTGTACATGGGCCGCCGCGAGGAGAGCCTGGCGGACTTCGCGCTGGGCGGGCGGCGGGTGCCCTGGTGGGCCGTCATGGCCAGCATCATCGCCGCGGAGACCAGCGCCGCCACGTTCCTCGGCGCGCCGGGCGAGGGGTACGAGAAGAAGAGCCTTGCCTACGTGCAGCTCGTCCTCGGCGTGATCATCGGCCGTGTCATCGTAGGGAACACGTTCCTGCGGCCCTACTACACCTACAAGGTCTACACCGTCTACGACTACCTGGCGGTCCGGTTTGGCACCGTCACTAAGAACTACGTCTCCGGCCTCTTCCTCCTGATGCGGACGCTGGCCTCCGGCTCCCGCCTGTTCGTGCCGTCCCTCGTGATGGTCCTGGCGTGGAGGCTGCTCACCGGCGGCGGCGTGCGGTTCTCGCAGAACGCGGTGACCGGCGTAACGCCGTACATCGTCGCCATCGTGGCGCTCACCATCGTCACCTGTATCTACACCGCGCTGGGCGGCATCAAGGCCGTCATCTGGACCGACGTGATCCAGGCGTGCCTCATGTTCGGTGGGGCGCTGGTCGCCATCGGGACGCTGCTCTACCACGTGGGCGGCTTCCACGCCGTGGCGCAGGCGGTGCCGCAGATGACGCACCTACACGGCGGGTACTTCCTGACCGGATTCGAGCCGGATTCTATCGCCGCGTGGAAGGCGGAGCACCACCTCCAGAGCATGGGCTTGATGGACTACGTCCTGCTCATCCTGGGCAGCGACTACACCCTCTTCTCCGCGCTCATCGCCAGCGCGCTCACCAATATGGCGGCCTTCGGCACGGACCAGGACATGGTGCAGCGGCTCCTGACGGCCGAAACCTACCGGAAGTCCCGCCGCAGCCTCATCTCCGCTGCCTTCATGGATTTCCCTATCGCCGGCGCGTTCACGTTCATCGGAATCCTGCTCTATGTCTACTACCTCAGAGACCCCACTTACAAGCCCGCCGCCAACGCGGATGTCTTTGGCGCCTACATCCTCAACGTGATGCCGGTGGGCATCCGCGGCCTGGTGCTGGCGGGTGTCTTCGCCACCGCCATGGGCTCCCTCTCCGCCGCGCTTAACGCCCTGGCCACCAGCGCCACCAACGATTGGTACATCCCCTACTTCGGGCGCGGCAAGGGCGAGGAGCAGTACGTGCGAGCGGCGCGCGCCTTCACCGTGGTCTTCGCCGCGCTCATGGTGATCATCGCCGGGGCGTTCGCCTACGCCAAGGTGACCAATCCGGACGTCCGCATCATTCCGGTGGTGCTGGGGATCGCCGGCTTCATCCTCGGCCCCATGCTGGGCGTCTTCCTGCTGGGCATGTTCACCTGCGACCGGGGCTCGGACAGGGGCAACGTGATCGCCGTCTCCTGCGGGCTGCTGGCGACCGTGGTGTTGGGCGGGCTGGACCTGACCGTCCTCAACGGCCTGGCGCCGCTCCTGGGCATCCACCACACGCTCAGGCATCCGGCGTGGATCCCTCAGGTCTCCTTCACCTGGTTCGCCTTGGTCGGCGCGCTGGTGGTCTTCCTCGTCGGCGTCCTCTTCTCCACGCCCGCGCACGTGCTGGAATCGGCGGCGCGCCGGGCGGACGAGGCGCAGCGGGAGACGGACGTTCCGCTGGCGCTCCGCGAGGATGAAGGGGTGAAGGAGTGAGCAGATGAGAACCGTCCGGAGCGCATCCCTCAAGCCGGCGCCGGGCTGAAACCCCGGCGCTATTGAGGGGGAACCCGGCTCAAGCCGGCTCCGCAGCCCGGAGGGGTTCTCCTCTAATAGCACCGGGGTTTCAGCCCGGTGCGGGGAAACAATAGCCCGGTGGATTCAACCCGGGCGATATTGGGTCACCCCTTCACCCCTCACCCCCTCAGTCTTTCCTCCCCATCCACCGGCCCTCCAGGTCCGCGAGGGCGATACGGCCGGGGCCGGCCAGCAGCACCAGCAGCCCCATGGCAATGGCCAGCAGGTGGTACTCGAAGCCCTCGCCCTTCTGATTGCCGAACCAGTTCATGAAGAATCCGTTCTTGGCGTGGACCAGCAGGATGGCTACGAGCATTTCTATGGCGATGCCGAGTCCAGAGAGGCGCGCCAGCACCCCGAAGATAAGTCCTAGTCCGCCCAGCAGCTCCGTGAAGATCGCCACGTAGGCCAGAGGAAGCGGGACCGTGTGGGCCATGCCGGCTGCGGTCTCAGCGAGCGGGTGGCCCCCGAACCATCCGAACACTTTCTGCGCGCCGTGGGCGAAGAAGACCACACCCAGGGCAAGCCTCACGAGAAGGATTCCCACGTCCGTAGCGGTGATGGCGTGCGCTTCCGACCGGGTCACGACGCCTTCATGTGCGATTGTGCTCATTGTGCGCTCCTTCCGCCGCGCCGCGGGCGCGGCCGACTACAAAGACGAACGATCCTCCCAAACCGCTCCTGAGGATCAAGCCACTATACTTTATATAGTGCCTTTGCATTCTGATTACGTCAGCGGATGCACTGCCGGTTCCCGCCACATCGCAGCGGACCCGGGGAAGTGACTCCGGATAGACAGAATCCGTATAATGGAGTGGGGAAGAATTGTGCAAAGATGAACGGACGACGCCGCTCAGGCGCGGCTCACGACCCTATCTATTGTCCCGTCAACGCGACGCTGAACCTGCTCAACGCGCGCTGGACGCTCCACATCGTCCGGACGCTGCTGGAGGGAAAAAAGCGGTTCAACGAGATCGCGCGCGCCAACGGCATCAACCCGCGGACGCTCAGGGCGCGGCTGCGCGAGCTGGAAGAGGAAGGGGCGGTCCGGCGGACCGTAATCAGCTCCATCCCGCCCAACGTGGAGTATGAGCTCACGGAGAAGGGGTTGGCCCTCAATTGCATCATAGAAGCCCTCGCCCAATGGGGCCAGACCTGGATGAAGCCTCCGGATCCAAACGGTCCTCGCGGGTGCTGCGACAGGGAGGACCTATGAGAGCGCGCCTGATCGTCAGTCTCTCAACCGAGGAGCAGCGACGAAAAGCTAGGGCCCGGCTGCCGTCAATACCGCGGTGATGTCCGAAGGGGACGTGCTCTCAGGGTCGAGAGTCGTTAGCCCCTCGGCAGAGGCGGCGGCAAGTAGACGTCGATCCGAGGCGACCAAGATGCAACTGTTTGGGGAAGTCGCCACAGTTCCTTGATATCGAAGGAAGAGGGCCAGAATCGCCGAGTCGCTAGAGTTGATGTTGTGTGTCTCCATAAGGGGAATGCCCGCGAGCACGGCCGCATCATCTACCGATAGCACCGTGAAGTCTGGGTCATCCACGACATCGGCCTTCAGCAGCGACTTGGCGATCGCAAATGTGGCCGAAGTGATTGATCGCCGGTTGAGGTGTCGGAGAAGTGTGGAGACGGTCTCGGCGTATCCCACTATGGTCGTAACCATCTGAGATGAAGGGACCGAACCAAAAAGAGCCTTGACGGTCGCGCTTCCGTTCTCTGGAACGTAGCGTTTGGCAAGGGCACTCGCGTCCCAGAATAGCTTCGGCACCGGCTGTTACTCTTCTTCACGCATCCGAAGGATCTCCTGGGAGCCAATATTGTCATCGGGGCGCACGCCGTCCGCCAGCATCATCTCCATTAGTTTCTCATGCGTTGCCCTTGGGTCCTGAACGAAGCCACTGAGCTTGTCCTGCTCCTCGAGAATCCGGCGCAACATCGTTTTATTCACCACCAAATGTGTTAAATCAGTTCTTACATCGGTGCTCACGGGCGTGCCCCTCCCATCGGCTAGATTCAGTATACGGCGACTGGCCGGACGGGTCAACCGAAAGGAGTTTTCGTTCGGGTGCCAAACTGATGGGCAAAGCCGCGGATTCCCGGAGGAGACTGCTTTGATACCCCAGCCGGCGCCGACTGACGGCGATACGTCCTGGTTCGTTCACGACCGTTTCGGCCTCTTCATCCACTGGGGCCTCTACGCCCTGCCCGCCCGCCACGAGTGGGTCAAAAGCCACGAGAAGCTGGAAAACGCCGCGTACGATAAGTACTTCCGCCACTTCGATCCCGACCTGTACGACCCGGACGCCTGGGCGAGAGCGGCGGCCGGCGCGGGCATGAAGTACTTCGTGGTCACCACCAAGCACCACGACGGCTTCTGCCTCTGGGATAGCCAATACACGGACTACAAGGCCACCAAGACCCCCTACGGCCGCGACCTGCTCAAACCCATGGTGGAAGCCTTCCGGAGCCACGGCCTGCGCGTGGGGTTCTACCACTCCCTGCTGGACTGGCATCATCCGCACTACACCGTGGACCGGAACCATCCCATGAGGGAGAACGAGGAGTACATTGCCGGCGATAAAGATCGCGACCTTTCCAGGTACGCAGAGTACCTGCGCGCCCAGTCCCGGGAGCTGCTGACCCAGTTCGGGAAGATCAGCATCCTCTGGTACGACTTCTCCGTGAGCCCCTCAGACCGGTTTCCGGGCAAGGGCAAGGACGTGTGGCACAGCGAAGAGCTCATCCGCATGGTGCGCGAGCTCCAGCCGGGCATCCTGCTCAACGACCGGCTCCAGATTGACCAGGACTTTAAGACGCCGGAGCAGTACCAGCCCCGCGAGTGGGTGCGCGTCAACGGCCGGCCGGTGGTGTGGGAGGCGTGCCAGACCTTCAGCGGGTCGTGGGGCTACCATCGGGATGAGGAGAGCTGGAAGAGCGTGGAGATGCTGGTCCAGATGCTCATCGACACGGTGAGCAAGGGCGGCAACCTCCTGCTTAACGTCGGCCCCACCGGCCGCGGCGAGTTCGACCAGCGCGCGCTGGACCGCCTGAGCGGCATGGGCGAATGGATGAAGCGCCACGGCCGCGCCATCTACGGCTGCACCCAGGCGCCGGATGACCTGGCCTGCCCACGGGACTGCCGCTTCACCTACAACCCGGAGACTCGGCGGCTGTACCTGCACGTCTTCGCCTGGCCCTTCGTCCATCTGCACCTGGTCGGGATGGCGGACCGCGTGGAGTACGCGCAGCTTCTGAACGACGCATCCGAGGTCCCCATGCGCCGCAGCGACACGGAGCCAGGTCTCCTCACGCTCCAGCTCCCCGTGAAGAAGCCCAACGTCACCGTGCCGGTGGTGGAGCTGTTCCTGAAAGACACGGACTGACGGGGTAGAGTAGGGGCGGGCCGATTGTGG
>CAYNFH010000128.1:0-19333 GCA_964396385.1 uncultured Chthonomonadaceae bacterium | reverse complement strand
TCGCTCTGGCTATCGACGCCAAGGACCAGTACACCCACCAGCACATCCTGCGCGTGCAGCGCTACGCCCTGGCAACGGCCAAGTACATGGGACTCAACGGCTCCGACCTCGAAGGACTGACGACCGGCGCGCTGCTGCACGACATCGGCAAGCTGGGCGTGCCGGAGTACGTGTTGCTGAAACCGGGCCGGCTCACGGACGAAGAGTTCGCCAAGATCAAGAAGCACCCCGAGATCGGGGCATCCATCCTGGACCCGGTGGAGTTCCCATGGCCCGTAGTGCCTGTGGTGAAGTACCACCATGAGAAGTGGGACGGAAGCGGTTACCCGGAGGGGCTCAAAGGTGAGGAGATCCCGCTCACAGCGCGCGTCCTTGCCGTTTGCGATGTCTACGACGCCCTCACGTCAAACCGATCCTACCGCAATGCGTGGACGCACGCCAAGGCGATCGCGCTCATCCAGGAGCAGTCCGGCAAGCACTTCGATCCTACGGTCGCGAGCGCCTTTCTCGAGGTTATCGACGACGTGGTGCGGCAGATGGCGGCGGAGGGCTACGGGCCGCTCGCGAACGAAGCGGGCGGGCAGCAGAGCACGCCCAGCAAGACCGCGCAGGCGGTGAAGGACATCCAGCGGGCCTCCTCCGAGCTCTGGGCGCTGTACGAAGTGGCGCAGACGCTTTCCGCCAGCCTGGGACTGCATGAGACTCTGGAGATCCTCGGCCGGAAGCTGGAAGCCATCCTGCCGGGCGTGGCCTGTCTCTTTCTTCTGCGGGAGGAGCACAGCGGCGACCTGATAGCCCATGCGGCCATCGGCGTGAACCGGGACTTCTTCGCCGACTGCCGGACATTCAGCCAGGCCAGCGCGTCACGCAGGGTTGCCGAGAGGCAGGAGAGCTATCTCGGCCCGTATGATCCGGATGACCTGATGCTGTCCAGCGTGGACGCACATAAGTGGACTTCTCTCCGATCCGCGATCATCGTGCCGGTGGTGCATCAGGGAGACGTGCTGGGGACCATCAACCTGTACCATCCCAATGAGGACGCGTTCATGGCGCACGACCTCCAGCTCCTGGAGACCATCGCGGAGCGCGCCGCCCTTGCCGTCTACAACGGAATGCTCTTCGACCGCACACAGAGCCACGCGTTCACGGATCCGCTGACCGACCTCTACAACGTTCGGTACCTGACCCAGTACCTGAACCGCTGCTGCGCGAAGGGCGACGCACGACCGGATGCGGACGGCGTGTCCGTTCCCGTGCCCCCGGAGCGCTTCGCCCTCCTCTGCATGGACCTGGACAGCTTCAAGCCGATCAACGATAACTTCGGCCACCAGAAGGGCGACCAGGTGCTGCGCGACCTGAGCCGCATCTTCCGGTCCACCGTGCGGGAGACCGACATCGTCGCCAGGTACGGCGGAGACGAGTTCATCATCGTGCTGCAGAACGCGGGCGCGCTGGAGGCAGAGCGGATGTGCGGCCGCCTGCAGGAGGCGGTGGCACAGTACGATCCGGGCCTCATCCACCCCAAGCTCGGCGCCCTGCACCTGGGGGTGAGTATCGGGACCGCCTGCTATCCCGAGGACGGTTCGGACTACGCGACGCTACTCTCCGCCGCGGACGTGAAGATGTACGCGGACAAGACGGAGCGGAAGCTTGGCCGGCTGGCCTCCCTGCGGGACGAGCGGACGCTGGCGGTGGAAGCAGCCTGATGGGTGTTCAGGTCTTCAGGAGTCCGGACCTGAATACCTGAATACCCGAACGCCCGGACCTACCTCGGCTTGTCCTTCTCGTCCTCATCCACCTTGCCCACCACAAGCGCCGTGCCAAAGGCGTAGATGAACTCGTCGCTGTTCGCCTCCAGGATGGCGCGGGTGGGCGTAAGCTTGGGATCGCGGTTCAGGAACGGGTTGGGATTATTCCCGTCGGGACGCACGAGCAGCGTGACCACGCTCTTGTCCGGTGGGGCCGTCTCCGGGTTGGCTACCCAGCCGGAAGGCAGTCCCGTAAGGCGCACGGTGACCGGCCCCTTGAACTCTCCGCGCCGCGTCACCACGACCTTAACCGGCGTCCCTTTCTTGGGGTGCGCCTGAATGGGGTCCTGGGAGGCGAATGCGACAGTGAAGTCCGGCTGGCCGCGCACCGCAACGACCGAGTCCTCGCGGTCCACGTAGCGCGGGTCGTTGTTGAGCCGGTAGAACTCCTGCGGGATTGCGCGCGCCCGGACCTCGCCGTCCTTCCCGTGGCCGACCGCGATCACCTGGAAGGGCTGCGCTGATGGCTGGGCGTCCGGCGCGGCGGCGAGCAGCAGCCAGCCCTCATTGCGGTCGGGCGGGATAACGGATGGTAAAGCAGTTACTCCCGGCGGAAGCCCCTCTGCCGTGAGCTCGATGTCGCCCTGCGTCCCCTCTCGCCGCGTGAGCACCACCTGGACCGCCGTTTCCACTCCGGGCCGAAGGGTAACGTTGTCTGGCCGCTCCACGCACTCCAGCGGCGACCCCGAGTGCGCGGTCTTGGGCGAGGCGGGTTTCGCCGCGTACTGGTCTGCCTTCTCGTAGGGCAGCGATCCCATGGTGAGGCGGTAGACGCTGCCGGGATTGCCGCGGCCCAGCAGGTCACGCACCTCCAGCACGTAGAGGCCGTCGGCCGGGCAGGTCCAGTCGATGAGGGGATCCAGGTCGTAGTAGCCGTGGTTCTCGGCGATCTGCTTCGCATCGGCGTCGTAGAGGCGCAGTTCGGGATTGAAGAACATCTGGATCTGGTCGTTGAAGCGGAACGCCTTCAGGTTGAAGACTAGCCGCTCCCCCTTCTTGGCGTTGAAGCGGAAGAAGTGGCGCTCCGTGTTGTTCTGCAGGCAGCCGTTGGCGACGCAGGGGAGCGTGACGGGCTGCGCCTGGTTCATCTGGCCGTTCACGCCGGTGACTTCCGGCAGGTTTCCGACCTCGAATAGAGCGGCCGTGGAGACACCGCGCTGCGATACCTCGCGGACCTCCACCACCTCGGGTGGCGCGTCCGGGGCGATGCTCAGCTTAGCGGTCACCTTCCCGGCCTTGGCCAGGCTCACCAGGTACTGGGTGACCTTGGTTGCCTCATCGGCGGAAAGTGGTGCGTTGCGTACCTTGACCATGCGCTCGACCGTTGCCGCCCACTGGGCCGGGGTCATGCTGCGGTTGGCCGGCGAGCGCAGCTCGTGGCAGGAACCGCACTTGGACTGCCATATGGCCTTGTTCTTCTCATCGCCCTTTGCGCCGCCGGGATCTACTTCACCGGTGACGCCCTTTCCGGTGACGAGCAATTCTTGCGCTCCATCCAGGCTGGAGCCGCGCAGCTCCACTTCCACGGTGCTGCCCGCCTTCCCGCCGATGGGATAGAGCGTGTTGATGCGGGGTATCTGGGCGAAGGCAGAGACAGAACAGACCAATAGGATCAGTGCTATGGCTGCGCAAGGACCAAGGGCGCAGGGGCTGAAGCCCCGCGCTGGGTGGCGTACCGCCGAGTGTCGGCCGTCGCCGACACGGGGATAGATCAATTCGATCATTTCCTGCGATTGTGCTTTGGTGTGCTGTGAGCGCGCGAGCCAGTCTTCTTGGCCGGAGTGTGCTTACGCGCGGGAGGCGGGGGCGGGGCGGGCAGGGCCGGCGGGACAATGGTGTTGGTGAGCTTGTTTCCGTCCACATCCCAGACGCGTACGATGCCGTCGCGACCGCCGCCGGCCGCCACTTTGCCGTCCGGGCTGAGCGCCACGGCGTACACCGGCTGGGGCGAGTCCTTGAACTCGTGCTGCCGGCCGCCGTTGTTGGGGTCCCAGACACAGACCCGGCTGTCCTGGCCGCCGGTAATGAGCCGTTTCCCGTCCGCCGACATGGCCAGCGCCAGCACCCCGCCCTCGTGCGCGCCGATGTCGCGGAAGATGTAGCCGCCCCAGGCGTCGCGCTTGTCGTCGTGATAGACGCCCCACCAGCGCAGGTGGCCGTCCTGGCTCGCGCCCACAAACTGATTGCCGTTGTTAAGGAAGGCGAGGCCCGTGACGCCCGCCTGGCACTGGTCGAAGTTGACGATGGTCTGCGCCTTCTTGGCGTCCCAGACCTTGACAATCTTATCCAGCCCGCCGGTGACAAAGATGGTGTCCGGTTGGGGCGGAAAAGCAACCGCCTGCACGCGGTCATTGTGCTCGTCCAGCACCTTGCCGGTGGCGGCCGGCAGGCTGGAGCAGAAGCGGGCCTTATGATCGTTCGCGCCGACCAGGAGCTCCTTGCCGTCGTGGCTCCAGCAGACCGACTCGACGTCGTCCTCGAACTGGTCCGGCCACTTTCCGGCCAACTGGCCGGCAGCCGTGCAGAAGACCACGCGCCCCGACTCGCCCGGCAGCCCATCCCCTACCGCGATCTGCTGGCCGTCCGGCCGGAAAGCGAGGGCGCGGGCCGTGTCCTCCAGCCCGCGGAAGACGCCCGCCGGCTGCCAGGTGGTGGTTTCGTAGATCACCACCTGGCCGAAGGTCCCAACCGCCAGCCGCTTGCCGTCCGGGCTGAATGCCAGCGCCGTAACCGCCGCGAGCGGGTGGTCCGGTGCCGAACGAATGGCGGATGGCTGAGGGCTGATGGCTGATTTCGGATCTGGCTGCGGAGGCTTGGACTGGGGCGGAGTTGGCGCTTTGGCCGCGGGAGCCGGGCTAGCCTTAGCCGGAGGCGGGGCGGGTTTCTGTTGAGCGAGAGAAGGACTCACCACAGAGGACACAGAGATCGCTGAGAAAAGCCAGAAGAGCAGAAATAAGCCGTACGGTCGACGGGAAGGTGCTGTCCCTCGCATATCGATTGTGCTCATCGGCAGCATCTGTGTCCTCTGCGTCCTCTGTGGTGAACAGCTCATGCCAGCGCTTTGCGGATATGGTTGCCGCCGCGGGCAAGCGTGATACGCACGCCCTCCGGCGAGGAGATGCTCTGCGTGTAGTCGATGCCCAGGCAGTGGTAGATCGTCGCCGCGATGTCCTCCGGTCTGACCGGATCGGAGGCCGGCTCCATGGCGCGGGCGTCCGACGCTCCGACCACGGTGCCGCCCTTCACGCCGCCCCCGGCCAGCACCATCGAGAAGACGCGCGGGTAGTGGTCGCGGCCCGCGTCGCGGTTGATGATCGGCGTCCGGCCGAACTCGCCCATCACGATGACCAGTGTGCGCTTGAGCAGTCCCCGCTGGTCCATGTCGGCGAGGAAGGTGGCGAACGCCTGGTCGAACTGCGGCATAACGCCCCGGCTGAGCTGGTTGAAGATGTCGACGTGGTTGTCCCAGCCGCCCAGCGTAACCGTGGCGAACCGCACGCCCGCCTCCACCAGGCGGCGGGAGAGCAGCAGGCTCTGGCCAAAGTTGGTTCTGCCGTAGGCGTTGCGGAGCTGATCCGGCTCCTTGCTGAGGTCGAACGCGGCACGGGCCTCCGTGGAGGAGATGAGGGAGTAGGCGCGCTGGTAGAAGGAGTCGACGGCGCGGGCGCGGTCACTCCCTTTCTCGTGCGCCTTAAAGGCCGCGTCGACCACCTCGCGGAGGGCGCGGCGGCGGTCGAACTTCTCCTCGGTCATGCCGTTCGGCGGGTCCAGGTCACGGACGCGGAAGTTGCCGGAGTTCGGGTCCGCGCCGGGATAGAATGGGCTGAGTGCCGCCCCCAGGAAGCCAGCGCCCATCCCATCCGGACTTGGCTGCTGGACGGAGATGTAGGGTGGCAGCGCGCTGCGCGGGCCAAGCAGCTTGGAGGCCACCGAGCCGTAGCTGGGCACCTCGAAGCCCGGCAGGGGGAGGAAGCCGGTGAGCATGTAGTGGGTGCCGATCTCGTGCGCGGCCGATGGGCTGGTAACGCTCCGCACCACGCAGATCTTGTCGGTCTGCTTGGCCGTGTTGGGCAGATGCTCGGATAGCTGAATGCCGGGGACGTTCGTCTGGATGGGCTTGAAGTTGCCCCGTATCTCCAGTGGCGCGTCCGGCTTGGGGTCCCACGTCTCGATGTGGCTGGGACCGCCCGCCAGCCAGATCAGGATGGCCGAGTCGGCCGAGCCATCCGTCTGGCCGCCAAGCTTGCCCGCGGCCTTCGCGCCGGCCTTGGTGGTCTCGGCCAGCGCCATGTACTTGGAGATCGACAGCCCCATGAAGCTGAGCACGCCCACGCGGATGAAATCGCGGCGGTGGAACTTCTCGCAGTCGCAGAGCCAGTTGTAGTCCATCGTTGCCTCCACCAGAGGTTACAGGGGACAGGTTCCAGGAGGGTTAGCACGTCTTACCCGTACGGCGTTCTCTCCTCGCCTTTCCCCTGTAACCTATAACCCGTAACCTGTAACCTAATGATTGAAGTAGAACTCCCGTGACGTTAGAAGTGCCCAGAGCAGGTCCTGGGCGTGGTCGCGCAGCTCTTTCTCCTCCTGCCGCGCCTGTTCCCGGGCGGATTTGGGCTTATCATCCGGCGTAAAAGCCGCCGTCTTGACCCCCGCTTTGGGCGCGGGCTTACCCGGCGCGGGCGGCGCGGTCTCTGGCCGGTTCAGTACCGTCTTGGCGCGCGTCAGTTCTACCGGCGTCGGCGGCCGGCAGAAGGTGCGCAGGTAGAGCGTCCTAATAACATCGTCGTCGTTTGCGGCCTCTTTCACTACCTCCGCGACGGCTGAGCCTCCCCGAATCTTGTTCTCGATGTAGGGAGAGTTGATCATGATGAGCGTCTGGACGAGCGTAGGCTCCAGCTTGGGATCGATGTCCGCCAGGTACTCCCGGTGCGACTCGCCGAACGCGTTCAGGAAGTAGTTGTAGGTGGGCAGGACCGCCTGGACGGCGTTCGACCGGTCCGGCAGCGTCCCGAACTGCTCTTTCGCTCCCGTCGCCTGGTCGACCATGTCCAGTAGCGCCTCCGCCGGCATGGGCTTTGCCTGGTACCGCGAGAAGAACTGGTCGTCCAGCCGGTTGGAGTTGTTGGGCACGGAGGTAAGCTGGTAGGTGCGCGAGTTCAGAATGAGCCGGATGATGTGCTTTACGTCATAGTGGCTCCTCACCAGCTCGTCCGCCAGGACGTCCAGTAGGCCGGGCACGCTCTCCGGCGTCGTGGACCGCATGTCATCTACCGGGTTGACGATTCCCCGGCTGAAGTAGTAAGACCACAGCCGATTGATAGTGGCGCGGGCGAAGAACGGGTTCTTCGGGCTGACCACCCAGTCCGCGAGCTCCTCCACCATGTCCGGGCTCTGCGGCGCGGGCTCCTTATCGCCCAGGAAGGTGGGCGGCGCGATCTTCCCCCGGTTCTTGCCCGTGACCGACTGGTTGCGGATCTTGGCGTCGTCGGCCAGGTAGATGATGGACTCATCGTACAGGTGGCCGCCACGCAGTCCGACCTTGCCGCAGAAGGCGGCGAAGTTCCAATAGTCGTCCGTGGTCCAGCGGTCGAACGGGTGCTTATGGCACCGGGCACAGGACATACGGACGCCCAGGAATGCCTGGCCGATGTTCTCCATGCGGTCGTTGGGCTGGCGCTCGATGCGGTAGAAGCAGGCCGGGCCGTTCTGGTAGGTGCTCCCCTTGGCGGTGAGGATCTCCTTGACGAACTGGTCCCACGGCTTGTTCTCCTTCACGCCGTCCCAGATCCACTCGTAAAAGAGCGCTGCGGCGCGATCACCGAGCGTGCCGGCGTTTGAGAGCTTGCGCGGGTTCACGCGGAGGAGGTCCGCCAGCCGGAGCGTGCGGAAGTCCGCGAACTCGGGCTTGTCCAGCAGCGCATCGATGAGCTTGGCCCGCTTGTCCAGCGCTTTGTCCGCAACGAAGGCGTTGATCTCGTCCGGCGTGGGCAGTCGGCCGAGGGTGTCCAGCGTAACGCGGCGCAGGAACTCATAGTCCCCGCTAAGGCCGGAGGGCACGACGTTGAGCTTCCGGAGATTGTCGAAGACGTAGCGGTCGATGACGTTGTTGACCGGCAGGTTAGGGTACGGGCCTCTGCGGGCCTGCGGGAGGGTCACGAAGCTGGCGGCGATGGTCCCCAGGTACCTGCCGAGAATGGCTCCCCCACCCCACCGTCCGCCGGTGACCACGCCGTTCTCCGTTACGTGCAGCACCGCATCGTTGGTGGACTGGAAGACCGTCTGGCCCGTCACGTCGCGCGCGCTGCCATCCGTGTACCGGGCCACGACCCGCAGCTTCTGCTTCTGGCCGACTTTCTGGAACGCGATCTTCTTCGGCTCGATGGAGAGCGAGACGAGGCGCGGATCCGTGGGCTCGAACGGCGCGCCCTCTTTGAGCCACTTGAGGATCCTGTTGTACTCCGGCGAGCCGATGGCGAACCGCTGGCCGCCCATGTGCGCGATGGAGCCGGTCGCCTTGAGCAGGAGGAGGCTCTTCTCGGGCCGGGCGAAGTTCACGCGCCGGCCGCGGCCGCCATAGATGATGGGCTCGTAGTCGTCTTCCGGGCTGAGCGTGAGCAGCGAGAGCTGGAATCCGCCGCGCCCGCCGAACTTGCCGTGGCAGGCCGCGCTGGAACAGCCGCTGCGGTCCAGAATAGGGGCGATGTCCCGGAGGAATTCCACGTGGGGCGCCGGCTTCGCCTGGGCCCAAACGGGGCCGGTTAGCGGTGCCAGCAACAGGAGCGTCAAGGCTGCTGAGATGAGTCGCATGCGATTCACACGATCCAGGGTGACGGAGGACAGAGCCGCCTTGCGTCCATTGTAAACGATTCGACGTTCGCGGGCAACCGATTGTTCAGCGAAGAGCCGGCTTGCGCCGTATTCCGACACAATTTAAGAGGCCGCGTTGGCGGGAGAGTTACAGGAATCTGGAATTGAGGAGCATTATCCCTCGAGCCGTAGTGAAGGACCTGCTTTTCACTCTGACGGTTTCTGAATAGATACCGGCTTTCGCGCACACAGGAACGAGCGCACGCTGCGGCGAACCTGCGGAGAGGAATCAAGCGTGCCGCAGCCGCACGATCACCGCCCGGAGGCTCCCTTGCCTATCCACCTGAGGCCGGCAGTCACTGCCGCACTCCTTATCTTGTTCGCTCTCTCAATACGGACCCGGGCGGCGGGCCAGACCCCGTTCGTATTGGCCGAGAACGGCCGTCCGGCCGCCACCATCGTGGTCGCAGCCGCCGCGAGCGAGAACGCCCGGACTGCCGCAAGGGAGCTCCAGACGTACGTGGAGAGGATCAGCGGCGCCCGGCTGCCCATTGTCTCGGATACCGAGACGCCGACGGGGCGGCTGATACTGGTGGGCCGGAGCCGGCTGACGGACGCCGTCCCGGGCCTGCACATCCCGGAAGGCCGGACCGCCGCGCTCAAGGAAGAGGGGTTCTGCATCCGTACGTCCGGAGACCGCCTCATCCTGGCAGGCAACGACACGGAGCCGTACCTCGGGACGCGCTACGCCGTGGTGGAGCTGCTGCACAGGCTAGGCGTGCGGTGGTTCATCCCGGGACCCTTTGGCGAAGTTGTGCCCCGGAGCCCCACCATTTCGCTCCCGCCGCTGAACCTGGAGGAGCGGCCCAGCTTCCTCTTCCGGGAGTTCTGGGACCATCATGCGGGCACGGAGGGTCAGGAGCGCGATGAGTGGAAGATCCATCACTTCCTGAATCCGCGCATGGCCCGCTGGGTGGGCGTGCCAGGAGACGGAACTCTGGCGGACCTCCTCCCGAAGGACCAGTTCAAGGCCCACCCTGATTGGTTCGCCATGCGCAAGGACGGCAGCCGGGACGACCACATGGCGTGCATGACCAGCCCGGGAATGATCGAGGCGATGGTCGAGCGCCTGAAGGCGGAGGCGCGGAAAGGCGTGCGCGTAGCCGCCTTTTCTCCGGACGACGGCGCTCCCCGCTGCTACTGCCCCCGCTGCACCGCCATGGCCTCCGCCTTTGACGGATACGGCTCCAACGACCGCGATCCGTGGCCGGAGTCCTCCACCAGCCAGGAGTGGTTCTACTTCGTGAACCAGATCCTGGAGGGCGTGAACCGGGAATACCCAGAGTTCCGCATCGCCACCAACGGCTACAGCAACCGCGAGCTGGCGCCGGACCTGCCGGACTTCAACCGCCGTCACAACCTGGTGGTGATGTTCGCCAACATCGGCGCGTGCACCATCCACGCCTATGACGATCCGGGCTGCTGGCAGATGCGCCGCCAGGGAGAGATGATACGCCAATGGACCCGTGTATGCGATAAGGTGTGGGTGTACGGCTACAACAATACGCTGCTGGTGAACAAAGGGACGCTCGTGCCGGTGGTCCACCGCGTCCGGCGCTGCATCCCGCTGCTGGCGAAGTGGGGCGTCATCGGCTTCGACGATGAGGACGAAGACGACTGGTCCATGAGCGGCATCCCGACGCGGCTGGTCCGCTCCGCCCTGGAATGGAACGCCCAGGCCGACGTCGACGCGCTGTTGTCGGACTACTTCAGCCGGTGGTTCGGGCCCGCGGCCGGACCGATGCGGGCGTACTATGACGCGCTGGAGAGCGCATTCGAGCAGGCGGAGGTCCACGGCCACGAGGACGTGATCCTGAACCCTATCCTCACGCCGGGTCTCATGGGAGCCCTGGACGCGAGCATGCAACAGGCGGAGAAGCTTGCCACGGCCGAGCCGGAGAGGACCCGGGTGCATCTAGAGCGGCTCATGTACGATCATCTGCGCGACTACGTGGCACTGGAGGCGGCGAAGCGGGTCTGTCACTTTCGAGAAGCCGCCCAGCGCTGCGCGCACATGATCGCGCTCAAGGCAGAGATGCACACCGTTACGCCCTTTATGGGCTGGTATCCGTATCCCGCCTACGGGGTCGCGTGGGAGCAGAAGCGCATGGAGGACCTGGCGCAGCGGATCGAGGGCAGCAAGGGACGGCTGGTGGCGCTTCTCCCGGAGACGGCGCGCTTCCGGCTGGATCCGCACGACGACGGCCGTTATGCGGGCTGGTTTGAGCCGGCCTTTGCAGACTCTTCCTGGGAGCGGGTCCGCACGACGGCCGGATGGGAGACGCAGGGTCACCAGGACCGGGAGGGCCATCCGGAGCGAGGTATCGGCTGGTACCGTATGAGCGTGGATGTCCCGGACTCCGCCGCCGGCAAACCGGTCCGCCTGCTGGCGCCCGCGGTTGTTAGCGAGGTGTGGCTGTGGGTAAACGGCGAATACGCCGGACATCGGCCCTACTTGGTCCCTTGGTCCCGGCCCCATGAGCTCGACCTGGACGTGACGCCCTATGTCAGGCCGGGCGCCCGTAACGAGATAACGCTGCGGGTCCTGAGCAACTTCGAGGTTTTCGGCGCCAGCGGTGTATACGAACGTATGTTCCTCTACTCGCCCGCGCTGGGCGCGGAAGCGAGATCACAGATCAATGCCAAGGAATAGCGGAACGCAAAAGCTGAAGGGGATCGGAATCGGGCTGCTGGCTCTGGCGCTGGCAGGCTGGATCACCGCGGGGGCAGCCCCCGGACAGAGTCCGCCGGCGCCGCTATATCAGTACCGGCAGGAGCACGACCCGGACGGCATCGGCAAATTCTACATGGGCCGCGAGATCGCCCAGGTGATGGGGCACGAGGCGGCGGACTGGCTGGACCGGCCGGAGCGCGAGGCGGAGGAGGCGCCCTCGATGCTGCTGAAGGCGCTGAAGCTGAAGCCGGGCGACGTGGTGGCCGATATCGGCGCGGGAAGCGGCTACCTCTCGCTGCCCATGGCGCGGATGGTAGCGCCTAACGGCAAGGTCTATGCGGAGGACATCCAGCCGGAGATGCTCCAGATCATCCGCCAGAAGATGCGCGAGCAGGGCGTGCGCAACGTGGTGCCCGTGCTGGGGACCATCACGGACCCAAGGCTCCCACCCTCCTCCATGGACCTGGAGCTCCTCGTGGACGTGTACCACGAGTTCGACCACCCTTACGAGATGACCCGGGCGATGGTGCGGGCGCTGAAGCCGCACGGGCGGCTGGTGCTGGTGGAGTACCGGGGCGAGGATCCGAGTGTTCCCATCAAGCCGCTGCACAAGATGACGCAGGCCCAGGTGCGCAAGGAGATGGCGCTTTTCCCGCTCAAGCCGGAGAAGACCATCGAGGTCCTCCCCCGCCAGCACATCTTCGTGTTCCGCAAGTGATCCCCGCGCGGCGGTGTTAGCCGACCCTCACCGCCGATCCATCTTGTTTCAGACTCAAGCTAACTCCGCGGTCCTGTTCGCACGTCTCAATGGGTGAGGAGGCAGGGAATGCCGGAGGAGGGTGCGCGCTGCTGGTCCATGGCTGTTCGTGAGAACGTGGCGGTGGACCGGGAGGAGGAGGGCCAGATCGAGAGGGCGCGGCGCGGCGACGCGGCGGCGATCGATTGGCTGCTCGCGCGGTACCGGCACCGCGTCGTCCGGTTGGCCGCCCACGTGCTGAGGCGCCCGGATGAAGCCGAGGATGTCGCGCAGGAAGCGTTTGTGCGCGCCTTCCGCAGCCTGCACACCTACCGCAGCGATGGGCGGTTCTACACCTGGCTCTACCGGATCGTAGTCCGGATCTGCCTGGACAGGCGACGGCTCTCGCGCTGGTCGCGGGAGCTGCCTCTCGATTCAGCGCCCGAGGCGGCCGCCCGGGAGGATTCCGGCCTGGAGACGGTGGAGAGCCGAGCCCTGGTGGAGGTCCTGCTGGACCGCCTTACGCCCCCCATGCGCGCGATGCTGATCCTGAGGGAGCTGGAGGGCCTGGAGTACGAAGAGATAGCGCAGGTGCTGCAGATCCCGGTCGGCCGGGTGAAGTGGCGGCTGCACGCCGCGCGGGCCCAGTTTCAGGAGCTGTGGGAGCAGGCAGCGCGGGAGACGGCGGAAGTATAGGCGGGATGAGGGTTGAGGTACGGGGAGCTGGCGGTTCATGCGTGGAGATAGAGGACAGAGGGTGGGGTTGGGGCCGGAGGCGCAGGCGGCGCTCCGGGATGGTCTGAAGGCGCTGCCGGTCCCGGAGGTCTCGGCAGGCTTCGACGCGCGCATCCACGCCGCCCTCCGCAAAGCGGAACCGTTCTGGCATCCGGTCTGGGCGGGGATGCGCCCGGCCGTGTCCGCCGCCATTTGCTCTCTCTTGCTCACGCTGGCTCTCCTTAAGGTTCTGACCGCGCCTGGCAGCGTGAGCGCCAACCGGCCTTCAGACGCGGGGGCTCGGGTTGTTGTAGCCGTTGGAGGTCTTGCCAGAACCATCGGAGGCGACGTCGCATCCATCGCTCCGTAGCGGAATGCGAACAGGCGGGTGGTTCGAGGACAATCGACATGAACAGTGGACAGAGATTTCGCGCCCGGCTGGTCGGGCTCTGCGTGGGGGTGCTGGCGGCGCTGCTCATCTGGCCGGCTACCCGCCGGCTGGTACGCTCGCAGATAGCGCTGGTTCTTCCGATGGAGCAGACGCGCGCGGCCTGGAGCCAGGACTTAACGGGCGGAGGAGCCCCATCGTTGGATTACGCGATGCGGCGATACCGTGAGACCGCCACCAGAGATGCGGACGACTTTCAGATCCAGCTCGCCTACGCCATCCAGAACCCTACCGGCGCCGGTGTGGAATCGGGAGACAGGCTCCAGCGACTCAGACAACTGGCGGAGCGCTTTCCGGACCGGCCCGCGGCATACGCCGCCCTGCTCCGATTCTCAACTTTGAGGCAGGTACGTGTGCTGCGACCCGAGCTGTATGCGGTAGTCTCGAACACGGCGCCGGCCGAACAGCCCAGCGGTCCACAGGTCAACACGCCGGAGGAACTGGCGGCGTTTGACCGATTTGGGTCCGAGGGCGAGCGGCTGGACCCTGACAACGCGTACTTCCCCATGATGCGAGCCGTGGGCCTGTTCGCCGGGCACCGCGACGCAGAGGCGTTGGAAGCGCTGCGCCGCGCGGCGGCCGTGCTCGATTGGAACGCCTACACGACCGATGAGATCGAAGCCGAATGGAAGATGTGCCGCGAGGCCTTTGGCGCCGTGGGCACTCTGCCCCGCATGGCGCGGGCGGGTGCCGTCCTTCTCCCCCACCTGAGTGAGCTTCGCGTTGCAGGCATTGTTGCGGTAGCCAGGGCGGTGGAGGCTGAGCAGGCGGGAAGGCTGGAGGAGGGACTTGCCATCGGGGACAGCGTGATGAGGTGCGGGGCGCTGCTGCGGGCGCGGTCTCCCATGGTCATCGGGTCCCTGATAGGTCGGGAGATGTTCCTGTCGGCCCTGTCGCGGCCCGGCGGAGCGGCCTTGCCCGTGCGGAGTATTGCGCCTGCAGAGCGCGCGCAGACCTTCGATGCGTACCTGCGGAGGATAGGCTTCCCGGAACAGACGTCGTTTGTGGATGAGGAGCTGGCAGCCGGGAACCGGGCGCGCGCTATCGTCGTGTCCGCCGTCCGCTCGGGCGCCGCTAATACGCCGGTCAGGCTCGCGCTCTGGTGGATGGCGGCGGTCCTTCTGCTATCCAGTGCGTTCTGGGTCCTGGCGCTTGGGGCCGCTGCGGCGCTGGTTGGCCGCAGCCGTGAGATCCGGGCCGGTCACGGGCTGGCCCGCTCCTCCCGCCTAACCGCGGTCATCGCGATTCTGGCGGCAGCGCCGCTCGTGGGCTGGGCCTTCGTTCGCGAAACCGGCGGCGCACTCGGACCTCTGACCCAAATAGTAGCCGCCTCCATGGGAGAGGGCCGAATGGCGGCGGTGGCGAAGCTTACCGCCATGTCGCTTTGGACGGCGTCGGCCGTCCTGCCCTGCGCACTGCTGCTGGCGGTTGGGATCCTGAGCCTGGTGTGGCGGGTTCCGCTCTCCGTGGGGCTGACCCGGGGGCTACGCGGGCTGGCGGTACCCACGGTTTGCGTGTTGCTCCTGGCCTACTGTGCGCTGGTACCGGTTACGCTGCGGCAGGAGACGATTCTTGATGAAGCGCTCAAGCAGACCGTCGAGCGCGGAGGCCGCTACCTCGCGCAGACCGTCGGAGAGCAGTGGCCGGGTCTTGCACGTTGAGGTTCGGCCACCGCTCCTGAATCGAGACCAATGTAGCCCGTAATCTACGCGCCCGTGCGTAGATTACGGGCTATAATCTACGCATGATGCTCCATGTCTCCGCCCGATACATTTACGAGCTTCCGGAATGGCCCCGGTTCCGCTGGAATATGGAAGCGCTGGCCGGACCACTCGCCTCCAGCCGGCACCGGCAAGGGCTGTTCGCGGGACGCGTCCAGGCTCTCGGTTTCCGCAGGTCGCAGGATGCGGCGCTCGAGGCTTTGACCGACGAGGTGCAGAAGTCCAGCGAGATCGAAGGCGAGCGCCTGGACAGAGAGCAGATTCGCTCCTCCATCGCCCGCCGCCTGGGACTGGACGTCGGCGCCCTGACGCCAGCAAGTCCCCACGTGGAGGGCGTTGTCGACATGATCGTCGACGCCACGCAGCGGTTTGAAGAGCCACTTACGGATGAGCGGCTGTTCGGTTGGCACTCCGCCATGTTCCCTTCCGGCCGCAATGGTATGTTCCGCATCACCGTGGGCGCGTGGCGAGATGATGCTAAGGGTCCGATGCAGGTTGTATCCGGTCCAGTAGGCCGCGAGCGCGTCCACTACCAGGCTCCCGCGGCATCACGTATCCAGGCGGAGATGGCCGCGTTCCTCGCCTGGTTCAATGGGCCCAATGCGCTCGATCCCGTGCTGAAGGCAGCACTGGCTCACCTCTGGTTCGTCACGATTCACCCGTTCGACGATGGGAACGGCCGGATCGCTCGGGCCGTCGCGGAAATGGCGCTCGCGTGCGCGGAAGGGACGGCGCAGCGGTTCTATAGCATGTCCGCGCAGATACGCAAGGAGCGAAACGCGTACTACGAGATCCTGGAGGAGAGCCAGAAAGGAGACCTGGACGTCACACCCTGGATGCGCTGGTTCCTGGGCTGCCTCGATCGCGGCATTCTAAGCGCGGAGAGTATCTTTGACGCCGTGGTCGCTAAGACGCGGTTTTGGGACGTCGTGCCGGACGGCTTCGTAAACGAGCGCCAGAGGCTTGTGATCAATAGGCTGCTCGATGGCTTCGAGGACAAACTCACCACAACCAAATGGGCGAAGATGGCAAAGTGCTCACACGATACCGCCTTGCGCGATATTCACGACCTGATCGGGAAGGGCCTCATGGAAGAGGGGCCGGCCGGCGGCCGGAGCACGAGCTATCTCCTCGCGCCGCCTCGACCGGGTTGACCCGTGAGCTGCGCGACCGCCGCCGGTCGCATAGCTCATTGCCATGGAATTGAGCTCGGGCGGTCGTCCTGTTGGCCCAATGGTCTGGTATGCTGGAATCGAAATATGGCTTGCAGCGAGGCCGACGATGAAGAGACCGCTTGGATGGGCCGTTCTGCTGTGGATGCTTTCGGCCGGTGCGGTGGCTCAGCTCCCGCAGGAGCGGCACGTCCCTTGGGACGATCTGCACCGCCGCGCTGCCGCCGTCATCGACCGGCACGTTCTGGATGACACCGGCGATCGCTTCAGGCGCCTCACGGACAACGCCGATCGCGTACATCTCACTATCGGGTTCGGCTTCAACGGATCCCGCTCCATCCAGCTTGCCGTTCCGGCGTCCTGGGGCGAGGAGAAGGCGCTTGCCGTAGCCACGCAATGCGCGGGACTGCTTCAGTGGCCGTTGTTGTCCCGCCGGGTCTCGGACGCCGGTGAGAGCCTCATCGCCTCCGTCGCGGGGGTCCACCGCCATGAGCGAATCAGGGTCGAGTCGATCCCCTGGCCAGCCCTTGTGGCAGCGCTCAAGAGTGCCGGAGCCTCGCGTGCGGAGCTGCGCGTTCTCACCTCCGGCCTGCCCATCTCCTCGCATGGGAGCCTCCGCGGCTGGACCGACGCCGGCAATGCAGCCATGGAGATTTGGGTCCTGGCGTGCGATACGGACTCTCCTCCTTTCCCTTCGCGGATCACGGTCGGATTCACGCGCTCGTTTGTGGCCAGCCGCCTGGCCATCGGCGTGGTGACGCTTTGCGGTGGCGTGGGCGCGATGCTCGCGCTCTACCTGTTGGGCTTGAGCGGCGCCACGGTGGGCCGAGGTGGGATTACGAACAGGGCCCTTAAGTGGGGAAGCCTGCTGTTCGCCGTAGTGTGGCTGTTCGAGATAATCGTCCTCCGAATGGCCTTCCTGGTTACTCTGCTCCCCCTCCCATCGACCGCGCAGTTCGTGGCGCGGCTCTTTCTGCTTGTTGGCCCGCCGCTCCTGGTCTATCTGTTCGGATTCCTGCTGCGCCTGCATCTGCGAAGCCAAGGCGGCATCTGCCCGCCCGCCAGGACGCCGGTTCCGGCCTGGTTCACCATTGCGATAGCGATATGTGGAGGAGGGCTCGGGGTCTATATGGCTGTCACGGGGAGGGCGAGCGCGACCTCCCCTCTGCACAGCTTTGGGATCATCACTAAGTGGCTGCTGCCGGGTTTCCTGGCTCTCAACGGGGTCCTGTGGGTCGTGATCCAGCTCGTACGCGGGCAGCCGCGCACGCTTGTAGGCGGAGAGTTGCTGGATCGCTTTCGGGAGCTCGCCGATACGGCGGGCGTTACCGTGGCGACTTTCCAGGTAACTGACGGCCGGTTTGTCCGGGCCAACGGCCTCGCGACGGCCGGCGGCGCCGTGGTGCTCACCCGGCCCGCGTTGCTCTACTTGCCAAAGGAGCAGGTGGACGCGCTTGTCGCCCACGAGCTGGCGCATCTCAAGCTCCAGCACGTGCAGAAGCGAGTACATGCGTTCTTTGGGCTGATGCTGCCGTGTGCTCTGTTTGGAGCGTGGGAGGTGTTGGTGGGGCATCTGGGGTTTGCGGCACTGGCGATTCTGGGCGGCCCCCTTGCGATGATCGTCTGCTCGCCCCTCATGCGGAGACAGGAGTTTGAGGCGGACGCCCTGGGGGCAGAGCTGTCGGGCGACCCGCGGGCCGCCATGCGGCTGTACGCCGCCATCGCGAGGCTGAACGGAAGTCGTCTAGAGCTGCCCCATCTTGTCGAATGCATCTCCAGCCATCCGTCATTCGCGCGCCGCATACGCGCCGTTGCAGCACGTTTCGGAGTTGCGCCCGAAGAGGCGGACCGGCTGATGGCGGAAGCCGGCCGGGCAACGGACCGGTCCTCGAATCCGCTCCCGGTCGGCGTGGGATATGACCTGCCAGACTACCGCTTTGTCGCGGCGAGCGCCCGCCCCACGGCCCGCTCAGTCTAGCAGCGATCTCCTGATGCTAGGAGGGCGGGTCGGCCAGCGGCGATTCGGTCAGGTGGCCTCCGAGCGCGCCGAGCTCAAAGGGGACAATCCCCTGGAGGTAGAGCGCTAGGGTTAGCTGCCCGCCGTGGTGGATGTCGTGAGCCATCATGCGCCAGATGGTCCACTGGCGGGAGATGGCATAGGTCTGGCCTCGGTAGGTGTGGCGGTACGTATGGGCGAGGTCCGCGACGGTCCACTCGTTGAGGGTCCTTTCGACCATGCTCCAGGTGTCCGCGAACCAGCGCAGTACGGTCGCCTTGTCGGCTGAGACCGCCTCGTCAACGATGTGCCGGTTGCCGTCCGGATCCACCCTCCACTCGGGTATCCGGGCTGCGAGCTCCAGGCTGCCGGGAGCCGGCATGCGGACGAACCAGTTGAGGCGGCCCAGCGCGATGTGGCGGCCGAGCTCGATTACGGATCGCTGGTCCGGCGCGGCGCGGAACGCGAGCTGCTCCTCGGTGAGGGGTTCGATGGCGCGCGCGAGACTCGTGTTGTAGCCCTCCCAACCCTCGTACACGCTCCACAGGGAATGCGGTTCCACGGTCATAGCGGGTTTCTCTCTTTCCGGGTGACTACGGACGGACATGCAGGCAGACGGTGGCGTTGGTTACCGTCACCCGATAGAGTCGCAGGTCTGTGACGCCGGACGGAGCGGGAGAATCCGGATGGGGACGCGCGCTCCGCGTCTGGGCCAGCATCTCCCGGAGGAAGGCGGCGCCGGCCGTTCCGCGGTCCGCCACGGGCGTAGCGCCGCCGCCGGACGTATACTTCACGCTCTGGATCAGGGCCGCGTGCGCCGTGGGAGATTCGTTCACCAGGAAGTCATCCCGGTTGCCCTGCCCTATCATCAGGACCCGCGTTTCGGGACCGCCGCCGCGGACCACGAGCTGCTCGGTAGGCGCGGCAAAGGTGGTGGTCAGGAAAGTCAGGCGGCCGCGGAAGCCGTCCACGTCAATGGTCGGGCGGCCGGCGCCGGTTCCGCCGTGATTCGGGTCTCCGGCCGCCACCTCCGCGCCGTGTAGTGTAAACGTGCCGGAGTCGCCGCAGCGCATAAAGCCTGGCGGCGCGCCCTCGTACCAGATGTCGCGTGCCAGAAGCGCTCCCCCTCGCCGTACGTCGTAACTCAGCTCATTGTTGCTGGACGCTCCGCTCCATATAGCGACTCGAGTGATAGGG